>JANMLQ010000215.1:0-19353 GCA_031372635.1 Akkermansiaceae bacterium | reverse complement strand
GGCCTCACCTACACGCCGCAGTTTTCCGATGATCTGCTGACATGGCCGGGCACTGGCACTGAGAATGTCACCTCGATCAACCCGCGTTGGGACCGCGTGAAAGTGGTGGATACTCAGAACGTCTCCGCATCAGCGAAGCGTTTCGCGCGGCTGAAAGTGGTGGAGTGAAATCGGGTAGCACACGCGCCTCGCGTGTTGTTTTCGACGCCCTCGTCGAAAACCTGCGTCTGAGATCATTGGACTTCCCTCATTGGCTACGGCGTCATGCGTCCGAAGGTCCGCCGGAATGAGACGAGGGCGTCTCATTCAACACGCGAGGGCGCGTGTGCTCCCCTTTTTCCCATTGATCCGCGTGGCGTCTTCGGGGATGGTCCAGTCATGAAGATCCATCACCTCGCTGCTTGCTGGATTGCCACGCTCTGTCTGCTCGGCGCGAAGGAAACGAAAGCCTACGACCTGCGCGAGGGCGACATCGTTTTCAGCAGCTCCGCCGTTGGACAAGGCGAGGCGATCATTGCCGCCACCGCATCGCCCTACACGCACTGCGGGATTGTTTTCGTGAAGGATGGCAAGCTGATGGTGCTGGAAGCCGTGCAACCGGTGTGCGCCTCTGCGCTGGAGGATTTCATGGCGCGTGGAAAACCCGAGGGCTTCACCGCGCGGCGGCTGAAAACCATCGTCGCACCCGAGGCCTATCGCAAAGCACGGACTTGGGCGGAAGCGCAGATCGGCCGCGATTACGACGCGCGCTTCGGCTGGGACGACAAGAAGCTGTATTGTTCCGAACTCGTCTGGAAAGTCTATCAACACGCTGGCGTGGAACTCTGCCCGCCACGGAAATTCCGCGACTACGACCTTCAGCGCCCCGCCGTGAAACGCATCATTGAGCAACGCTACGGCAGCATGGACAAACTGCCACTGGATGAAAAAGTGGTGGCTCCTTCCGACATCGCGGCTTCAGAGTTGCTCGTTGAAGTGCCGAGGAAGGAGTGAGTGGTGAGGTGGGCTTCCAGCCTGCCGAATCGACTCTGAACATCACGTCCAGGCTGGAAGCCCGGACTCCGAAACAGCCAAGATGGCTGTTCTCCATTTATTAGACAGCCTATTGGCGCTGGGCATGATCGCGGAGCAAGCCGCGAATGGACAAGTCTTCGTCGATGTCAGGCCAGTGAATCCCCATCCGCGACAACTCCAAATTGGATCGTTGTTCGTCCGTCGCGGAAGCCAGGCGCGGGTAAGCCGAGCAGGGAAATGAAAATTCGAGACCACTATCCATGAGAACGATGATCTCTCCATTGTAGTGCCTCGCCGAAACAGGCGTATCAGTTAAAGTATTCATGCCACTTCTGGATAATAAGTTGCTGATGCTCGATTGCAAGGTCTTCCGCCCTAGCAAGCTCCCTCGTCTTCATTCCTACAGACTCACGCAAAACGACCTCACCATCGACTACAAAAACCGCCTCACCATTCCCGTGCTTCACATGAACGTGGATCGGCGTATGGTCGTTGCTGTAGAAGAAAAAACGAAATCCGTCTTTTGTGAACACGGTCGGCATTGGTGCTTCGATTGGACGGTTGATGTTAAAATTAGAGAGAAGGCAGCATGAAGAAGGAATCCCCAACGATGGTCTAGCCGCGATTTCAACGTCACGGCTTGGAGCTTTACCTGATCTGAATGCGCTGTGTGTGATCCGGCTTTTCCACGTTGATTCGCCGTATCTCTGGGTCGCCTGGTCGTAGCGCCCGGAAAGTCAACTCAGCACCGCCGTAGCGGCCAAACGGTTCAGCCGAATGTTGATCGACAGCGATGGGCACCATCACCAATCCTCGCTTCCTACACCACTCATCAGCCTTGCGATAGGCTGCCGCCTTGGCACGACCACCCTGTGTCAGACCAATTTCCGTTGTTGAGATCATGTAGGTATCTGGCCCGGCAGGCACTACTGACGAAGCACAACCAGAAAGCATGGCGACTCCGCAAAGCATGATTATTTGATTCAACTTAGTGTTCTTCATTTTGTTTTTCATCTTTGTGTTCGTAGGCTTGGATTCTAAGTTGCTCGGCAACACCGCACCATGCGCTTAAGGGTGAATTCTGTCGTGATGGGCTATCCTTCGTCGCACATTGGTTGGACGAATAGTGTTTTGGTTCAACAATCTAAAAATAGCAAACGGATTAGCTTCGGAAAGGTTGAAGGAAGCTGCTATCGGAGCTTTCAGGAAAATGGCAGGAACCGATCTTCCTTGCGGTCCGGCGAATGCTTGGCGATTGAGTGATTCGATGCGGGGCCGGAAGGCTTATGCATCGGCCCGTTCATTCACTCATCATTCTCGCGGACCGCCCGGAGGATCGGTCCCTCCTTGCGGTTATTGGAGCGTTTCACGGATCACGCGATGAATGTCTTCGGCGGTGGCGGCGGGTGAGCTTGTTCCTAACAACACAGGCCGTTCGTTTTCCGGAACGTGATCGCGGCCGTGGGAGCCTTTGACGAGGGTGGCGTCCAGCGGGATGACTTGGAGTAACCCGCGCAGGCCGAGTTTTTTCTTCAGGAGGAATTTCGCGATGGAGAGCTTGGGCAGGCGCAGTGCGGGATCGAGGAAGAGTTCGCAGGGGTCGTAGCCGGGCTTGCGGTGGATGTCGATGGTGCGCGCGTAGTCGGGTGCGAGGGCATCGTTTTCCCAGAAGTAGTAGGTGAACCACGCGTTGGGCTCGGCGATGGCGATGAGGTCTCCGGCGCGTTCGGTGGCGATGCATGGCCCCCATGTTTCCGATGGGATGCGGACTTCGTCGATGCCGGGGGTGTTTTCTAACAGTGAACGGACTTCGCCGAGAAGTGTGGGATCGTTCAGATAGACATGCGCGGCTTGGTGATCGGCGATGGCGAAGACGCGGGAGCCGCCGCAGTCGAGTGTTTCGCAGCCGAGTTCGTGTTTGATGGAGAGCCAGCCTTGTTCGCGGAAGAGGCGGTTGAGGTGGATGGGCCGGGAAACGGGTGAGATGCCGTATTCGGAGAGGATGAGCACGCGGACGCCGTGCTTCTCGTAGAAGGCGATGAGTTCGCTGGCGAGGCGGTCGATTTTCTGAAGCTCATCGGGGATGTTAGATGCGAGTGGGCCGTCCTTCTGGAGCGGGTAGTCGAGATGCGGCAGATAGACGAGGCTGAGGGTGGGCGCGTGTTTTTCCTCCACCCACATCGCGGAGGCGGCGATCCACTCGGAGGAGGCGATGCCTGCTGCTGGTCCCCAGAATGCGGGGAATGGGAACTCCCCGAGATCGCGCTTCAGTTCATCGCGCATGGGCATCGGCTGGGTGTGGATGTCGAAGACCTTGCGCCCATCCGCCGGATAGAGCGGGCGCGGGGTGATGGTGAAGTCCGCAGTGGAGTGCATGTTGTACCACCAGAAGAGCTGGGCGCAGGTGAAGCCGGGGATTTCGCGGCGCAGTGTGTCCCAGAGTTTTTCGCCGTGGACGAGGTGATTGCTTTGTTTCCAAAAGCGCACCTCGGCGGACTCGCGATCATACCAGCCGTTGGCGACGATGCCGTGTGAGGATACGGGCGCGCCGGTGAGCAACGATGACTGCGCGGTGCAGGTGACGGCGGGAAACTCCGGCGTGTAGGATTGGCGGCCGTGTTTCTCCGCAAACGCCGTAAGCCCCGGCATGTGGGAACCTAGCAAGGACTCGGAAAGTCCGACGATGTTGAGGACGGCAAGACGCATGGCGCGGAAATGTGGCTGACTGTGTTCTCGCCCTTTTGCTGCCGGGCTGGCAAGGCTTTGCGGTCATCGGGCGAAATGCTGACGGAAGCTGGATTCTGCTGTCCTACTTCAGACCTGATGAAACCCGAACTTCCGTGGTTTTTTGACAGAATCATTTTACGACAGAATCATGAAGACCCAGATGATGAAGCCTTCCCACTGTGGCATTCTTCAAAATGATTATGTCCCTTGCATCATGCCGGGTTCTTCCTCTGCGCGACCTTCGCGGCATTGCGGTAAAAACTGTAGCCAGCCCTCAGGTGAAATCCTTGCCAAAGTGCCCATGATCCGCTTGTTTCCGAATCCATGATCCCACGCATCGCATTACTCGCCGTCCTTCCGTCCATCCTGCTCGCCCATCCCGATCACGCCACAGCACCCGGCGCTGATGTCACCAGCCCCGTGGTCACTGGCAATGGCGAGTGGACTTATGAGGCCATCCCCGGCTGGGGCAAGCTGCCGGAAGGCAAGGCGCTCGGCCCCACTCACGGCAGCGTGCTCGTGGCACCGGATGAAACGGTTTATTTCAGCACGGAATCCGATCTGGCCGTGATCGTCTGGGACAAGGACGGGAATTTCATCAAAGCCATCGCACCTGACTGCCCGGGATTCCACGCGATGGACCTGCGCCAGGAGGACGGGAAAACGGTGCTCTACGGCGCGCAGGGCAACGCTAAGGGCAACGGCGCACGCGAAAAAGTCGGCCTGCCCGCCTCAGCCGCACGCGTTTGCAAGATCGACACCGACGGCAAGCTGCTACTGGAAATTCCCAACGCCAACACCGGTGAAGTACCCGGCGGATGGAACGGCCTCACCGCCGTGACCGTAGCGCCCGATGGGGCGATCTTCGCAGCCACTGGCTACGGCGCGCAGATGATCCACAAGTTCGATGCCACCGGCAAGTTGCTCAAGTCCTTCGGCGGAAAAGGCACCGGCGACGGCCAGTTCAACACCTGCCACGGACTGACCATCGACCACCGCTTTGGTGCGCCGCGCCTGTTAGTTGCGGATCGTGGCAACCGCCGCCTCTGCCATCTGGATCTCGAAGGCGTGTGGATCGGCGTGCATGCGTCCAACCTGCGCCTGCCCTGCTCGTTTTCCTGGCTTGGTGAAAACCTCGGCGTCGCCGAACTCGAGGCCCGCGTCACCATTCTCGACAAAAACGGCGCACCCATCGCCTTTCTCGGTGATAACCCAAAACGCAATCAGTGGGCTAACTACGGCGTCGAGCCAAAAGACCAGAAGCTCGGCATCTTCACCGCCCCCCACGGCCTCGGCTTCGCACCGAACGGCGACCTTTATGTGCAGGACTGGAACGTCAGCGGCCGTGTGACGAAGCTGAAGAAGAAGTGAGGAAACGTGGCGGCGGTATTCATTCCAATGCCTTCAAGGATTCGATCTTGTCGGCAGGGATCGGAGAAATTAGCCGGGGGTCGAGAAGCGATAGCGACGACCTTCCGGGGTTTGGTGTCCGGTGGTTGTGGCGTCTCGCCGCAATGTGACTTTGCTGCGGGACGCAGCAGCCACGAAGCGGCGTCTCGCCTCACGACAAAACAAGCTGCCCGATAATCTGGCACGGCAGTTGCTCTATCCCATTCGTCGCGACACCACAGGTGGTCCGACTGAGATGCCTCCGGGTTAATGGGTTTTCCTTGGGGATGATCAGTCGGGCCGCTTCTATCTCACCTCCGTGATGCGGCTGGATCCGGGCTTGAGTTCAGCGATCGCAGCCGCATGGTAGGATTCACCGATGAGAATTCTCGTCACCGCCTTCGGTCCGTTTGATGGTCGCGCCACGAATGCCTCGTCCCTGGCGATAACGGGATTGAGTGAAACGTTTCCATGGATACACACGCGGATTCTGCCGGTGGATTCGGTGCTTGGTCCCGCACGAATGAAACGCGCCATCCGCGAGGTGCGGCCGGATGTCGTGCTGATGCTCGGTGAAGCCGCAGGCAGCAAGACCATCCGGCTGGAACGGACGGCTCACAACGCACTGGACTTCGCCATTCCCGACAAGGCGGGACGCCAGCCACGCAATCTGCCAGTGATTCCAAGCGCAGATGATACACTTCACTCGACACTGCCGCTGGAACCACTGCTCGCCGCATTGGAAGCAGCCGGACACACCACGACGATCTCCGACAACGCCGGGCGCTATCTCTGCAACCAAGTGATGTTTCTCACACTGCACCACCTCAGCAGGACCGCCCCGCATTGCATGGCAGGTTTCATCCACCTGCCCTTCGCGGGGGATTACCCGACTGCGAAAACCACCGATGCACTCGGCGTGGTGATTCTTTTGCTAGCGGGCAAGCCTCACCAGTTGAAGCCTACTGCGAAATGCCACATCGGATTCGAGTCGATGGTGTCCGGGTTTTCGAGTGGGAAGCCGCAGTCGAGGCGGCCGTAGAAATTCTCACTCCAGCGCCAGCGTGCGCCGAAGCCTGTGGAGAGAAGTTCTCCGGGATCGCTCTTGGAATCTCGATCCAGCACCGCACCATCGACGAAGCACACGCCTAACAGATCTCCAGCGTGGGGAACACTCCATGTAGGGCTTTGCCACTCGATATTTCCCACCATGCCGCTGGAGGCGTAGCCCACTACTTCGTCGAAGCCGCGCACGCGGGTCATCCCACCGGCGGAGATTTGATCAGAGGAAAGCAGCTTGGAATCCGACCATTGCGCGCGGAGGCGAGTGGCCAGTGAGCCGTATTTCCCCAAACGCAGCGAGCGTTCGAGATCTGTGCGCAGGATCAGCGACTCCGCACCATCCGCGCCGAGCGCGATGAAGTCCTCATCATCCGAGCCGAGAATCCCCTGCCCCGGACTGTAAAGCATGCCGAGTGCGACTTGTGTCGTTCCGAAACGATCCGCGCGCCTTCCCTTCCAGCCGGTTTCCAACTGGAAAAATCGCACGGTGCGGGAGCTTTCATCAGGAAACAGATAGTCGTTGTTGCGGAACTCCATGCCACTACGCCACTCGTGCGCGATGCCATACCAGCGCGGCAATTGCATGCGGTGCATCACCGCCGCGCGACCGAACTCGCCGCTCTGGTCGAGCGGCCCCGCCACGTCCGTCTCTGAGGTGGTGTAGCCGCCGGAAACTTCCAGCAGATGCCTGCCCACCAGCGGCATCTCGTGGATCACACTCGCTCCTAACAGACTTTCCGACTCCATCGCCGATGTCACCTGCGCGGTGATCCGATGATCCAGACCGAACACGTTGCCGTGCTGGAATCCGAGAAACGCGCGCTCGTCGCCGAGGCTCTCACTGAGCTGATTGTCGAAGCCGCCATAGACGCGCCATGGTTTCGGCGACTTGAGGCGGAGTGTTAGATCCAGGTCGTCCTCGCCTTCTCCGGCGGCGTAGGAAATCGTCGCGCGCCGCAGCGGGTTCTCGTTGAGCCAGTCGATATCATCGAGAATCACCGCCTCATCGACCGGCGCACCGGGGCGGGTGCGGAATTCCTCAGTCGCGAAGTCCATGCCGAACGACGGGTTCCCAGAAACCTTCACTCGCCCGGCATCCGATGGCCCCATGCGGATGGCCAGCACGCCCGTAGTGATCTCTTGCGCCGGAAAAGTGACCCTACGCAGCATGTGGCCGTGATCGCGCGATTGCTGCTCCAGCTTTTCTAACAAATCATTGAGCTCCGCCAGCGTCACCGGCTTGCCGACGCACTGCTCCGCGATCCTGCGGATGGCTGCGGCTTCATGTTCTGGAAACCCTTCGATTTCCACACCTTTGCGGATGCGGGCCTGCATCTTCAGCGCGGACTCAGCATCCGATGCGATCACGATGCCAGCGAGCGATTCCACCAGCACTTGGTTCTCGTCGTTGACGACTCCTTCTTCAGTCTTGCCAGCTTTCTCGACGATCTTGTGATCGCGCAGCCGTGCCTCCGGCGGCGGCGTGGGGCGGTTGAGATCTTGCGGGCCGATGGCGGACAATCTGACTGGCAGCAGCAACAACGGTATCAAAACGAAATGTTTCATAACAACAATGGGGGAAGGAAAAAGGGCCGCCGTTTTTTCACGGCGACCCTTCGGGGATACATGAGTATTTCAGTAGAATCAGCGGAGGAACACGCGGCCTTTCTTGACGAGTGCCACCGGGCCTTTTTTCTCCTTGTTCACTTGGCTCATCGCAGCGGACTTCGTCTGGATGGAGGCGGCGCGTTCGTCACTGCCGGCGCTAGTCTCGGCCTTCGCAGGAAGATCCACGGCGGTGTTGTAGAAGATCACGTCCGGATTCTCGAGGCCTTTGTCGCCATCGCGCTGCACTTCAGGATTGCCGGTCATTTCGCAGACTGCGGGATCCACGAGTTCGCAGTCGGTGTCTTCGCACTTTTCTTTGTCGCAGATGACGACTTCCGCATCGGCACCGCCTTCGTCAACGACCGTGTCTTCGCCATCGGTGATTTCTGTTTCTTCTACTGCGGGAGCGACATCAGCGTCCTTGCCTCCATCCGCGAATGCGGCAGGAACCGCAGCGAGTGTGACGATGGACGCGGCGATCAGGATGTTTCTTGTGAATTTCATGATTGGGAATTGGTGTTTGGTTTCAAAGAGGAACCCCGACATCGGGATTCACATGTAATCCGCCGCCAAGATAAATGTGGATCAGATTTTTTCAGGGAATGGCTAGCATTGCGAGCGAGCCGCAGAGTGTGACCGCTGCGGCCACGCGCACCGGTGCTTTCCGCGCCATGGTAAAAACGATCACTGCGGCGAGTGCACAAGCAGCCAGACCGATCTCGAGATTGCCGTGAAGATGGAGGAAGCTCGAACGCAGCGCGCCGAAACCGTCATCCACGACGGGATGATGATGTCCGGGGTGCGCGGAGGCCAATGATGGCAACAGACAGAACGCGGATGACAGACATCCAGCGGAGACTAGGTTTACAGAGTGAAGTTTCATGAGCTTGGTGTGCTTCAAAAAACACCGTTCATGCCAACGAGGCAAGCGAATAGCCTGATTTTACAGAGCTGAAGTAGTTGCGGGTGTGAAGATGGAGACAGAATCATTTTTGAAGAAACCCGGAGAACGAGATGCCCGGTCGTCCCAGTCTTCAATGATTTTGTCCCAAATGATTCTGTCAGAACCAGCTTCGTCTCCAGCCCGGCTGCGTTCAGTCCCACAGCACTTCCTGGCTTCTGAAAAAAACATTAAACTTTTTCTTGCCGCCTAGCCGGACCGGGGATACAGGAAGCGCGTCGCAAGACAAGGCGGTCCGACTGAGATGCCTCCCGGGTTAATGGGTTTTTCCTAGGGGGATGATCGGTCGGGCCGCTTCATTTATAAGCTCATGCGGCCACCGCGCGGATTTTCGCATTTTGGTTTCTGCAGAGTCAGCTAGAGTCCGCGCATGAAATTGATCCGATTCGGCGATGAAGGGCGCGAGGAGCCGGGACTACTGCTTCCAAATGGTCGCCGAGTGGACGCGAGCGGTGAGTTCAACGATTACGACGAGGGTTTTTTCGCGTCTGGCGGACTGGAGGCACTCGCGGAGTGGGTGGCCGATGGCTGTGTGGGCGGCGGCGAGGTGGACCCGCGCATCCGGCTGGGGCCGCCGGTGAATCGTCCTTCAAAACTCGTCTGCGTCGGAAAAAACTATCTCGAGCACGCGAAGGAGCTGGGCGAGGGCATCCCGACGGAGCCGACGCTTTTCATGAAGGCATCCAGCGCATGGAGCGGGCCGTTTGACGATGTGGTGATCCCGCGCGGGGCGAAGAAACTCGACTATGAAGTGGAACTGGCGGTGGTGATCGGGCGGACGGCGACTTATGTCGAAGAGCGCGAGTCGTTAGATTACGTCGCCGGTTACTCGACCTTCTGTGATTTTTCCGAGCGCGCCTTCCAGAAGGAAATGGGCGGTCAGTGGACCAAGGGCAAAAGCGCGGACACTTTCGCGCCGATGGGACCATGGCTGACGACGGCAGATGAAATCCTCGATCCGCAGAAACTGCGGCTGTGGTGCAAGGTCAATGGCGAGATGCGCCAGAATAGTTGGACCGGTGACATGATGTTCTCTGTGCGCCAACTTGTGAGTTACATCAGCCGCTTCATGACACTGCTGCCGGGCGATGTGGTGGCTACCGGCACGCCGGGCGGCGTGGCCATGGGCATGACGCCGCCGCGATATTTGCAGGCGGGCGATTTCGTCGAATGCGGAGTCGAGGGTCTGGGCGAGTTGGCACAACGCGTGGTCGCGACGCGCGAGGCATGAAAGAGGAACTTACCAGAACTTGGCGGGCGATGCTTTCCTGGCCAAAACCGCAGGGTGGACCGCGCCATTACGCGTGCCATTTCTGCGACACGCTGCACGATGCTTCGCCGCTAGCGGAAGGCATCGCGGCGCGTTGCGCCCGCTGCGGCGCGATGCTCTATCAGAACCGGCCTGCCTCGCTGGCACGCGCGTCCGCGTTCTCACTGGCGGCGATTTTCCTGATGGTGCTGGTGCATGTGTTCCCATTTCTAACAATGGATGCGGCCTCGCTGCGGCGGAATCTCACGCTGATGGGTGCGTCCACGGCATTGATGAATGAAGACGCGCCGATACTCGGGTTTTCAATCCTGCTCTTCACCGTCGTCACGCCGCTGGTCCTTGCGGGCGGGATGATCTACGTGTGTGCGCCGTTGATGATCGGCAGGGCTGCACCGGGAGCGCGCACGGTGGCGAAGTGGATGTACCGCTGCGAGCCTTGGAACATGGTGGAGGTTTTTCTGTTAGGAGTGCTGGTCAGCCTGCTGAAACTCGCGAAGGTGGCGGACGTGGAATTCGGCTACGGTTTCTGGGCCTTTGCAGGAGTGATGTTATGCCTAGCCGCCGCTGTCGCGGGGATTGATCGCGAGGAATTGTGGGATCGCTTGGAGGTGGCGCGCACATGAGTCCGCGCCCGCCGAAAGCAGCCGCACTTGGCTTAGCTGCTTGCCACACCTGCAGCCGCGTCTCGCCGGTGTCTGTCGGGAAATGCCCGCGCTGCGGCAGCCCGCTGCATTTGCGGAAACCCGCGAGCATCCAGAACACGGTGGCGCTGATGCTCGCCGCCACCGCCCTCTACATTCCCTCGCACCTGCTGCCCATCATGACGGTGGTGGAACTGGGGATCGTGACGCACAACACGATCCTCACCGGCATGATGACCTTTTGGAACACCGGCGCTTATCCAATCGCCATCGTTATCTTCACCGCTTCCATCCTGATTCCCCTACTCAAAATCGTGGCGCTCACTTGGCTATGTCTGGCGGCGACCGGCAAGGTGCGGCCTTCGCCCACGGTGCTTGGCAGGCTGTATCTACTCACGGAACTGCTAGGCCGCTGGTCGATGGTGGACATTTTCGTGGTCGGCATCCTGGTCTCGCTGGTGCAACTCGGAAACTACATGGCGATCACGCCCGGGCCGGGAGCGCTTGCATTTGCGGGCGTCGTCATGCTTACCATGTTCGCGGCGATGAGTTTCGACCCGCGCCTGTTATGGGATCGTCTGGATGAAATGACGGATGCTCCCGCGCTTGAAACATTAACGGACCCCGAAACTTGAGCGAAGAAACGACTACCATCCCCTCCGTCCCGCCGGAAATCCGCAGCGCACAGCGTTGGAACATCGTCTGGGTGGTGCCGCTCGTGGCGCTGCTGTTAGGCGGCTGGATGTTGTTCCGTCACTTCACTTCCGCCGGGCCGATTGCGCATGTGCGTTTCGAGACAGCGGAGCAGATCGGCGCGAGCAAGACTGAGGTGCGTTGCCGCTCGGTGAAGGTGGGCATCGTAAGGACCGTGCAGCTTTCGGAGGACCTCAAGTCCGTGATGGTGGACATCGAGATGGATACCAAGGCGAAACACCTGCTGCGCAAGGGCACGCGCTTCTGGGTGGTGAAGGTGCGTTTTTCCGGGGCCAGCGTCACCGGCATCAACACCGTGCTCGAAGGTGCCCACATCGAACTCGATCCCGGGCCGGACGATGCGGATGCGGAGTCTTATTTCGTGGGTCTGGAAACACCACCCGCCACCAACCTCAGCGTGCCAGGCCGCCGCATCGTTCTAACAGCCGACGAGGCCGGACTGCTCGCCGTGGGATCGCCGATCTATTGCCGCGGCTTCGAGGTCGGGCGCATTGAAGGACGCACGCTTTCGCAGGATGGCATGCGGGTTTCCTACAACGCATTCATCCAGCAGGAATACGCGCCGCTCGTGACCGAGAACACGCGCTTCTGGAACACCAGCGGCATCGACATCAGTGCCGGCGCGAATGGTTTCAAGGTGCGTACGCCGCCCTTGCAGGCACTCGTTTCCGGCGGCGTATCCTTCGGCCTGCCGGAAGGCTCATCACCCGGCAAGCCCGCCACGGACGCAAGCACCTTCGCGCTCCATCGCAACGAGGACGAAGCGAACAACGCCAGCTTCAATCCCACCCTCAAATTCGTCCTGCTCTTCGACCAAACCGTGCGCGGCCTAGAGAAAAACGCGCCCGTCGAGTTCCGCGGCATCACCATCGGCCGCGTGGCGGATATTTCCTTCGACCTCATGCCCACCGCACTGGACAACCGCGTCCCCGTGCTCGTCGAGATCGACCCCGCCCTGATGCGTCCGGAAACCGTGCGCGCAATGACCACTGCGGACTCGGATTTCCTCAAGGACGCCGTCCGCAAAGGTCTGCGCGCCGCACTCAAGACCGCCAGCCTCATCACCGGCGCACTCTTCGTGGATCTCGATTATTACAACAGCACCATGCCCGCCGAACTCGGCAAAGCAGGCGAATACATCACCGTGCCCACCATCACCTCCGGCTTCGCACAGCTTGAGGCAAAACTCAGTGCCATCCTCGACAAAATCGAGGGCCTGCCCATCGAGAAAACCATGGATCAACTCGCCGCCGCCGCCGAGGAGGCGAAAATCACCATCACCGAGGCCCGCGCCACCATGAAGGAATTCGAGGCCACCGCCATCGCCGCCCGCAAAGTGCTCGAAGACCCGGAATTCCGCCAACTCCCCGCAGACCTCCGCAAGTCCATCACCGAGCTGGAAAAATCCCTCGCCAGCGTCGGCCCGAACGGTGCCATTCAGGGCGACCTCCAGCGCACGCTCGACGAACTCCGCGCCTCCCTCCGCGCCATCAAGTCCGTCAGCACCACCGTCGATGACGATCCGAAGTCCCTCATCTTCGGCAAGGACTCCACAGGAAACCCCACTCCCAAATCTCCGCGCGGCAAACGCTGACACACCCATTTTTCCCATGATCCTGAAATCGCTCACCCTCTTCGCCGCCCTGCTCCTCATCGGCTGCGGCAACAATTTCAAAACCTACTACGTGCTCACCGCCGACGGCCCCGTGCCCTCCGGCAGTGGCGTCGGACTCGGCGTCGGCCCCGTCACCCTCGCCGAATACATCGACCGCCCGAACCTCGTCATCGCCCAGACCGCAAACCAACTCGGCGTTTCAGAAAACCACCGCTGGGCAGGCGACCTCGCAGCCGCCATCACCCGCGTCACCGCCGCCAACCTCGGCCGCCGCCTCCAGACCGGCAACGTCCGCACCTACCCATGGCAAGGCGACGAAGGCATCCGCCACCAAATCACCCTCGACATCCGCCAACTCCACGGCGCGGACGATGGCTACGCCGTCATCGAAGCCGGCTGGCGCGCCTATTCCCTGCCCGATCGCAAACTCATCGCCTCCCGCACCTTCACCGACCGCGAGCCTCTCGAAAAAGACGGCCACCAACCCCTAGTCGCCGCCGAATCCCGCCTGCTCTCACGTCTCGCAGATGATATTGCGAAGGGTCTGAAGTGAGGTTGGAGTGGCGACCGGTCACGCCAGTTCCATGGTCGGCTTAACGCGGGCGGGAGGGAGCTTGCGCCGCTCCTTTTTAAAAACGACCTCCCATTCGTCGATGAGCTTCTGCAAGTCCCTGGCCACCTTGAGCGGATCGTCGCCATGGACTCCGCCATGGAACAAATCCGGACAACGGCCGATGTAGCATTGATCCTGTTCCGACCAGCCGACCCAGCGGTGGTAAATATCGGTTTTAAGTTTCATTGGCGGCTGGGTGAATTTCCGGTGACTGCCCCAGACTTCATTCCTCAACGATGCAGCGCCTCCAGCACGGCTTCGGGATGGGATTCCGCGACGCGGAGGAGTGCGCGGGCAGTTCCTTCGGGGCGGCGGTGGCCTTGTTCCCAGTTTTGGAGAGTGCGTGGGCTGATGCCGATGAGCGCGGCGAACTGGGATTGGCTGAGGCCAAGTTTTTCGCGCACGGCTTTGGCATCCGGCCAATGCAGCGTGGTGCTGCGTGCGGGCTTCTTTTTCCCGCGAAGAATGGCACCGCCCTCCTTGAGGCTGGCGGCGAGTTGCTGGAAGAGATCGTCTTTCATGGGTATTCGGTTTCGATGATGGACTTGAGGAGCTTGAGTTGGGCGGGAGTGAGGTTTTCCTGTTCGTTTTTCGGGTAGGCAAGAAGAAGGAGGATCACGTTGCCGGGGACATGCCAGTAATAGATCACACGTAAACCACCACGTTTGCCACGACCGGAGCCACTCCAACGGAGCTTGCGAAGACCGCCGGAGCCGCGGATGAGGTCGCCGCATTCAGGATTTGCCATGAGCATCCACTGCAAGGCATTCAGTTCTTCATCGGGCAGCAATTCGACCGCCTGCCGGGTGAAGAATGAAGTTTCCTTGAAAACGAGGCGCACGCAACCGACCATCCGTCAATGACGGACCATTGTCAATTCATGAAAAGATCGGGAGCCATCGCTATGCGGCTATGCGGCGGGAGCGGCGATCTTTCAACACCGCTTGTCAGTCCTTGGGGTTGAGTTCGATACGCTCAACATAGGGATGGGTGCTCGTATGACTGGCACCTTCGTCGCCGCTCCTCAATCCATATCCGAGCACCCTCAGCTTGTCGCCCACCTTCGTGCCTTTGGGCAAATCGTTCGGGTTTAACACTAGTAACACCTGATCCTTCTTCGGGCGTGCCTGATCTTGAATTGGATATCGGGTCTTCCGCCGAATCGTTGAATACAAATTCTTCGTATCCTCGGGGGAAGTCGTCGCCGTCACGCTCATCCGAAGGAACACATAAAGCTGCCCATCGCTTTTCGGAAGTTCAATGACAAGGCTCTCTAACTTCTGGATGTGGACAAACGGTGCAGATGGAAGGGCATATGCAATTCCACTGAAAAGCAGCAACCAAAGCAATGCGAGGAAGGTCTTCATGATGTTGGCTGAAAACGGAAATGAATGATCGGTCGGATTTCGATTACCTCATTCATAAAACGCTAAATAGCTCTGCCACGCCATCGGGCCAAGCGGGAAATCACTCCCCAATCTACTCCCCCGCCAACCACAGAGCGGCGTGGATTTTGAAGTCGATGACTTTGCCGGCGGCTTCCTGATCGCGCAGCCAGCCGCGCAGTCCGGCGAGCGGGATGTGATGGACGGTGATGTCCTCGGCTCCGGTGCCGCCGCCTTCGGTTTCGCGGGTGAGTTCGCTGGCTTGGTAGAGGTGGATGAACTCGGAGGTCATGCCTGCGGAGGTGGGGGTGCTGAGGAGTTTTTCGATTTTCCCGGCACGGTAGCCGGTTTCTTCTAACAGCTCGCGGCGGGCGGTCTCGGCGAGCGGTTCGCTACGGTGTTCTTCTTCATCACCGACGATGCCTGCGGGGATCTCGATGACGCGTTTCTGAATGGGAATGCGGAATTGCTCGACGAGGATGATTTCCCGGGCGGGCGTGATGGCGAGGATGCCGACGCAGTGTTCGGAGTGGGGCCGGACGACGAAGTCCCAGTGGCCGATGCGGTGGAGACGGAGCCAGCGGGTTTCAAAAAGTGTTTCGAGAGCGGACATGGGGAGTGAATTGGTGGATGAAGAGGCTAGGGGAAATGGTTCAACGCGACTGTCGCACGGGAAGAATTTCAACCGCAGATGAACAGGATTGACGCAGATGAAGATGAAGAACGGCCAGATTGTGATGAGCCTCGCAACGCAATGGGTATTCACTCTCTTCATCTGCGTGCATCCCGTTCATCTGTGGTTGGCTTTCTCTCTCTTGTGTAAGATTCCGGGTGAATTGGACCCAAGAAACATTGGCTTGTGTGCGTAAAGCAGGCTAGGCAAGCGCCGCCACCGATGTCCCGTCACGATTTCCAGATTCCCGTCACCTTCAAGCACCGTGTGGTTTTCACGCGCAATGCATTCGCTCCAGACAATGTCGCGTTGGCAGAAATCCTGGCCGAGGGTGGCGGCAGGCGGGCGTTGGTGCTGGTGGATGCGGAGGTGGCTGCGGCTTGGCCGGGCTTGGCGGCGGAGGTGGCGGATTACTTCATGACGGTGGAGGTGGAGTGCCGCGGCCTGCATGTGCTGCCGGGCGGGGAGCCGGTGAAGGCGGATGAAACATGGGTCCACGAGACTTGGCGGCGCATCGACGAGGCGCATCTGGACCGCCATTCGTATGTGCTGGCGATCGGCGGCGGGGCGTTTCTGGATGCGGTGGGTTTCGCGGCGGCCACGGCGCATCGCGGGGTGCGACTGGTGCGTTTCCCGACGACGACGCTGGCCCAGGACGACAGCGGGGTGGGCGTGAAGTGCGCGATCAATGCATTCGGGAAAAAGAACTGGATCGGCGCCTTCGCGGTGCCGTTCGCGGTGATCAATGATTTCCGTTTCCTCGACAGCTTGGACGAGGAAACGAAGCGGGCGGGGCTGATCGAGGCGGTGAAGGTGGCACTCGTGAAGGACGCCGGGTTTTTCCACTGGATCGAGGAAAATCTAACGGCGCTGGGTTCCTGTGAGCCGTCCGTGTTGGAAGCCTGCGTGGAGAAGTCCGCGCTGCTGCACACGCACCACATCGCGAGCGGCGGAGATCCGTTCGAGAGCGGATCGAGTCGGCCGCTGGACTTCGGCCACTGGACTGCGCACAAGCTGGAGGCACTGACGGGCTACAAACTCTCACACGCACCTGCCGTGGCCATCGGTCTTGCGCTGGATACGCTCTACTCGGTGCGCGCCGGGCTGGCTCCGGCGGCTCTGGCGGAGCGGGTTTTCCCGATCCTCTCCGGCCTGCGGTTGGCGATTCATCACCCGGCGCTGGACTGGCTGGATGAAAACGGGCGGCGGCGCGTGCTCGACGGCTTGGATGAATTCCGCGAGCACCTGGGCGGCGAACTCACAGTGCTGATGCTGCATGACATCGGGCAGTGTGTGGACGTGCATCGCATCGACGCGGAGATCGTCGGCGCGTGCATTGACGAGCTGCGCGAGCTATCACACGGCGCGGCAAAAGAGGCGTGAATCTCGCCTTGCCAAGCCGGGGGATTCCTTCCTAGTTGTGGGCATGCGTTACCGTTTCATCTTCGGGTTCATGCTGATCTCAGCGCTCACCAGTTCCCTTCAGGCAGCCGTTTCACTCCCAACTGAAAACTCCGCCGCCCTGCCCGCAGAGGTGGAAGGCCCGGCCAAAGCCGCGATGGACGCCTTCAAGGAAGGTCGCCACGCGAAAGCCGTCGAGCTCGCCAAACCACTCGCCGATCAGGGAAACGCCGAGGCGCTCTACATATTGGGATTCGCCAGTGAATCCGGCCAAGGACTGGAGCAATCCAAGGACAAGGCGCTCGAATACTACCGCAAAGCCGCCGCCGGAAAACACAAAGACGCCGTCTATCGCCTCTCTTTCATCCTGCTCGCCTCGGAAAAAGAGGACGAACGTGATCAAGCCCGCCAAGCCCTCGAAACCGCCGCCAAAGACGATCCGGCAGTCGCCGCCCGCATCCTCGGAGAAGCCTACTTGCGCGGCCTGCTTACCCCAGCGGCGGACCCAGACAAAGCCATCTTCTGGTGGAAACGCGCCGCCGATGCCGGAGACGTGCTTTCCGTTCTGTTAGTCGCCCGTTTTTATGAAGGGCAATTCGGTTTTCCGGAACTCAAGGACGCCAAGGAATCCCTCGCCAACTACGCCAAAGCCGCCGGCCTAGGCAACGCCGGTGCCATGGCCGCCCTCGGCTCACGCCTCCTCAGCGGCCAAGAAAAAACCCGCGATGAGAAAAAGGGCCGCGAGTGGCTCAAGAAAGCCATCGCCGCCAAGGAATATTCCGCCTACCTCGCGCTCGGTGATTACGAGGAAAACGTGAAAAAGGATCTCAAAGCCGCCCTCGCCGAATACGAGCGCGGCAAGGACGCAGGCCAAATGGACTGCATGCTGCGCACCGCTGATTTCTACCTCGAAGGCAAGGGCACCGAAAAGGACATGGACCGCGGTAACTCGCTACTCCGCAAAGCCGCCGAAGCCGGAAACCCGATCGCCAACCTACGCGTCGCCGCCAAACTCCTCGCTGCCGAAAAACCCGAGCAAGCCGACCTGTTCACCGGCTACGGACACCTGCTCGCCGCCGCCAACGGCAACCTGCCAGAAGCCCAAAACGAACTCGGCCTCCTCTACCTCTCCGGCAAGCTCGGCATCGCCGACTCACCCGCCGGCGTCGCATGGCTCACCCGCGCCGCCCAAGCTGGCAGCGCCCAAGCTCAGAACAACCTCGCCACCCTCTACGAACGCGGCATCGGCGGCGTCCAGAAAAACATGGAGAACGCCGGCCAACTCTACTCACTCGCCGCCAACCAAGGCCACGGCCCCGCCACCCTCGCCCTCGCACGCCTCATTTACGAAGGCATCGGCACCAAGCCCGATCCCGTCAAAGCATGGGCACTCGCCACCCTCGCCTCCGAGCGCGGTGAAAAAGAAGCCGACAAACTCGTGAAGGAAATCGCCGTGAAACTCGACGAAAAACAGCGCACCGCCGCCGTCAAGGAACTCGAAGACATCAAGTCCGGCAAAAAGAAAGACGAAGCCAAACCCGACGCCAAAACCACCAAACCCGCCGACACCAAGCCCGGCCCCGTGAAACCTAAATAAGCCGCGTTTCACCACCTTTACTAACAGCCCGCCCGGCTCCCTCCGGCGCGGGCTGTTTTATTATCGGAGTCAACTTCATCCATGCCGTCTCCTGCGCTTCGGCACTTGATTCTTACGTCCGCCCCAGCGGATGAGGATTTCTCAACCTCGCACAAAGCGGTCGGCATCGACCGCAACGATGCCGCCAAACCGACTAAAAGGTCGGGGAGGCGGTGGTGTATGTCCAAGCCGCCTGCCTTCGGGGAGTTGGCCTAAGGCCATCGCAGTCGTCTTTGTGCGACTTGAGAACTCCCCGTCCACTTGGATAGTCCCATCCATTCCACCAAAACTTCAACTCAACTTCCTCATGAAAACTCGTATCCTTCTCGTGTTCTTCCTCATGCTGGCGACCGTGTTTGCTGGGCGCGATTTCCGACCGGTGGGGCGCATGGAGAACATTCCCGCATCGAATGCTTCCATCCAGCAGTGTTACATTTTCCGCACCATTCCCGGCGTGGTCTATCGTGTGGAAAGCACTCATGATCTATCCGCATGGACCGCAGGAGACGAGTTTTACGGCGTGGGTCACGAGTATGCGGTGGCGATGCACGAGTTCACTCCGCCACCACCTCCGCCTCCGGGTGGTGGAGGGCAGTTGCCCACGGGCAACGCGACTCCGGCAAGGCTTGTCGGCTTGCATGTTG
>JANMLQ010000276.1:0-24935 GCA_031372635.1 Akkermansiaceae bacterium | reverse complement strand
GGACGTAGCGGGCGAGGTAGCGCAGGGCGGTGCGACCGCTGCCGGCGTGTTGGAGTTGGACGTTCCAGGTTTTGGCGGGGGTGAGGACGCGGCGTTGGCTGGGGGTGAGGTTTTGATAGATGTCTGGGTGCTCGTTTTTCATACTATAGTGACAGACACTATGAAAGAAAGTGCTTGCCAAGTGGGGTTGGATCGGAAGAATGGGGGCATGAGACGGGCACGCTGGTTGGCACCTTGGAAAGATTCGGCGGAGAAACCGGCGATTTACCACTGCATTTCGCGGGTGGTGGATCGCCGCTTTGTGTTTGGCGATGTGGAGCGCGAGCATTTCCGGATGTTTATGCGCATGCAGGAGAATTTCACGGGCTGTCGGGCGCTTTCCTACTGCGTCATGTCCAATCACTTCCACATTCTGCTAGAGGTGCCGCCGATGCCGGAGGGTGGGATTTCAGATGAGGAGTTGTTGAAGCGGCTTTCAGCGACGAATTCTGAGGCATTCGTCGCTGTGGTAGCGCAGGAGTTGTCGGAAGCGCGGGCCCAGGCAAATGAAAAGCGCGTGGCGGAAATCCACGCGCGGTTCACTTACCGGATGCATAATCTGAGTGAGTTCATGAAGACATTGCTGCAACGTTTCACGCGTTGGTTCAACCGCACACACAACCGCAGCGGCACGCTGTGGGAGGAGCGCTACAAGAGCGTGATCGTGGAAAGTGGAGTTGCGGCGCGGACGATGGCAGCTTACATTGATCTCAATCCTGTTAGGGCCGGGATGGTTACAGACCCGGCAGAGTATCGTTGGAGTAGCTACGGCGAGGCGGTGGGAGGCGGGCCGAAGGGGAACGGGAAGAAGGCGCGGGAGGGATTGGTGCGAGCGTGTATGAGCCACCAGGGCGCGGGTTTCGAGTCGGAGAAATGGAAGGAAGTCTCGCGGATTTATCGTCGGGCGATGGGTTTGGCACTGGGAAGAAAGAGCGGCAAGGCGGAGTTGGGTGCCAGCACCGTAGTGACGAAGAACACGGAGGAAATGCTGGCATCCAAGGACAATGAGACGGTGCTGGCGGATTTGAAGATGGCCGGGATGCTGCGACATCGGGTGAGGTATTTCACGGACGGAGCGGTGATTGGCAGTAAGGTTTTCGTAAATGAAATGTTCGCTGCGGCGAGGGAACGGTTCACAGATAAGAGGAAAGACGGCGCGCGGCGGATGAAGGGAAGCGGTAAGGCCGCAGCAGGAGTGCTGTGGAGCGTTAGGGATCTGCGGGTGAATGCCTGATTTAGCGGACCTAAGATGAGCAATCCATTGGGTATGGGTGTCGTTACATAACACTCTAAGTGCCCGGCTAAATTTGCATCCAGGCATCGATGCCGCCGTTGACGTTCTTCACACGGGTAAAGCCTTGATCCAGTAAGAGCTGCACTGCCTTGGCAGAGCGGCCGCCCATTTTGCAGTGGACGTAGATGTCGCGGTCCTTTGGCAGTTCCGCGAGACGGTTCAGCAACGAGCCGAGCGGGATCAGGATTGAGCCGTTGATGCTCGACGAGGCGTGTTCCGCAGGTTCTCGAACGTCGATGAGTAGGTCTTGGAAATCGTTATCTAACAAAGAACGCAGTTCGCTGGCGGTGATGGATTCCATGGAGTCGTGTGAAGTGATGCAGGTGTTATGGAAAGTGGTTTCCGGGTTGGATACGGAAGTGATGAGCGGTTGATCTCCGCAGAGGCGGCACTGCGGATCGCGCTGGAGTTTGAAGGTGCGGAAGGAACTTTGCAGCGCGTCATAGACGGTGAGTTTTCCGAGAGGCACGCTGCCGATGCCGAGGATCAGCTTGAGCGCCTCCATGGCTTGGATGGAGCCGATGATGCCGGGCAACACGCCGAGCACGCCGGCTTCCTGACAAGACGGCACGCTGCCGGGCGCGGGGCTGTCCGGCAACATGCAGCGGTAGCAAGGACCGCCGAGGTGTGGTGCGAAAACTGCGGCCTGTCCCTCGAAGCGATGAATCGCTCCATAGATGAGCGGCTTTTTCTGGAGAAACGCGGTGTCGTTGGTGAGGAAGCGCGTGGGAAAATTATCGGAGCCGTCCACTAACAGGTCGTAGCGGCTTGCGATGTTTATGGCGTTGTCTGGTGTGAAGCGCACGGGATGAAGTTCTACGCGGATGTGCGGGTTCACCTCACGCAGGCGGGCGGCGGCACTATCGAGCTTGGGTTTCCCGACCCATGATTCGCCGTGAAGAATCTGCCGTTGGAGATTTGAAGCTTCCACTACATCGGCATCGACGAGGCCGAGCGTGCCGACACCAGCGGCAGCGAGATAGAGTGCGGCGGGTGAGCCGAGCGCGCCGGCGCCGATGAGCAACACGGCGGCGTTTTTCAAACGCAACTGCCCGGCCTCGCCTATGGCGGGGATCAGGATGTGGCGTGAGTAGCGGAGCCGTTCCTCAGGTGAAAGCTTGCCGGTCATGGCGGAGGAACTGTGATACGCGAACGCGGGCTTGTCGAAGGTGGAAAAGCGTTTTGCCTGAGCGGGAATGGTGATAAATTGATTCCATGTCCGAAGTTCTCTCCACCTTCCGCCTGCACACTGGTGAGCAGGCTCCTGATTTCACTTTGCGTGATGCTGATGGGAACGCCATCGCGCGTGCGGATGTGATGGGCAGCGCCGGGTTGTTGATTGTTTTCGCATGCAATCACTGCCCCTTCGTGGTCCATCTCGCCAAGGCTCTGGGTGATATGGCGGTAGAACTTTTCCCGGTTGGCATCGGCAGCGTTGCGATCAACCCGAACGATACCGAGCGCTACCCGCAGGACGGCCCGCAAGTCATGAAAACCTTCGCTGCGGAAAACGGCTGGGATTTTCCCTATCTACTCGATGCATCTCAGGATGTTGCAAAAGCCTACGGTGCCGCGTGTACGCCGGATTTCTTCTTGCTCGATGGGCAGGGAAATCTGTTCTACGCAGGGCAGTTCGATGATTCTCGCCCGCGCGGTGGATTGGCTCCGCATGGCGGCGATCTGCGCGAGTCCGTGCGCCGCATGAGGGATGGCGAGCAGCCGTTGGTCCGCCCTTATCCGAGCAGCGGCTGCAATATCAAGTGGAAGCCCGGCAACCAACCTGACTGGTGGGATAGTGGCTCATGAGTGCTGCCAAAATGGTATGCAGTCATTGGATGGAGTGCTCGCAGAAGATGATTCCCTGACAATAGACGCTCAGGCTTTTCGTTCCTCCAGATACCTGCCGACCCAGCCGATGTCGTAGTTTCCTGCGATGAAATCCGGGTGGTTGATGACTTCTAACTGAAATGGGATGGTGGTCTTGATGCCGCGGATGGTGAATTCCTTGAGGGCGCGGTTCATGCGGGCGATGGCGATCTCGCGGGTGGCGGCGGTGACGATGAGCTTGGCGATCATCGAGTCATAGTGCGGTGGCACGGTGTAGCCGCTATAGACGTGGGTGTCCACGCGCACGCCTTTGCCGCCGGGTGCATACCAGAGATCAATGGTGCCGGGGCTGGGTGCGAAGTTGTTGTATGGATCTTCGGCGTTGATGCGGCACTCGATGGCATGGCCGCGCGGGAAGGCTTCCAGCACATGGTGGGACAGCGGCTCGCCAGCAGCGACGCGGATCTGTTCTTTGATGAGTTCGCAACCCATGACTTCTTCCGTCACCGGGTGCTCGACCTGGATGCGGGTGTTCATTTCCATGAAATAGAAGTTCTCACCCTTTTCATCGACGAGGTATTCGATGGTGCCTGCGTTTTGATAGTCGATGCTTTTGATGAGCTTCACCGAGGCATCGCCCATGCGTTTGCGCAGCTCCGGCGTGAGCAGCGGTGAAGGGCATTCTTCGATGATTTTCTGGTTGCGGCGTTGCATGGAGCAGTCGCGTTCGCCGAGGTGGATGAAGTTTCCGTGTGAGTCGCCGATGACCTGGATCTCGACGTGGTGCGGGTTGAGCACGAGTTTTTCGAGATAACACGCGCCGTTGCCGAAGCAGGCGATGGCTTCGTTGGAGGCGGCTTGGAAGAGTTGAATGAATTCCTCTTCCTTGAAGCAAGGGCGCATGCCACGGCCACCACCACCGGCGGTGGCCTTGATCATGACGGGGAGGCCGATTTTTTTTGCTTCTATCAGCGCGGTCTCTGCATCCGGCATGATGTCGGAGCCGGGGGTAATGGGCACGCCATTGGCGATGGCGGTGGCGCGGGCGGTGGCCTTGTCGCCCATCATGTTGATGACCTTGGCGGAGGGGCCGATGAAGGTGACGCCGGAGGACTCGCAGATTTCTGCGAAGCGGGCGTTTTCTGATAGAAACCCGTAGCCTGGATGGATGGCGTCCGCGCCGGTGATCTCGGCGGCGGCGATGATGCGGTCCATTTTCAGATAGGACTCCTTGCTCGCTGCGGGGCCGATGCAGACGGCTTCATCGGCGAGCTGGACGTGCATCGAATCGACATCGGCCTCGGAATAGACGGCGACGGATTCGACATCAAGCTCGCGGCAGGCGCGGATGATGCGGAGGGCGATTTCGCCGCGATTGGCGACCAGGACGCGGTTGAACATGTTTTAAGAAGTTGAGAGTTTGGAGTTGATGGTTGATGGCGAAGAGGAAGAAATTTTTCTGCCTATCAACCATCAACTTTTTGTCGATCAACTCATTTGATGCGGAAGAGGACGTCGCCGTACTGGACGGGGGTGCTGTCTTCGGCGACGAGGGCGCAGATGGTGCCAGCTTTTTCGGCCTTGATCTCATTCATGACCTTCATGGCCTCGATGATGCAGATGGTCTGGCCGATGGAGACGGCGGAGCCGACGGCGACGAAGTCTGGGGCGTCCGGCGCGGGTTTCCGATAGAATGTGCCGACCATGGGCGAGGTGATTTCGGAGCCTTCAGCGGCTGGGGCGGGAGCGGCTGCCGGAGCGGTGTTGGCCGCTGGAGCCGCATGTGCCTGAGGGGGTGCAGTGGGCATGCAGGCGAGCAGGCTGCGTAGGTCATCCATGTCTGCGCCTTTTTTTAGCTTCAGGTGGAAGTCCTTTTTGGTGAGGTCAAAATGGGTGAGGCCGTGCTCGTTCATGAGCTCGACGATTTTACGGATTTCCTGGAGTTCCACGGTGGAAAAAGGGGTTGGGTGTTGGGATGGGGTTTGTTCCGTGGAAGCTAGAAGGATGGCGGAAAGAGCGTCAAGCGGGAACGCGGGATTGCGCAACGCGGGGCTTTGCCTACAAACGCGGCGGCTATGACCACTCAAGCGCTCCATGCTCTGCCCCGCCCGGCGATGGCGGGGGAATTTGTCCCGGCGGATTATTTCCGTAAGCTGGAGCGCGCGGAGATCCTGCGCGTGGGCAGGCCGCTGGAAGTGGATCTGGGCTGTGGCGATGGTTTGTTCCTGATGGAAATGGCGGCGCAGTATCCGGAGCGGGATTTTCTCGGAGTGGAGCGCCTGCTCGGGCGGGTGCGCAAGGTCTGCAAAAAGATCACGCAGCAGCATCTGGATAACGCGCGAGTGCTGCGGCTGGAGAGTCAATATGTGGTGGAGTGGCTGCTGCCAGAGGCTTGTGTTTCGCGATTGCACCTGCTGTGTCCGGACCCGTGGCCGAAGCTGCGCCATCACCGGCGCAGGCTGGTGCAGGTGGAGTTTTTGGATGCGGTGAAACGTGCGCTTTTGCCAGGTGGCGAGTTCCTGTTCATGACGGACCACGAGGAATACTTCCAGTGGGCTTGTGAAAAGGTGGCGGCCTACGGCGGCTTCGAGAAGTTGGAGTGGGAGGAGGATTCGTTTTTCTATCCGAAAACGGATTTCCAAAAACTCTGGGAGAGCGAGGGAAAGTCGATGTGGCGTCTGCGCTGCCGCAAATCTAACGAGGCTTGAGCACTACTGGGACGTCACTCAGGAAACCCTGGATGCATAGGTTTCCCGCATCATTGATGCGCAGTGTGACGCCGCCGGTGTGTGCTTGATCTAACACCTCGATGCCGCGTGATTTCCAATAGTCCACTGACGATGACGGGAGTTTCTCCTCAGGAGGGAAGGGTGGATTCGAGGCGATGATGACGCGTGGGTCCACGGCATGGAGGAAGCGGTCGCAAAGTGTGATGTCCGACTGGTGGCGGCCAGCGATGATCACATCGGCTGTGATGTCCTTAGCGGCATCGAGGAGTTTCATCTCTGTTCCCATGCCGGCATCGCTGGTGAGCAGGAGTTTCCAGCCGCGCCAATGGAGGCGGTAAATGGCGACCCGATCATCTGCCAGCGCGTCTTGGGCGAAGGGGGGCGGCGCATGGATGACTTCCAGCCGTGCGCCATCCGGCAGGGCGAGCGATTCGATGGCAGACGCTTCTAACAGGCGGATACCAGTCTGCGGGCCATCGTTCATCCATGCGCGGAAGGAAGGGCTGCGGGCGAGCCGCACCGGCATCAGCGCCTGCCGGATGGGAAACGCCTCCCACACTGGCGGGCCGCCGCCCAGATGACCGCCATCCGGGTGGCTGAGGACCACCGAGTCCGGCGTGATGCCCAGCCGCCGGAGCGATGGTGCCACGCGATGCTTGAAACTGTGGTGATCCCCGCAATCTAACAACACTGCACCGGCTCCGTCATGAAAACATGCGGCAGCCGCGCCGTGTTCTAGATCGTAGATGCGCAGTGTCGGTTGCATTTCACGGCCAAGTTGGAAATGCCCGCCGGGGATGGCTGAGAACGCTTCCGCAGCGAGCACGGAGACTTTTGCAACGCAGCCGTTCAGGCGGTTCATGCAGCGGGAAACCGGAGCTGCCACGGGATGCAGGGCCACTGCCAGCAGCGCCACCGCAAGCAGGATGAAAACCATCGGCACCAACACCAACCCGGCCAACACCGAGATGGGTGTCAATAGGCCGAAATGAAAAGCTGTTAGAGGCGATGACCCCACACCTGCTGCGAGCGAGACGGACAACGATTGTGCCAACTTCCTGCGCATCCAGAGCCAGCATTTCTGCCAGCGGCTCATCCGCCGCTCCGGCAGATACAGTTCCGGCTCTGCCATCCATGCGAAGGTTCTGGCCGCCCACGCGGTGCCGACCGCGATCGCCGCCACCACGCCATAGGAAAGCTGTACGCCCGGTTGGAACAACAAGCGCCCGTCCCAACACATCGCCGCTAACAACACTGCTCCGAGCGCGTTGAGTAGATCCGGTTTCCTGCGGAAAATGAAAGCTCCGAGAAACACTGCGGCCATCCACGCCGAGCGCACTGCCGGAGGGCTGTTCCCCGTGATCCATGAATAGCCGAAGATCAACGGCAGCAGCAATGCCACGGCCCAGCGACGGGGTACTCCGAGCCAACCTAACACCAGCCAGCCGATGCTGCCCACCATCGCCACATGCAGGCCACTCACAGAAAACGCATGCAAGGTGCCGCTATTCCGGAACGCCGCGATCACTTGCTCCGCATCAGGCGGCGTTTCACCGATCACCACCGCGCGGATCACACCCGCTTCCAGCGAAGCTTCATCCAGCCCATCCGTCACTCGCGCGCGGAAACCATGGCGCAGCTTCGCACCCAGCTCTGCCAGCGCGCTGGTTTCTACCGTGCCATCCGCCCAGATCGTGTGAAAAACCGCAGCCACTCCCTGCGTGCGTAGCCATGCCGCACGATCAAACTCCCCCTCGTTACGCGTGACCGGGATCGGGCCGAATCTGCCGCACGCCGTCACCCGCGAGCCAGCCACCGGCATTTGACCACGTCCTTCCCACCACACCGTCACCCCCGCGTTCCCGCCATCTAACAAAATCGCCGGAGCCGACCAGAACTGCTCCGAGCCGCGCGCATCCTTCAACATCCTGGCTTTGACCAGACCGCCCGGCGTGCTCGCCAGCACTTTCTCCGCCTCCTTGCGCGCGCCATCCCGCCATGTGAAAACGGCCACCGCCAGCCAGCCACAAAACGCCCAGCCGAGTGCGCGTTTCCATCCTCCTAACCAAGCGCCCGCCACTGCGAATGCCAGCCCAGCCGCAAGTCCCCAAGTAATTCTAACATCCGCAGCCGCCACACATGCGGCGGCCACCATCGCCGCCACGAACAGCGGATGCTTCACACAAAATCCATCAAACCATGCGCGCATACCGGACCAGTTCCTTTCCGAACGACTCCGGCATTCCCCACCCACTCAGGCAGGGCGTTCCTCCAGCAGTTCCTCTTCGGGCTGCAGCTCTTCCTGTGGCTCCACGCAGACTTCTACACCTTGCACTCCAGAGAGATATTGCTGCTCTTCATCCGTAATCGCCGCCGCTTCGGCCTGCTGTGACCATTCATGCAGCTTGTGGCTCGCATTTGCCGAGTGGCGTGTTTCAGGAAACTGCGCGATCACCTGCTCCATGATCGCCACCGCGGACGCACGGTCGCCCTCCACCTCGTCGTAGAGTTCCGCCAGACGGAATAGGAAATATGCCGCATCGCTCACTTCCCACGCCTGGCTCTCTAGTGCGTGGCGGATCGTCTGGATTGCTGCTGCCGGATTGCCCAGGTTGTCTTTATAAATCTTCGCGATTTCCACCCATGGCAAGCGGTTGAGTGGATCCGCCGCTGCGGCCTGTTGGAATGCGGCGATCGCGCCTTCATAGTCGCCCTGTGCTAATAGCGAGCGCGCGTCGTGCATCACATCATGCTCCATCATCTCCGCGCTATCATACACCGCGTGGGTCACCCGATGCGCCAAAGCCGGCAGCACCTGAATCACGAAGAAGATTCCCACCAGTCCCGCGCTTAGGAAGGCGAGTAGGATGCCATTGAATGTTTTCTGACCTTGCAAGGATTGGATGTCGCCCTCCAGCTTCGCCACTTTCCCATCAGGATCACCCGCTTCATTCAACTTTTCCACCAGCTCGGTCTTGATTTTGATGTCACCGCCGGTCTTTGAATACAACATCCACGAGCCACCCACCAGAACTGCTAGAACCAAGTACATCAGCCATTTCATCATTGATGCTTCTAGCAACAAGCCCGCCCGTGTAGGAAGCAAAAATTCCCGATGTCAGGCCCAGTCCGGCGGTGCGAACACGACGCGAAACTCACAAGCGGCGAGCGTTGCGCCCTTCGTCGATGAGTTTCCAGAAATGCTTGGAGTTTGCCAGCGCCTCATCCTCCGCCAGCGGCATCTTCGAGCGGAATAGGAAATCCGAAAAAGTCCCCTTGTGCAGCACCCGGTGCACGACCACTGAGCCCTCCTTCACCTCGAAGTAAAACCGGTAGTCCTTCGCGCGGAAACGATACAGCACCCGGCCATCCCGCTCGATCTTGCCGAAGCGTTCGCCCGTCAGGTTTTCCAGATCCTGCTTACCCACCTTGAACTCGTCGATCAGCTCCAACTGCTCGAGCGTCCCGAGACTGGAAAGCTCCGCCGCGCTGATTTCATTGAAGACGATTTGAAACACCCGCGTAGGCTAGAACGCCGCTCGCCGGGAGAAAAGCGCAAAGACGAAACGGTTGCAAACTTGCCGGGCTTTCTTTGTTCACCATACGCTGAGGTTTTTTCCGTAGTGAAGTCGCATATGGAATTGTTTGACTGTCAACGTACAAGGTGGCTTTGTGAACTAGGTTGTGAGGGTAGTCGATGCAAAGCGGCGATGCCCGACGCAGTCCAAAGTTTGGCATGTCAGGATTTTGTCGGTTGCTGGTGCGGCGAGAAATTCTCCCGCTCCAGTTTCTCCAGCCAAACGACGAGCATCGCGACATCCGCCGGGGTGATGCCGGGGATACGGCCGGCTTGGCCGAGGGTTGCGGGGCGGATTTCAGTGAAGCGGGTTTGCGCCTCTTTTTTTAGGCCGCGAATGCTGTTGTAATCGAGGTTTTCTGGGATGCGGCGGCTTTCTTGACGGGCCATGCGGTCGATCTGGGCCCGTTGGCGGCCCAGGTGGCCCTCGTATTTGAAGTCCGTCTCAATGAGCGGCCAAAGTTCCGTATGGAACTCGGCGAGCAGCGGCGCGGGCAGCATTTCCCAGGAGTTTTCGCTGCGGCGGAGCCATTGGTCGAGCTTGATGCCTTCGTGGACGGCGGAGCGCACCCAGCGGTCGGCTTTTTCGAGAGCCTGTTGTTTCTCCCCCACCCTGCGGACGCGTTCGCCAGATACGAGGCCGACTGCGGCGGCGATGGGTGTGAGCCTGAGGTCGGCGTTGTCTTGGCGCAAGAGTAGGCGGTATTCGGCGCGGCTGGTGAACATGCGGTAAGGCTCGGTGCAGCCACGGGTGACGAGGTCGTCGATCATGACGCCGAGGTAGGCCTGGTCTCTGCCGAGGATGAACTCGGGTAAGCCGAGGGCTTTGAGGGCGGCATTGGCTCCGGCGATGAGTCCCTGCCCTGCGGCCTCTTCGTAACCGGAGGTGCCGTTGATCTGGCCGGCGAAGTAGAGGCCGGAGATGGTTTTCGTTTCCAAGGTGGGCCGCAGCTGGGTGGGCGGGCAGTAGTCATACTCCACCGCGTAGCCGGGGCGCAAGATCTCGCATTTTTCCAAGCCAACGATGGAGCGGAGGAAATCGAGCTGCACCTCGTAGGGCAAGGAGGTGGAGACGCCATTGACGTAGTATTCATGGGTATGGCGGCCCTCGGGTTCGAGGAAAATCTGGTGGCGCTCCTTATCGGCGAAACGCACGACTTTGTCCTCAATGGACGGACAGTAACGCGGGCCGACGCCCTCGATGACGCCGCAATACATCGGTGATTGGTGGAGATTTCCCTGAATGATCTCGTGGGTGCGGGGGTTGGTGTAGGTGATCCAGCAGGGCAGTTGTTCCACGTGGAACGCGGGATCGGCCCAGGGATTGAGGGTGAAGAGGTCGTTTTCACCCTTCGTGAGGGTGTCGGCCATGAAGGAAAACTTGGGCACCGGGCTGTCGCCGTTCTGGCGCTCGCACTTGGAAAAGTCGATGGAGCGACCGTTGAGGCGGCAAGGTGTGCCGGTCTTGAAGCGTTCGACAGCGAAACCAAGGCGCTTGAGCGACTCGGAAACCACGGACGTGGCATCCCCCATCCTGCCGCCCTTTTCGTTTCGCAGGCCCACATGCATCAGGCCGCCCATAAAGGTGCCCGCGCTGAGAATCACGGATTTTCCGGAAATCTCCATTCCGAGCGAGGTAGAAACGCCGGTGACCCGGTCGTTTTCGACGAGGATGTCGGCGACGTTCCCTTGGTGGATCTCGATGCCGGGGGTATCTTCGAGTTCCCGTTTGATCCGAAACTGGTAAGCCTTCTTGTCGCACTGCGCGCGCGGGGCGCGGACGGACGGGCCTTTCGAGGCATTGAGCATTCGCCACTGAATGCCGGTGGCGTCGGTGTTCAAACCCATCGCACCGCCGAGGGCGTCGATTTCACGGACCATGTGGCCCTTCGCAAGTCCACCGATCGCTGGGTTGCAGGACATCTGGCCGATGGTGTCGAGATTCTGAGTGAGTACGGCCACCTCGCAGCCGAGCCGGGCGGCGGCCATGGCCGCCTCCACCCCGGCGTGGCCGGCACCAATCACAATCACGTCGTAAGTCTTTGGGTAGCGGAACATCGCGGGAGGCGGACCATAGCCGGGCGCAGCCAGTGCTCAAGTCTGGAAAGCGCGGGAGCGTTCCACGTGGAACAAAAATCACGCGGGCAGATCCAAAATCCCCGCCGAGGCGCGAGGCAGGAGTTCCTCCAGGCTGAACTCCAAACGCTCGGCCCGGTTTGCCAGCAGCACGCGAGGCACGCCAAACTCCGCCATCACCTGCCGACAGCCACCGCAAGGCGAAATCGGCACGGCGGTTTCCGCAACCACCACCACCGCAAGGAAACGACGGACTCCGGCGGCGATCGCAGTCCCGATAGCCACACGCTCGGCGCATTGTGTGAGGCCGTAGGACAGGTTCTCGACGTTGCAGCCAGTGAAAATACGGCCATCCTCCGCAAGCACCGCGGCACCGACCTGGAATCCGGAATAGGGCGCATGGGCGTTCTCCCGCACAGCCCAAGCCGCATCGACCAGTTGATCCCAATTCATTGGAAAACGCTATCCATCGGCATTCCGAAACGGAACCTAAAAAACCTTGCCCGCCATGGAATTTTCGCCTAGCCGCAGGCCGCAATATCCACAATTCTCCCCGCGCCCATGACCAGTGCCAGCCCACCCGCCCTCGATTTCGCCCAATCGCCGATTAATCAATCGCTCACCGCCGAGCAGAAAATCGGTCTCCTAACCAAAATGGTCCGAATCCGCGCCTTCGAGCGAGCATCCCTGCAGTATTACAATGCCGGGCGAATGGGAGGATTCCTCCACCTCTACATCGGACAAGAATCGGTTGCCGTCGGCACCATTTCACTCGGAGGAGAGCACGATCATTTCATCACAGCTTATCGCGACCACGGCCACGCCCTAGCCGTCGGAATGGCTATGAACGAGTGCATGGCAGAAAATTTCGGGAAGCAAACCGGTTGCTCCAAAGGCAAAGGAGGATCGATGCATTATTTCGCACCCGACAAAAACTATTGGGGTGGTCATGGCATTGTGGGTGGCCAAACTCCCCTCGGGCTTGGCCTCGCATACGGTCTCAAATACCTAGGCCGCGAAGGGTGCTGCCTTTGCTATCTGGGCGACGGTGCTGTCAATCAAGGAGCTTTTCACGAGTCGTTAAACATCGCGGCGCTTTTCGATCTACCCGTCGTTTACGTCATTGAAAACAACGGCTATTCCATGGGAACCTCGCAGACCCGATCATCCGCCTACCGTGGCTGCCTCGCCCAACGTGCCGAAGGCTATGACATGGAGTGGGACGTCATTAACGGCTCCGATATTTACGAGGTCCGGGCAAAAACCCACATCGCGATGGAGCGTGCCCGCAAACAGCACAAACCCACCATCCTCGAGATTGATACCTATCGCTACTACGGCCACAGCGTCGCGGACTCCCGCCACAAAGGCGGATACCGCACCCCGGAGGAGATCGAGAACTACAAGCAAAACCACGACCCAATCGCCGTCTATCGCCGCCGATTGGTGGACGAAGGCGTTCTTACCGTCGAGTCAGCCAAGGAAATTGACAAAGCCGCCACACGCGAAGCTGCGGATTCCGTCATCTTCGCCGACGAATCCCCCGCCCCCACCATCGCGGACATCAGCACCGACGTTTACTGGGAATCCGACAACCAAACACCCGCCTCGAAAATCGGCCGTCATTTCTTCGACTCCTGAGTGGTTTTCAGCTAATTTCCCACCATGGCCACCACCGCTCCCGCAAACACGCTCTCGCTCGACGAGATCGAGTCCGCTGCCGCACTTCTCAGCACCGCCGAGCGCGAGGAACTCCTCCAGCGGCTGATCGAATTGGAGCACCCGGCAAACCCGGAAGTCGAAGCCGCCTGGGACGATGAAATCGCACGACGCCTTGAAGAAGTGCGCAGCGGCAAAGTGCAGTGCGTCCCATACGAGCAAGTCATTGCCGAGATGGAAGCCAAGTTTTGCAAATGAATCGCATCCTTCACCCACTTGCCACAATCGAACTAAGGGAAGCCGCGCAATGGTATGATGGAATTGATCCTGACTTGTCCGAAGCCTTCATTCTGGAATTCCGGAAAAAGGCAGAACACATCCTGGCCCAACCATACGCCTTCAGGATTCGCGACCACGGATGCCGCCGCATCAACTTCCATCACTTTCCCTATTACCTGCCCTACTCCATCGAAAACGACGTGATCGTCATCCTCGCCATCGCACACAACTCCCGCAAACCCGGTTATTGGAAAAACCGCAATTCCTGAACTCCTTCTCCACCCATGTCACGCACACTTACCTACCGTGAAGCCCTCCGCGAAGGCCTCGACGAAGAACTCGCCCGCGATCCCAACGTCGTCCTCATGGGCGAGGAAGTCGCCCAATACAACGGAGCCTACAAAGTCACCGAAGGCCTCTGGCAAAAATGGGGCGACAAGCGCGTAGTCGATACCCCGATCTCCGAGGCCGGCTTCATTGGCATGGGCATCGGAGCCTCGATGCTTGGCGTGCGCCCGGTGATGGAGCTGATGTTCTGGTCATTCCACTCCGTCGCCTTCGACCAACTCGTGTCAAATGCCGCCTGCGTCCGCTACATGTCCGGCGGCCTCGCTCACTGCCCCATCGTCGTCCGTGGCCCGGCCAACGGCGGCACCGGCGTGGGTGCCACCCACTCTCACATACCGGAAGGTTTGTTTGCTGCGTTTCCCGGCCTGAAAGTCTGTGCCCCCGCCACTCCGGCGGATGTCAAAGGACTCATCAAAGCCGCCATCCGTGACAACGATCCGGTTTACGTGATGGAAAACACCCTACTCTACGGCATGTCCGGCGAAGTGCCTGATCCTGCCGCTGGCGATTTCGTCATCCCGCTCGGCCTCGCAGATGTGAAACGCGATGGCTCGGACCTGTCCATCATCGCCCATGGCCGCTCCGTCATCCACGCTCTAGCCGCCGCAGAAACCCTGCAAAGCGAACACGGCATCAACGCCGAAGTCCTCGACCTCCGCTCCATCCGCCCGCTCGATGTGGACGCGATTCTCAAGACCGTCAGAAAAACCAACCGCGTTCTTCTCGTCGATGAATCCAAGCCCTTCGGTGGAGTCTCCGCCATGGTTTCCACCATCATCATGGAACAAGCCTTCGACTACCTCGACGCCCCCGTCCAACGCGTCTGCTCCATCGACGCCCCAGCCATCTACTCGCCGCACATAGAGCACGAGCAGCTTCCGAACCCACGACGGATCATCGAGAAAGTGCTGCAAATGGCGTGAGCGAATGGATTCTTCCTAAATTCGGAACCTTAAAATACAGCAATGATTTCATCGCACTGACGGTTTTCCTGATGGGTCTGCTCTGCCTGTCCAGCGCGGCAGATTTGATGCACACCCCACTCGGCCGGAGGATCTGTCTCGGACTCGCCGTATTTTGGGGCATCCGGCTGGTCATCCAGTTTTTCGGATACTCGTCCAAACTCTGGCGCGGGAAGGTCTTTGAAACCTTCGCCCATGTTGCCTTCACGCTGTTCTGGGGCTGGCTGACTGGGCTATTCCTGATCCTCGCCCTGAGATAGGGCTGGCTAATTTCCCCGACCGATCTTCCAGCCTTGCCAAGCGGCGTAAAGCCCGTAGGGTCCGCGCCGAGCAGGTTTTTCCAACCTCCAAAGCCCCAATCCGGTCGAAAGCTCGTTGATCCACGCTGTTCTGAGGGCGGTGGAATCGACCGGCGGCCCAGGAAACCGGATCCACTTGTCTCATCGGGCGGCGGCGCGAGCCGGTATGACCCGGCATGGTGAAGTTCCTTTCCGCAAGCCGTTGCGGAGCTCACCCCGGCACCAATAAGCCGGTTCTGCCGGTGCCTTACCGGTCAGTTCCAGGTCCTATCTCAGCACCTGCGGGCCGATTTCCTCGGCCTGCCGCGCCGGGCCGCCTGCAAACCATACCCCATGCGACACCATGTCAGACGCAACACAACAGTCCCAACAATCGGGCAACAGCCAGCGCCGCCGTTCACGCGGCGGTAAAAACCGTAACAACAACAACCAACACGACAACCGCCGCGGCGGTGATCGCGACAACCGCGACAACCGCGGTGATCGCGGATCGCGCGACTCACATCGCGGCTCCCAATCGGGCCGCTCGGAAGAGTTCCGCCCGCAAGCGCCACGCCGCACTTATGCCCCGCCCAAGTTGAGCTGGTGGCAGAAACTGCTGCAAGCCATCGGCCTCTACAAGGCGCCCGCCCCGCCCTCACGTCTTGAGCGCAAGCCGGAAAACGCCAAGCCGCAGACCGAAGCCCGCCCGCCCAAGTCCAATACCCGCAACGCCCGTAGCGGCGAGGGCCAACCCGCCGAACGCAACCGCGAACACTCCGAAGAGCGCCCGCCCAAGCGCGAGCGCAGCCCGCGCAACGCAGACCGCGAACGCCCCCGTGGCGGCGACGGCTCCACCGTCGAAAGCCCGCGCGTCTATGTCGGCAACCTGTCCTATGATGTCTCCGAACAAGACCTCCAAGAGCTCTTCAAAGGCGTCGGCCCGGTCCGCAACGTGGAGATCGTTTACAACCGCAGCACCCATCGCTCCAAAGGCTACGGCTTCGTGGAAATGCTCCACAAAGACGAAGCCGTGCGCGCCGTGGAAGTCCTCCACGACCAACCCTTCATGGGCCGCAAGCTGATGGTTTCTGGAGCCAAGTCCAAAGGCCATGACGAGCGCGAAGACCGCGACGAAGCCCCCGTGCGTGAGCCGCGCAAAGTCGTCGTCGCCTCGATCCCCGCCGCTGTGGAATCAACCGCAACCGTGGCCGAGCAAGAGGCCGAGCAAGAGGCCGAGCCGTCCATCCAGACCATAGTTGAAAACGTCACCGAAGCCCCCGCCGACGACCTCGTCAGCAAATACGGCTTCGACGAGCCAAAGGAAGAGGCCAAGCAAGCCTGATCCTTATCCCATTACACCCTCAACTCAAAACCCGCCCGGTCCGCCGTGGCGGGTTTTTTGTAAGGTCCGGCTGCTACGAAAAATTGTTAGGAGTCCAAGCTTTAGCTTGCCTATCGCGAAGACACGCTAAAGCGCGAACTCCAGAGCATCACTGTTGTTGCGTAGCGGGCGGAGTCTTCAATCACAGGGCTGATTACTGACATCTCGCCGGGGTGTGAAATTGGCCCCTAAACGGCAAACGCAGCGAGAATGTCATAGTAAGCTGTAAAATCTAGTTTGCAGATGCTCACCATCGCGGCTTCGCCACCGCCCCATCTGTCATTTGAAATCTGACAGCTTAATAGCAAGGATCCGACTTTTCTATCACGCGCGGGGTAATGGGTGCATATCTAACTTCCCCCTCACTTCGCCATCAATGAAGCGTCGATTTCCAATGCTTTGCCGGGGCTGCCTTGGAAGTCCACAGTTGTGTCACCGAGGCGCACTTTGATGGGGCCTGCTAGCGATGGAGTGAGTCTGGCGGTGGCGAGTTTTCCATCCTTCCATGCGATGTCCACGCTGAGGCCGCCGCGCGCTTTGAGACCTTTGACGGAACCGTTAGGCCAGAGGGAGGGCAGGGCGGGCAAGAGGTGGATGAGAAAGGGGCCGGAGATTGCAGTCTCGCTGACGGGGATGTGAGATTGCAGGAGCATCTCGATGATGCCTGAGGTGGCTCCGAAGTTGCCGTCGATCTGGAAGGGCGGATGGGCATCGAAGAGATTCGGATAGAGTCCACCGCCGCCCATGTGGCCCTTGTCATTGAGTGGCTTGAGCAGGTTGTTGATGATGAGGTAGGCGTGATCGCCATCGAGGAAGCGTGCCCAGAGGTTGGTTTTCCAACCCATGGACCAGCCGGTGGCGGCGTCTCCGCGATGGATGAGGGACTGGCGTGCGGCCTTGAAAAGATCAGGCTGCCGCCAGGTGATGTCGTTGCCGGGAAAGACGGCCCAGAGGTGCGAGACGTGGCGGTGGGTGTTGTTAGGATCGTCGATGTCTTGCATCCATTCCTGCAGTTGGCCGTGTTTGCCGATTTTGTTAGGAGCGATGCGCGTGCGCATGGTGTCAAGTTTGGCGGCCAGATCCTTGTCGGTGCCAAGGATGCCTGCCGCGTGGCTGACGGCCTTGAAGAGATCGCGAATGATCTGGTGGTCCATACTGGGGCCCATGACGAGACCGCCTTGCTCGGGGCTGTTGGACGGGCCCGCGATGAGGGCTTTGGTTTCCGGATTTTCTATCAGATAGTCGGTGAAGAAGAGGGCGCAATCGCGGAGGACGGGCCAGGATTTCTTCAGGAAGTCCGTATCGCCGGTGAAGAGGTAGTGTTCCCAGAGGTGGAGGCTGAGCCATGGCGCGCCGGAGATCCAGATGCCGTGGTCGGAGGCGTTGATGGGTGCGGTGCCGCGCCAGAGATCGAAGTTGTGGTGGAGGGTCCATCCGCGCGCGCCGTAGTGTTCCTTCGCGGTGATGGTGCCGGACTCACGGAGTTCTTCGAGGACTTTGAAGAGGGATTGGTGGCACTCGGAGAGATTGGCGACCTCTGCCGGCCAGTAATTCATCTGCGTGTTGATGTTGCAGGTGTATTTGGAGTCCCATGGCGGAAGCAGGGAATCGTTCCAGATGCCTTGCAGGTTGGCGGGTTGGCCGCCCTCACGGGAGCAGCCGATGAGTAGGTAGCGGCCGTATTGGAAGAGCAGCGCGGCCAGTGCGGGGTCTTTGCCGTCCTTGAATGCGGCGAGGCGGGCGTCGGTTGTTAGAGATGCGGCAGGCGTGCGACCGAGATCGAGTGTGACGCGGCGGAAGAGAGTGCGGTGATCGGCGAGGTGGGCGGCGAGCAGTGCTGCGTAGTCTTTGTTAGTGGAGCGGGCGAGGGTTTCTTGCGCGCGTTTGGAAGGATCAGCGGCGAGGCTTTTCCATGACTCGACATTGGTGGCGGCGCTGAGGCGGATCTCGATGGAATCCGCGCCGGTGATTTGGATGGAGTCGGCGGTCTCTGATAGAATGCCGCCCTTGTGAGTGACTACGGCGCGGGCCTCGAAGGCGACGCCATCGTCTTGGACTTTTCCTTTCAAGACGAGGGTGGAAGGTTTCCCGATGGAGATGGCGTGATCCTTGTGCTGGCATCCGAGTTTGATCGTGGCGCTGGTCTTGCCGGGCTTATCGGCGGTGATGCGGGTGACGATGAGATTGGCGGGATGCGAGGCGAAGGTTTCGCGGCGAAAGGCGGTGCCGTCCGCCGTCCACTCGGTGGTGGCGGTGGCGGAATCCAGATCGAGCCAGCGGCGGTGGTTTTCGGTATTTTGAACCGGGGTTTCTATCAGGAGATCGCCGCAGGGCTGATAGGCCATCTGCTTGAGGGGTACGCTCATGAATTCCTTCATCGCGAGTTCCTCGGCTTCCTTTTGTTTTCCCTCGAAGAGTAGCTTGCGGACTTCGGGCAGGAATTTTGCCGCGCCAACGTGGGCGTAGGAGTGGGGTTTGCCGGTCCAGACGGTGTGTTCGTTGAATTGGATACGCTCGTTCACAGTGCCGCCGAAAACCATGGCTCCGAGATGGCCGTTGCCGATGGGCAGAGCTTCTTCCCACTTGGTGGCGGGCCGGTCATACCAGAGGATGCTGTCGCCTTGCGGAGCAGTGGCGGCGGAGGCCAACGAAGCAAGGGCGAGGAAAAATAGGACGCTGCGTTTCATGGTGAGGATGTAACGATTGGAAACGAATGGTTCTTTCCGATGAGCCGCGTCCGTAGGGCTCTACTTGATGATAAGACACTTCAAACTCAGGGCCAAAGGCCCGTGCCATACCAGCCCAGCCCATCGGGCTGGTTGTGGCACCATATCGATATTGAGGGCCAAGGGTCCGCTCCATCATCGTGACGCGCGATGATAGCCTTCACCCGGTTTGGATCGGGCCTTCAGCCCTCCGGTCTCTTCTTCAATCCGAGTCCTTGGCCGTTGGCCAAGGCTGGTATGGAACGCGCCGTTGGCGCTTAGTGGACAGTATTTCTAAAATGAGGTTGTCCAACTGCGGACGCCTTGCTTGTTGACACCCAAGCTCTTCTTCATTCTTCTTTCCGACGAAAGAAACTTCATCCCGCCAAAGCATGTCGGCATGCTGGTGGGCTAAATACTCTGTAGGGCAGAAATATGCAGAAAGAAATGACATCTTATCAGGTCGGTGTGGCAGCGGAGGCGTTCGCTGCCGCGTTGCTCGCACGTGCCGGATTCCACATCTCAGTTCAGTACGGAGCCAATCAGCCCGGATATGATTTTGTTGTTGAGAAGTCGAATAAACCTTATCTAGTGTCGGTGAAGGGAAGCCAAGATGAAAGCTGGGGACTTACTAAGAATCATATTCAGAACGCCGACTATCACGGAGCAATAGATAAGTGGCTTTGCAAGCACGGAGAGAATCTGATTTTTTGCTTTGTTCAGTTCAAAAATAAGGAGGTTGGTGAGATGCCGGACGTGTATTTAGCAACCTGCGGGGAAGTCGCCGCCCACATGAAGAAGAGCAGAGGTGGACTCGGTAACACCATTCTTGATGTCGAGAAGACTTGGAAGATAGGCAAGAGTGCTGGAGTTGCCGATATGATTCCCCCGCATTGGCGGTTTTCAAAACAACGCACCGAGGAGCTACTCACCAAATGAAGAAAGCACGACAGTGCAGGGTGGGAAACCCTCGCTAGCCGCTCTGTTATTGTTGTCATACGTAACTGACAACCCTAATTCTCGTTTCACCGTTCGCTCTCGTTAGTGGTGATGCCAACAGTTGAGGCGTTGAAGGGAACCCTCAAACCGGAGCCTTGTCCAAGCCAAACGCATCGTGCACGGCGCGCGCGGCGTCTTCGATGCGGGTCTCGTCCACGGTGACGGCGATTTTGATTTCCGAGGTGGAGATCATGCCGATGTTGATGCCTGCTTCGCCGAGGGCTTTGAACATGGTGGCGGCGACGCCGGAGTGAGAGCGCATGCCGATGCCGACGGCGGAGAGTTTGGCGATGCCGGCTTCGGTTTCGATCTTGGAGTTGGGCGCGAGGTCGGCGAGCACGGGCTTGAGGGCGGCCTGGGCTTTGCCGAGATCGTTGCTGTGCATGGTGAACGAGTGGCGGGCAAAGCCGTCGTGCGCGATGTTGGAAATGATCATGTCGAGGTTGATCTCGGCATCACCGAGGGCACCGAGGATGCGGCCGGACATGCCGGGCTCGTCGGGGATGCCGGTGATGGTGACGCGTGCCTGTGAGCGTTCGATCGAGACGCCGCGGATGACGACGTTTTCCATGTTGGGATGTTCTTCTAACACGAGGGTGCCGGGGTTGTCGTTGAGTGAGGAGCGGACTTCGAAGATGACGCCGAATTTCTTGGCGAACTCGACGGAGCGGGACTGCATGACCTTGGAGCCGGACGAGGCCATTTCGAGCATTTCGTCGTAGGAAATCTCGGGAAGTTTGCGGGCGTTTTTGACGATGCGCGGATCGCAGGTATAGACGCCGTCCACGTCGGTCAGGATCTGGCAGACATCGGCCTTGAGGGCGGCGGCGACGGCGATGGCTGTTAGATCGGAGCCGCCGCGGCCGAGGGTGTGGATCATGCCGTCCGGGGTGACGCCCTGGAAGCCAGCGACGACGAGGGTTTTCCCGGCATCGAGGAAACCGCGCATGAGCGAGGGGTCCATGTTGAGGATGCGGCCGCGGGTGTGGGAGCCGGTGGTGTGGATGCCGGCTTGGCTGCCGGTGATGGAGGCGGAGTCCACGCCCAGCTCGTGAAGTGCCATGGCGACGAGGGCGATGGATTGTTGTTCGCCTGTGGCGAGAAGGACGTCGAGTTCGCGTTCGCTCGGGTTTTCGGAAAGCTCTTTGGCCATGCGGATGAGGCCATCGGTGATACCGGACATGGCGGAAACGACGGCGACGACTTGGTTTCCCTGATCGCGGGTGCGTTTCATGCGGGCGGCGACGTTGCGGATGCGATCAAGCGTGCCGACGGAGGTGCCGCCGTATTTCTGAACGATGAGTGCCATGGGTGGAGCGGCGCGGAGTGAAGGGGAGGCGGCTGGATTTGGCAAGAATTTCAAAATGGGCTCAACCCCAGGGCAATCAAGCTAGGGATTTTTCAACCGCGAATGGACGCGAATGAAATGCATGATTCTGAGAAGTCAGTTCTGAAAATTCGCGTCGATTGGCGTCCATTCGCGGTTAAAACACTCCGGGTATCCGTGGTTGCGCCCTAGTTTGATCGCTGTGACTTAACTCCATTTCCCTACCCACTCCACAGGCAAGCGCACGGGTTTCCCCTCTGGCATGGAAACGAGGGCGAGCGATTGGCGGGCGGTGACGAGTAGCGTGCCGTCGCTCTCGCGGATCATTTCGAAGGCGCACCAGAAACGGGCTTTCGAGACTTCGTCGAGGCGGCCACGGATGGTGATCCAGTCGCCGAGTTTCGCGGGGCGTTTGTAATCCACCTCGGAGCGGGTGACGACGGGGTAGGTCTGCGTTGCCGCCATGGCGGTGAGGTCCATGCCCATGAGTGCGGCGAGGCGGGTGCGGCAGGTCTCGATCATGCGGAGGTAGGCGAGGTTGTGGACGACTCCGCCGCAGTCGGTATCGAAAAACATGACTTCCTCGCGGGTTTCAAGGCTGGGGCGTGGCTCGGACATGGGGGAAATCTGTGTGAAGTCACGCCGATCCGCAATGTTCGCTTGTGGCGTGGCGTAGCTATGCGCTAACTGGGAGCAGGATGATGTCGATGGGAAAACAAACGATGGCCGTGATTGCGATGCTGGTGAGCATGGCGTTTGCGGCGGCTGCCGGGGGATTCACGCCGCCTGCGGAAGGGCCGGTAGCGTTTCGGCGTGACGGCATCCCGCTGGATGCGGATGCGATGGTGAATCTCTCGAAACAGCTCGATACGCTGGCCCGCAGCCTGAATGCCTCTACGCCGGCCGAGCGCCGAGGGGTGGCGCAGATGATCGCACTTTCACTGGCGCTTGATCCGGCGAACGGTAAGGCGCGCGAATTGTTAGACGAGTATCAGGAAGATCGTCACAAGCCGGAAGCCGATGTGGAGCGTTTGGAAAAAAGCCGTGCTCGCGTCTGGCAAATCATCGCATGGCTGGAGACAGCCGAAGCCGGCGCCCAGGGCCAGGCCTTGGCCGCGTGCCTCAAGGACGTCATCGTCATTTCTGATCCGCAGCACCCGAAGGCAGTTGCGATGCGCGAGGCTGGTGAGAGAGGTACATGGAGCGGATGGGTGCCGGATGTTTCTGCATACGACAAGCCACTCGTGGCGAAAAACGAAGAGCCAAAACCTAACAATCCCACACAGCCATCCGTAGCGGGCAAGTCCATCGCCTTAGAGAGCGCGAAGGTCCACACCTTGCTTTGGCAGAAAGTCGGGAATCCGGATGACAGCAAGTGGACTCTTGCATCCTCGCCTTTAGAAATGACCGCCATGAAAACTGCGGATGAAGGCGAGGACTCGCATTCATTCACAGTCAAGATCGGCCCCGGCGGCGAGGGCGATCAGCTCGAAAAAATCAGCTCTAACATCCGCAGACTTCTTGTTGCCAAACACGGCCCACAAACGCGCGGCGTGCGGATTTCCATCAACAGCACGCAATTGGAGAAATCCCTCGAATCCCACAAACTCCACTCAATCAGTGCCGCCTCGGCAGTGCTTGCCAGCGCCGCGCTCACCGGTCGCGAGCCGGATGCCATCGTCCTCGGCCTAGTGGATGGGGAGGGGATTTACAAGATGCCCACCGGCATGTGGGATCAGTTACAGGCACTTGGCAAGGGCACCGGGCGGCGTCTCATCCTTCCTGCCGAGGCCGCCACCATCCTGCCCTCCATACTCGCTCTGGAAAAACCCGGATTTTTTATGGACTACGAGGTTCTGCTAGCAGCGGACTTCAAGCAATTGTTAGAGCTGGCCGCGAAACCCTCCGAAGGCCCGCTCGCTTCCGCCACTGCGAAGTTCCGCGAGATCCGCGAGCGTGCGGGCACCCAGGATCTGCGTTTATACATCGCCAACACCTTCGTGAAACAACGCCTCATGGCCGTCCTTCAAGATGCGCCCACCCACATTTCCGCCAAGATGCTACTCACCCAAGCCGCAGGCAGCCGCCCCACGCTGGTGGCGCGCACGGTGCTGGCCTCGGAAATCCGCCGCGCCCTAGAGCCGATGAAGTGGCTCGTGCGCAACGACGATGGCGATGGTCATAATGATTGGCTCGGCTCTGCCGCAATCGCCAAACTCGGCCAGACCTACGAGACTTGCCGTAGCCAGGTGGATGCTCTCGAACGCTATGCCGACAAGGCCGACCGGCCGCTCATTGAGCGCGCCAAGGAACTCACCGCCGCCATCCGCAATCTGGATCGCACCACCCGCACCCGTGGTGAAAGTTACATCGTCGAGTCCGCCGTTTACACCGCACGCGACCAAGTGGTCCGCCTCGCCAGAACGGTGAACGAAGAACTCGCCACCGAGACCGGCGAGTCTAACAATCGTTGAAGCTCGCGACCGGATGTCTGCCAATGAAGACTGGAGATTCAACGTGACCAGCGGCTGGCTTCCAACACTTCGCAGGCCCAGCATACTGCTGATAGCCGCTGCGCTGATGGCTTCCTGTGACTCACCGCAGAAAATCGCGCTCAGGAAACTCACCGAATCCGGTGTGGAGCCATCCGGCCGTTCATTGGTGCGCGCCGTGACATCCCGCGATGCGGAAACTGCCGCGCTGCTGCTGGAAGCCCGCGTTTATACCGAGCAGCGCGATCCGGCAGGCCGCACACCACTCGGCATCGCTGTGGATCAGGGCGATCTCGCCGCCGCGTCCATGCTTCTCAATGCCGGAGCCAATCTCAACGCCACGCTCGCCAACCGCGCCAGTGTGCTCGGCATCGCCGCGCAGCGCGGGGACACGCTCATGTTAGAAACCCTGCTCGCCGCGGGCTCCCGCACCGATGGCTTGATGCCGGATGGCGAGAAGATCCTGCCGTGGGCGATTCGTCACGGCAGGCCAGAACTTGTTAGAACGATGATGAAGGCGGACTCCGATCCCCATCTCAAGGACCGCAAAGGCAACCCGCTGCTCCACCTCGCCATGGAGGAGGGCAGACGCGATCTCATGGAGTCGCTTATCGAACTCGGCGCGGATCCCGGCACCACCAATGCCGCAGGCGAGACCACCCTCCACCTCGCGCTGCGCCAAGGCTGGAGCGACCTCATTCCGAAACTAGCTGCCGCCGGTGCAGACCCGAATGCTGCCGGGCCGGATGGTTTCACGCTGTTAGGAAAAGCGCTCGCCGATAGGAATGTGGAGCGCATTTCCCTGTTCCTGAAAATCGGTGCAGACCCGCATAGCCCGAGCCGTATCGGTGACCCAGCCACGCCTTTCCAGAGTGTGTTCGCCGATCCTGATCCCGCGCTGTTTTCGCTCTTCATGAGTTATGGCGTTAGGCCACCGGAAGGCACTTGGGACGCATCGCT
>JANMLQ010000272.1:0-8779 GCA_031372635.1 Akkermansiaceae bacterium | reverse complement strand
AAACGCTACCGCATTTCCAAGCTCCGCAAGCTCGCCATTCTCACGAAGCATCTGGTTGCCGGATGGCTCCCGCTCCGATAGCCTCCGCCAAACTCCGACCCACGCGTATGTCCAAACCGCTCCTCTTCGCCGCAGCCGCCGTCGCCATGATCCACGCCGCCTGCACCCTGCCGGAACCCGTGCCGCCCCCGCGCTTCAAGCCGAACCCGCCCTATCCGCCCCAGCAAGTCGATCCCTACGGACAACCCATCGAACCCTACAACGGCCAACCGGATGTCGCCCCACCCGACAATCCCACACCGCCGCCGCCACAGCCCACCCGGCCCGGCGAATACCCCACCGCCCGCGCCACCGCAAAGCCCGGTGAAGTCATCAGTCCCTACGAGCCATACGAAGTCATCGACGTCTCCGAATACACCTCCGGCCAACTCGTGCGCCATCCCACCAGCCGCAAAATCTTCCGCGTGCCCTGATCCCAAGCGCCAACGGCGCGTTCCATACCAGCATGGGGCATCGCCCCATGACTCGGAGTGGAAACAAACCGGAGGGCTGAAGGCCCGAACCATTCCGGGTGTTCTCCATTCGCTCACCATTCTCACGGACAACGTGCGTATATCACCCCCTTCCCGTACCCTGCAATCTTCACGCCGCAAAGCACCGGATATACACACCCGATCCCCACAAAACCCTTGTCAAACCAAGGATTCCTCGGCCAGTCTCTCAGAGTAGCCAACTCAGATAGCACTCCCCGACATGCTACGAATAAAACTGTTCGCTAAAAAATGAAAAGCCCAGCCATCGCCACATTCAATACCGTCTCAATCTGGGCGACGTTGGTAGCTCTACACTTCTTAGTGAGAACAGTCTCTTATCTGGATGGCCCGCCGACAGGTGACTCGTATTCGTATTCTTGGGGATTCCAGGCGGTTGCATTCCTTATCTGGCCTTTTCCTGTCTGGATGGTTGTTTTGTGCGCGGTCTTGATCATCCAGTACATTCTAATACGCCGTCGAATCTCAGAGCTTCATAATTGCGAGGTGGCAGGTTCCGCCATGGCACTTACAAAATCCAAAGCGAACAAGTCGTGTCGCACCAACCGGCCATAAGCTTTTCAATTGCATTTCTTTCTCCTTTCAATCGCGCCGGTGGGCGCACTTTTGACGTTCGGCAAAGAATTATGAAGACAATCGCAAGGCTGTTTGGAATATCCTCCCACGGATTAGAATCGTTTCGAGACCGCCTTCCGCTGACAACCTTAGATTTCTGCGATCGATGTTGCTTAGCTATCGACCACTCCAAGGTAGTCGATGATTTTCGTCGAGCCTTCTCGGATTGCGTTTCGGTAGACTCGAATCTGATTTATCCGGAGGATGAAGCGACATTATTTGGACTAGCCTATAGCGATGATTTGGCGTTGTTCCTGTTCGATGAAGGTCTTCTAACTAATGAGCGATTCCACTACGACTTTCCTATGGAAGAAGCCTCGTCAGTTGCGGACATCATCAGGCTTACCTTGGATTTGAATTCACAATCCGAACACGCCGTGGGTGGTAGTCCGATTGTATTGGAAGATGACCCATGGGGACTCGACCCGGGAGTGCTACCAAGGAGTCTAGGAGGGGCTCTTTTGCAGTCAATTGGAAGACTTTTCAGAACTAAGTAACCAAAAAGGCTAACAAGACGTGGATGGGCAACCCCCACTACGCTTGAATAGGGTCAGAGTAATCGGATTCACATTCCGAAAGAAGTTTGTGAATCCGTCTGCTCTGACTCTATCGAAGATTCACCTGATTCGCGGTGCCTTTCTCTTCGTCCCAACGGGACGGCTCATACTAGCCCGGCACAGGGTGCCGGGTCTGTTCACGTTCCGCATGCCGTGTCCTGAATGGACACTTCATGCAGATAGCGCTCCGACATACGCAGCCCGGATGAAGCGTCCCGTCAGGACGCGGTTCCTCTGGAAACACGGAACCCGGCACCTCGTGCCGGGCTGATATGAGCCGTCCCCTCGGGACGAAGAGAAATTCCAAGCTTCTCACATGCCCCATATCCAAGATTCATTCATAGGGATAGACAAAAAGCCGTTCTCGGATTTCACCCCCACGTTTCCACCCTGAGTCCGGGCACCCGGGAAAACTCGCGCAGATTGCCAGTGACGAGTGTGAGGTCGTGTTCAAGAGCATGACCGGCGATCAGAGTATCGAGAGGCCCGATGGTCTGGCCGGAAGCAGCCGGTTCCTGACGAACCTGTGAGGAGAAAGCGGCTGAAGAAGGAGTGAAAGCCAGCATGGTGAGTGGCGAGATGAACTCCTCCACGGCGCGTAGATGGCGTTGCACCGCTCCCGAGTGAAGGGCACCATACAGCAGCTCATGGTAGCTGATGCAGGACAGGAAAATAGTGTTCGGGCCATGTTTTTGGAAATGCCCGACCACCTCCGGCTTGCCCTTCATGAAGCGGATGCTGGTGTCGGTATCGAGCAGGAACATCAGAACTCAATTTCACGGGCTTCTCCTTGCGGTTGGCGGCTGAAACTATCGTCCAGCCTGCCTGCGGCGAAGGATTCCAAATACCCATCCGGCCAGGCATTTTCTTCCGGCAAAGGGCGCAAGACCAGAGTGGCTCCTTTCCGCTCGATCTCTACGCGCTTGGCATCGATGCGCAGTTCCTTGGGAATGCGCACGGCTTGAGATCCTCCGGAGGTGAAAACCGTCGTCTTCATGTGGATATACGTATATCCGGATTTATCACCTGGCAAGCGGGATTTCGCCCTCACTCCTTCACCAAAGGGCCTTTTGCACGGGCTGGGCTACGGGGGTGGCTTTGGGAGGTTCCGGCAGCGTGTCGATTTCCTCCACGGGTTCGGCGCGGGGTGCGACGGGTTCGGCACGCGGTGGCAGGGCTTCCTCTTCCACGGGTAGGGCGCGTTTGGGTTTCACGAGCACGGCTTTGGGTGGAGGCGGGGTTTCCTGGACTGCGGGTGGCTGCGGGACCGGGGTTTCCGGGATGACGGTGGCCTTCTGGGGCGCGATTTTCATCTGCTCCTTGGTCGGCGGGGTCTTGCGCATGCGGATTTCCACGCGGCGGTTGCCGGCTTGTTCGTCTGCGCCGCCGATGATGATGAGCGGCTCGTAGCGTCCGAAGCCGCGGGTGCTGATCTTGGCGGCGTCCATGCGGTAGGATTGGACGAGGTAGGTTTTGACGGCCTCGGCGCGGCGGGTGGAGAGGTTGAGGTTGAAATCATCGCCGCCGACGAGATCGGTGTGGCCCTCGATCCAGCAGTAGAGGTCAGGGTTGCGATCCATGAGCAGGGCGAGCTTCATAAGGCCGACTTTAGCGCTCTCGCGCAGCTCGGAGCTGTTGAACTCGAAGAGTAGATCGCTGGGCAGCATGGTTTTTTTGCCGAGCAGGATGTTGGGTGGAAGGTCTAGCAGATCATCGAGCGATGCGATGCCATCGAGCGCGCCTTTTTCCACGAGGCCGTTGGCTCCTTTCTTGATGAGGTCGTCGGTGTATTTTCCGATCTCGGTGTCCTCGCCCTGCACGGCTCCGGGATCGACGGTGATCTGGCCGATCTCGGCGGGGCGGAGCTGCGACGGCTCGCGGCCCATCTCGGGAAGGTCGGCCTCGACATCGAAGCCGGTGCTGTCTTCCATCGCGACGGCAGCGGGATCACCGGCAGCGGCGGGGTTTTTCATTTGCAGGGCGTATTCGGCCTTGTCGATGTCAGGCTTGATGTCGATCTCCAAGTCTTTGGGCAGTGCCTTGAGAAGGTCGATGTCGTCGAGCAGCTTGGCGGCGTCATTGGGAGGGACGATAACGTCTTCTGGAGTGGCGGTTTCCTGAACGTCCATCGGCTTCACCTCCATCTGGCGGATGTCCACGGGCTGGGTGTTGATTTCCCGCTCCTGCTCGAAATTGAGGGCGATCTTCATGCTGTCCAGTGCGAAGAAAACGGCCACATGGAGGAGGATGGAGAGCAGCATGGCCACGGCGGCCCACCATCCGAGATGCTCGGGGCCGGGCAGGCGGTAAGAGCCGCCGCCACGCATTTCGCTCCATGAAAAGCCATCGGCCATGGCCGGGACAATACTCCGATCTAACTTGCTGGCAATCACCGGAACGGAAGAATATTTTGGCGCTGGCACCCCAAGTGCTAATCCTCACAACCAACCTCCCATAAAATCATGGCTGCTAAAAAGACTGCAAAGAAAACCGGCGTGACCGCGCCCAAGGAAACCGCCGCACCCATCGCCACAAAGGCCGCGAAGAAGGCTGCGGCCAAGAAAGCCCCCGTGAAAAAAGCCGCGACCAAGGCTCCCAAGCCCGTCGCCACAAAGGCCGCCGCCAAGCCCACTCCCGATGCCATCGCCCGCGCCGCCTACCTGAACTACCGCCGCCGCGTGGAGCAGGGACTGCCCGGCGATTCCCACGGCGACTGGCTGGCTGCGGAAAAACAGCTCGGCTGATCCCACAGTGGCGAAATTGGCTGCTCTTCCCGCTTGGAGAATGCGCCCGGCGCATCCACATTTCGCGCCGTGAACTCCTGCTCATCACTTGGCATCGGCTTGGCCGGATTCGGAACCGTCGGCTCCGGCGTCTGGAATACCCTGCAACGCAACGGTGACCTCATCACCGGCCGCACCGGCGGTGACGTGCGCCTGCACATCGCCAAGATACTTGTTAGAGACACCGCCAAGACCCGCGCCACCACCGGCGATGTCCCTGCGGAAATTTTCACCACCGACTGGCACGCGCTCGTTGCCGATCCCGCCGTGCATATCGTCGTCGAACTCATCGGCGGCACCACCGATGCCTTCGAGATCGTCGCCGCCGCATTGCGTGCGAAAAAACCCGTCGTCACCGGCAACAAAGCACTACTCGCCGAGCGCGGCGTCGAACTCTTCGCACTCTCCCGGGAAAACGACACGCCGATCCACTTCGAGGCCGCCGTGGCAGGTGGCATCCCGATCATCAAGACCGTGCAGGACTCCTACATCGGCAATCGCATCCTCTCGTTTACCGGCATCATCAACGGCACCTCGAACTACATCCTCGGTCGCATGACCGATGCCGCCCTCACTTTCGAGGCCGCCCTCGCCGAAGCCCAATCGCTCGGCTATGCCGAGGCCGATCCCGCGCTTGATGTCAATGGTTGGGACGCCGCCCACAAAGCCATCCTGCTTGCCACCCTCGCCTACGGATTCCCCATCAACCCTGCCGACATTCACGTTTCCGGCATTGAGCAAGTCCGCCCTACCGACATCCGTTTCGCCAAAAGCCTTGGCTACGTCGTGAAACTGTTAGCCGTCATCCGCGAGCATGCCGATGGAGCCATCGAGCTGCGGCTCCAGCCCTCCTTCATCCCGAAATCCAGCATCCTCGCCTCCGTGCATGGCGTCTTCAATGCCGTCGCCGTCCATGGTGATGCCGCCGGCGAATCCCTCTTCTACGGACGCGGCGCGGGTCAGGATCCCACCGCCTCCTCCGTCGTCGCGGACCTCGTCGAAGCCGCGCGTTCGCTCAAACACGCATCCGGCCACCGCGGCTTCCTGCCCTATCGGGAAAACGGCCGCATCCTTCCTGTCAGCGAGACCGCCACCGCCTATTACGTGCGTTTCGATGTCACAGACCGCCCCGGCGTCATCGCCGAGATCGCCAAAGTCCTCGCCGATCACCGCATCGGCATCTCCGGCACCCACTCACCCGTCAATCCCGACAACCCGGACGCCGAATTCGTGGACATGGTCTTCCTCCTCCACACCTGCCCCTTTGGAAAACTCCAGCACGCCCTAACAGAAATCGAAGCGCTCGATTGCATCAACAGCACGCCCGTCGTATTCCGCATCGAGAGCATGGGATGAGTGTGGGTTCGTTGTTCCTCATCGGAGAAACCCGCGCGTTTCTAACAAGCCCAGAGTATCAAGCGGACAACCAGCAAGTCCGGCACGCCATGGACTGCGTGCAGCCGATTTTGCCCATTACTTACAAAGATTCACTCTAAAAGTCCAAGCGCCACGATAGCAGCGGGACGCTCTGCTGGAATCCTGCGGGATATTTCAAATCAGCAAGTGAGTGCTTGAAGTATGGACGGCAGCCGAACAATCTCCCGACGCCATGAGTGATGAAGCCCGCCCCAAACCGTTGTTTTTTGTAGCCCTCGCCTGTGTCATCGTCGGCCTGCTGGCCTATGGATTCCGAGGAATGCTTTTCCCGAAGGATGAAACCGCAAAATCCGCCAGCATCTCCAAGGACGAGCTGAGTGATGCGAAAGGAGTCGAAGCCGCCGACTCGAACGTGCCGACCACCGTCAAGGAATACGTCTTCAAACCGAGCGAGAAACTCCCGCCGATCACGCAGACCAGCGGCTATGAGCCGATGAATGCCCGCACGGTGAAATTCGCACTCAACGTCTGGGCAGGCTGGGCACCCATCATCCTTCAAAACGGCGGCGCGGAACCCGGAAAAATCTGGACCACCCCCAGCGGCGAGCCGTTCAAGGTGGAACTCGTGCTCATCGATAACCCCATCGCCATGCGTGATGCCTACGCCGCAGGCAAGGTCCACATCGGCTGGGCCACGCTCGACATGTTGCCGCTCTTCATGGACCAGTTCAAAAAGGATTCGCGCATCATGCCGCGCGTCTTCCAACAAGTGGACTTCTCTAACGGCGGCGACGGCATCGTGATCCGCCGCAACGCCGCGAAGGATTCTAACAGCCCGACGATTTCCGACCTCAAAGGCAAAAAGGTCGTGCTCGCCCAGAACTCGCCTTCCGAATATTTCCTGCTCAACGCGCTGGTCAACGGTGGCGTGCAACCCGCCGAGGTGGACTTCGTCTATACCGAGGACGCCTTCCAAGCCGCCGCCGCCTTCAACGCGGACAAGTCCATCGCGGCCTGCGTTTCATGGGCACCGGACATCTACACGCTCAGCGAAATCAAAGGCAACCACATGCTGGTCAGCACCGCCACCGCCAACAAACTCATCGCTGATGTCTGGTTCGCACGCGGTGACTTCGCACGCGATCACATGGACATCTGCGAAGGTCTCATGCGCGGCATCTTCGAGGGCATGGAGAAAATGAAAACCGACGATGGCAAGAAGTCCGCCGCCAGCCACATGTCCAAACTCTACAGCATCCCGGAAACCGACACCCTCGGCATGCTCGCCGACGCACACGCGACGAACTATGCGGAAAACCGCGAGTTCTTCATGAACCAGAACAACCCCGCCAACTTCGAGCGCACTTGGAACACCGCCTATCTTCTTTATCGGAAAATGAACCGCATCACACAGCCGGTCTCCTTCGATAAGGTGATGGACTTCACCATCCTCCAGAAACTCGAAAACGAGGAACCCTTCAAATCCAGCCGCAACGAATACCAGATCAACTTCGCGCCCAAGACCGTGCAGACAATCAAGGCCGAGGGTTCCGAAATTCTAACCAAAGTGGTGACACTGCATTTTTATCCGAACTCCTGGGACTTACGTAAAACCATCACCGTCCGCGAGAACGGCAAGGACATCGTGAAACCCTACGAACCCGGCGTGGACGCAGTGTTAGAGGAAGTCGGCAAGCTCGCCGCCCAATACGGCGCAGCCAACATCGTCGTGGAAGGCCACACCGACGGCTCAATGCGCAACCAGGTCAGCCCGCAGACAGTCAAGGAACTCTCCTCTAACCGCGCTGCCGCCGTAAAAACCGAGATCCTGAAAAAATTCCCCACCTTTAACGTGAACCAGTTCACCGCTGACGGCGTCGGCTGGGAGCGGCCATTCGATTCGAACGATCCTAACAACCACGCGCTCAACCGCCGCGTGGAGATCAAGGTCATCGCACTCGAAAATCCTGAGTAATGTCCAATCACTGGTGGAAAAGGGCGCGCACCATCCGTGATGCGCCGAGTTATGCCGAGGGCTTGGTTTTCGGTGCGAGTTGCATCGGATTCGTGCTCTTCGTCTGGTGGATACTTACCGTCGGCGATGGCGACTCACGGCTGGTGGACGCTTACACACTGCCGACTCCGGGCGAGACCTTCGCGTCGTTTCCTGAGTTATGGAAACGCGGCCTCTCACTCAGCATCGTCATCTCGCTCGCCCGTGTGATCGGTGGATTCCTATTAGCGATGGCCATCGGCGTGCCACTCGGCGTCGTCGCTGGTAGTTATCCGCGCGTGAACGCGTTTTTTAAGCCACTGGTCATCTTTGGCCGCAGCATTCCCATCGCCGCGCTGATCCCGCTGACGATGGTGTGGTTTGGTCTCGGCGAGTTCAACAAGGTGATGTTCATCTTCCTCGCCACCATCGCTTTCGTCATCTTCGATACCGTCAATACGGTGAACGCCGTGCCGGACCGCTTCATTGACACCGCCTACACGCTCGGTGCCCGCGGCTCGCGCAAGAAAGGCGCACGCATTGCCGCCATCGCAGGTGTGGTTTATGGCCTGCTCATCGCTGTCGGTTGGCACCTGACAAGCGAAGCGACCACGCCACTGGTCACCGCAGCGGCAGGCCTGCGTTTCATCGTCGGCTTCGCACTGGGCTTCCTGTTATGGTTCCCCATCGCGGCCCATCAGGTTCTGCGCAAGGTCATCTTCCCGCTCGCGCTCCCGGACATTGTGAACAGCCTTCGTCTCATCTTCGGCCTCGCCTTTGGCTACATCATGCTGGCCGAGGTGATCAATGCGAAGCACGGCCTCGGCGCGCTGATCATCATCAGCCAACGGCAGGGTCCGCGTGAACACATTTATCTCTGCCTCGTCATCATCAGTCTGCTCG
>JANMLQ010000213.1:0-3465 GCA_031372635.1 Akkermansiaceae bacterium | reverse complement strand
CGCGTACACGGGGGCAGAGGTGGCGTGAAATATGGAGAAGGGGATTGCATCCCATTTCTTCGCGCGAGCGACGATAGCCCCGCGCATTCGAGAAGACTTGGGCTTGTGAAAGAAAGGGGATGCAATCCCCTTCTCCATATTTCCACTCACGCGTAGCTGCGGATGGAAGCGTGGACGCTTTCGTAAACGAGGGCTTCCTTGTGAAGCACGGGCGCGTTGTCGTTGCCTTTGTATTCCCAGCAGGAGACGTGGGAAAACTTGTCGTCGTGGCGTTTGGCTTCGCCGGCTTGGGTGCTGCCGGATTGCACTTCGGGATCGGCATCGGTGAACTGGTGCTCGGTGCGGAAGTGGCCGCCGCAGGATTCCTCGCGGTCGCGTGCGTCGTAGCACATCATTTCTCCGAACTCGATGAAGTCAGCGACGCGGCCTGCTTTTTCGAGTTCCATGTTCGCGTTCTCGCCGGAGCCAGGGATGCGGACGTTGCTCCAGAACTCTTCGCGGATCTGCGGGATTTTCGCGAGCGCTTCATCGAGTCCTTCGCGGGAACGGGCCATGCCGCACTTGTTCCACATCGTCATGCCGAGTTCGCGGTGGAAGGAGTCCACGGTGCGCTTGCCTTGGATGGAGAAGAGTTTGGAAACGCGATCTTTGGTTTCTTGTTCGACCTGTTTGAACTCCGGTGCTTCGGTGGTGATGGATCCGGGTTTCTGAGTGACGAGGTAGTTGGCGATGGTGGTGGGGATGACGAAGTAGCCATCGGCGAGGCCTTGCATGAGGGCGGATGCACCGAGGCGGTTCGCACCGTGATCGGAGAAGTTCGCTTCGCCTAACACATGCAGTCCAGGGACGTTGGACATCAGGTTGTAGTCCACCCATAAGCCGCCCATGGTGTAGTGGACGGCGGGGTAAATCATCATCGGTCCTGTGTAAGGATCTTCGCCGGCGATCTTCTCATACATCTGGAAGAGGTTGCCGTAGCGCGAGCGGATGACCGGATCGCCAAGGCGCTTGGTGGCATCGCGGAAATCCAGATAACCGCCGAGGCCGGTGGGGGCCACGCCGCGGCCGTCGTCGCAGGCTTCTTTAGCGGCGCGTGAGGAGATGTCGCGCGGTGCAAGGTTGCCGAAGGAGGGATATTTTCTCTCTAGGAAATAGTCGCGATCATCTTCTGCGACGTTGCCCGGTTTCATCTGCTTGTTGCGGATTTTTTCGGCGACTTCGCGGGACTTAGGTGCCCAGATGCGACCGTCGTTGCGGAGCGATTCGGACATGAGCGTGAGCTTCGATTGGTAGTCGCCGCTCACAGGAATACAGGTCGGGTGGATCTGGGTGTAGCAGGGGTTTGCGAAGAGAGCGCCGCGTTTCGCCGCGCGCCATGCGGCGGTGACATTGCAGCCCATCGCGTTGGTGGAGAGGAAGAAGACGTTGCCATAGCCGCCGGTGGCGAGGATCACCGCATCCGCAGAGTGGGAGGAAATTTTTCCGGTGACGAGATCACGCACGACGATGCCCTTGGCGTGGCCGTTGACGAGCACGAGATCGAGCATCTCGGTGCGGGCATACATTTTCACGCCACCACGAGAGATTTCCTTTTCCAAAGCCTGATAGCAGCCGATGAGGAGTTGCTGCCCGGTCTGGCCGCGTGCGTAAAAGGTGCGCGAGACCTGCGAGCCGCCAAAGGAGCGGTTGTCTAACAGACCGCCGTATTCACGAGCGAAGGGCACGCCCTGCGCGACGCACTGGTCGATGATGGCATTGGAGACTTCGGCGAGGCGATGGACGTTGGCTTCACGCGCGCGGAAGTCGCCGCCTTTGATGGTGTCGTAAAACAGGCGACGCACGGAGTCGCCGTCGTTCTGATAGTTCTTGGCGGCGTTGATGCCACCCTGCGCGGCGATCGAGTGGGCGCGGCGCGGGCTGTCCTGGTAGCAGAAACATTTCACCTGATAGCCAAGCTCTGCGAGCGAGGCGGCAGCGGCTCCACCTGCGAGTCCTGAGCCGACGACGATGACGGTGAACTTCCGTTTATTCGCCGGGTTGATGAGCTTGGAGTCCATCTTGTGCTTGGACCACTTCTGCTCAAGGGGGCCGGACGGGATCTTGCTGTCGAGGATCATGGGATTGATTATTGGAGATTGAAGATAGTGGATTTCAGCGACCGAAACCGAAGATCAGAATGGCGACGGGGATGGAGACGAAGCCGACCCAGATGAAGAGCGCGTAGCCGGTGGAGATGTGTTGGATGAGGCTGGCGGATTTTTTCGAGCGCAGGCCGAGAGTTTGGAAAATCGAGCCGACACCGTGCATTAGGTGTGAACAGAGTAGCGTCATCGCGATGACGTAGAAGGCGGAAACATACCAGACTGAGAAGCCGTCGATGACCATCAGCCATGCGTTGTGGACTTCACCTTCCACGCCGTGGAGTTTCGTTTTGTAGCGGGCCAGTGTGTTGTATTCATTTCCCGCCCGGATGGTGAAGTGCAGCATGTGGTAAACGAAGAAGGCGAGGATCGTCAGACCGGAGAGGATCATCGTGCGCGAGGATTTGGAGGCTTGAATGGTGGTATCGCACTCGTAGGATTTTCTAGCAGCGCGGTTTTGCCGGGTGAGGCAGATGGTGGCGATGATGTGCGCACCGAGCATCACCAGCATGATGATGCGGAACACCCAGATGCCCGCGCCGTGGAGCATGTGGTGGAGGAAATACGCGTATTCGTTGAACGGCTCCGGTCCCATGAAGACGACTAGGTTTCCGATCAGGTGTCCGGCCAAGAAGAGGACGAGAAACAGTCCGGTGAGGGCGACGACGAGCTTTTTCCCGATGGAGGAGGACCAGTATGTTTCGAGGCAACGGGTAAGGGCGTTCATGACGATGGGGAAGGGGTGGCCGCGCTGGCCGCGCGAGAAATAGACGGGGGGGGGCGGCTTTTCAAGTGGAGAGTCCCGCAGCGGTAGGATCGGTGGACCGAATGGCAGGATTTGCACAGAGAAACTTGGCCAGCAGTCTGATAAACGGGTTTCCACAAACTCCATGGAAATGCTCAAGGGCTACGACCTAGGCTGGTATTGCCCGGAGGATCGGTCCCTGCCTTTGTGTGAAAACTTTTCAGAACGGCTTCGCAAGCCCCAGCCACGCGGCGAAGCCTGCGGCGGCGATGCAGAGCGCCAGCACCAGCGGGCCCGCCATGATCTTGCGCTTCGCAAGCGCCGGTGCGCCACCGATGAACAGCCACAGCAGCAGCTTCACCATCCACCAGTATTTTTCCATCGGCGGCTTTCCTAACATCGCGAAGCCGATGAGCAGGATCAGCAGCAGCGAGACACCGTGCAGGATCGAAGCCGCCTTGCTGCGCGATGAAGCCAGCAGGATGGAGCCGAGCGATGAGAAAAGCGCGATCACTCCGAGCAGGTGGAGGGTCTTGAAGGTGTTGAGGTGTTCGGGGTCCATGGGATGGGGCGGAGTGT
>JANMLQ010000254.1:0-4040 GCA_031372635.1 Akkermansiaceae bacterium | reverse complement strand
AAGTTCTGAGGCGGTCCATGGATTTCATCTTAGAAAAGGAAATGTCCCGAGCCCACCCAACGGTTGCGGTTAATTTCAAAACGGCGCTTGGATCACATCTGATAGTACTGCTTCCATTCATCCCTCGGCGGTGGTCCGACGAGCAGTTGGTTGGCGGTCTTATCGTTGGTGATCTGGTTGGTGGCGGGATCGAAGGTGAGCTTGATGTTAAGCCGTTGGGCGATCACGCCGAGCGCCATGGTTTGGCAAAGCGGTCCGGCGATAGCGAAGGAGGAGCGGCATTGTTCCTCACCCTTACATGAACGCAGGAAGTTCGCGAAGTGGTTGGACGGGCTCTTGGGCACTTCGGGTAGGCTCGCGGCCATGTCCTTGGCCTTTTCCTCGGGGATGATCATGAGCGTGCTGCCGTGTGAGCCGCCTTTGAAGGTGAGTCCCTCGCCGTAGATGATTTTTCCCGGAGGGCTCTGCTTGGTGTCGATCTTACCTTTGGCGGGCGGCGGGATGTTAGGATCCACCACGGCATCGCCGAAGTCCGATGGCAGCGGGGCTTTGTTTTTCACTCCGTCAAACCATGTGAGTTCCAGCGGCGGCAATTCCCCGCGTTTCGGGAAACGGAAGGCAAGTGTGGAGGCCTGTGGGAAGATGAACGGGCTGTGACCTTCGAGTTTCACCGGGTCCACTTCCGTTGGCAGGCCGAGTTTGAGAAACTCATGAGCCGTATCGAAAATGTGAGCGCCCCAATCGCCGAGCGCGCCATTGCCGAAGTCAAACCAGGAGCGCCAATCGCCGTTCATGAAAGCCTTGTTGTACTTGTGCATTTCGGCGGTCGCGAGCCATGCGTCCCAGTCGAGTGAATCAGGCATCGGTTGTCCTTCGGGAAGTCCGGAAACCTTCATGCCATGCCAGCGGCGCGGGTTGTTCATGAAGGCGGAGATTTTTGTGACGTTCTTGATGACGCCCGCCTCGGTCCATGCCTTGAACTGAAAGTAGTTCGCATCCGAGTGGCCTTGGTTACCCATCTGCGCGGCGACTTTGTATTTTTTCTCCGCCGCCATCATCAGCGCGGTCTGATGGAACGAGTGCGCCATCGGCTTCTCGCAATAGACGTGCTTGCCGAGCGACATCGCCAACATCGCGATCGGGAAGTGCGAGAAGTCAGGAGTTGCCACGCTGACGGCTTCGATGTCCTTGCCCATCTTGTCGAACATCTTGCGGAAGTCCTGGAAACGCGGCACGTCAGGGAACTGCTTTAGAATCTTTTGTGTGTGGTCCGCGCCCATATCCGTATCGCAAAACGCGACGATTTCCGCGAGGCCGGTATCGTGCAGGCTCTTGACGACTTCGGCACCACGATTGCCGATGCCGCAGCAGGCGAGCTTCACTTTTTCACCGGGCTTCGTTTTCGCGGCGAAGGCCAAGCCCGGCGCGAACAGGGTGACGGGGCCTGCGGCGAGCACGCCCTTGAGGAAAGTGCGGCGCGGAAGTCTGGAAACGAATGAAGGATGCGGACTTGCGGATTTCATGATGTGGGATGGATGAGTTGGGTATTTTTCTGCGGATGACTTGCCAACAGTGGATGGCAGCCACCGCCCTGCGGCAACTCATAAATTGGGGCGGTACAGACACAAAAAAATCCCACCGCCACAATTTCTTTGTCATCGCGGGGCTGCGATTTTTCTCCTGCGGCGCGCGTGAGTTCAGGGCTGCGCTGCATCATTTTCCTACGCCACCTGCCTGCCATCCTCATCAAAGATGTCCGCCATCCTTATTGAGGTGGCAATTCACCTCCAATGCCTCGGCAGCTCCCAGGTCCGCAGTTTTTCGGCGGCGGCGGATTTGAGTTCTTCGAGCGTGCTGCCGGGCCGGAGTTCCACGCGGGCGGAGATTTCTTCGTGGCGTTCTGGATCGCTGCTGGGAATGCCGGACACTTTCACACTCACGACCAGCCCGGTGGAAACGATGGCCGCTTCCACTCTGGCGGGACTTACCTTGCGACCGGCGACGTTGATCGCTCCGCCCGTGGTGCCGCTGAGATGGAGGTTTCCAAAATCATCGAAAAAACCGAGGTCGCGTGTCTGATAGAAACCCGCGCCTAGCTGGTCGTCGTCACGCGGCGAGTCGTAACAAGCCGCCACGGCGTTACTGCGCACGGCGATGCGGCCATCGGCTGTGATTTCCACGCTCACTCCGGGCAGCGGCGTGCCTAACACATCTGCGTCAGTGCGCGGCACTAGCGTGGCGTCATAAGCAATGCCGCCGCATTCACTCGCGCCGTAGAAGTTATGGATCTTCAGTCCGCATTCGTCGAAGACCTGCCGCTCGAGTTCCAGTGACAAGGGTGCGCCAGCGGACAAGGCAAGGCGGATGGGTGCGCCTTGCAAGATGCCGGAGCGCTGCCATGCACGCCACATCGATGGCACGGCGGGCACCACTAACAACTCATGCCTTTGAAACGCCTCCTCCACCACGCGCGGGAAGGGCATTGTGACAAGCTGCACCGGCACACCATGCAACAGCAGCGGCAGCACGATGTTGGAGAAGCCATACGAGTGCGCCAGCGAGATCACTGCGAGATTCGCCACCCCCGGCTCTAACTGCATCGCGGAAACCAAGCGCTCGCCATCCGCCATCACTTGCAGATCACTGAGGAAAATCCCACGCGGCATGCCAGATGCGCCGGGCGTGTATCTCACCAGCCGCGTATCCGCCAGAGGAGGTCTGCTCAATAGCGGATCAGGCGCGTCTTTCTCCACCGGGATCACCGCCTGCCTATCGCGCCAAGCACGCAGGATTTCCACGAAGAAATCCATGCCTCCACTGCGGGCGATGATTGGTCCCGTGGCAAGTGGCGCGTTTGCCGCTGCGGCGGCGAGTTCTCCAAACGTGATCGCCCCACCGCCATCATGGATGGCAGCTTGGCCGGCGAAGCGTCGTGAGGTATCCAACCAGCGGAGATAGAGCATTTGACAAGGTGCGGCTGCGTGACTAGCTACGCTCGCTCGCCGTGACGAGCCTTAACTGATCCCCTTCGCCTTGGCCTGGACCCGCAACCCACCCGCTCCTTCCGATCCCCGCCGCGTGGTGGTGACGGGCGCGGGCATCGTCTCGCCGATGGGCATGGATTTCCGGGAAAACGCGAACGGTTTCCGCGCGGGCCGCAGTGCATTCTCTGCGGTGACATTATTCGATGTCTCACGCCAGCGCGTGCAAACGGCGGGGCAAATCGACCTACCGGAAAACGGATTTCCCACCCGCATGGATCGCGGCACACGCTTGGCATGGCTGGCCGCGCGTGAGGCGCTCGCGCAATCCGGCATCTCCGGCAAAGGCATGCCGATGATGGTCGGCACCTCGGCGGCGGCGATGCAGATCGGCGAGGACTACTACCGCGCAGCGCATGAGCATCCTGAAAAACGCAGCGCACAACTCGCACGGGTGGAGACCTATCAGGTCCAGCGCCAGATGGCGGAAATGGCGAAGCTGTTAGGTGTGGATGGCCGCATTCGCATCGTCTCGAATGCTTGTGCTTCCGGTGCGAACGCCATCGGCCAGGCATTCCATCTCGTGCGCTCGGGTAGTGCGGAGCGCGTTCTCGCCGGTGGCTATGATGCGCTTTGCCAACTCGTCTTCGCAGGCTTCGACACATTGCAAGCACTCAGTCCTTCCGGCATCCCCCGCCCCTTTGATGCGACGCGCGATGGACTCGCGCTCGGTGAAGGCGCGGGTTTCATAGTCGTGGAATCCGCCGCCTCCGCGAAAAGCCGGGGCGCGCGCATCCTCGCGGAAATCACCGGCTACGGCGCGGCTACGGACATTCATCACCTCACACAGCCGCATCCAGAAGGAGACGCCGCGCTTACCACCATGCACGCGGCATGTGGGATGGCGGGGATTTCTCCGCAGCAAATCGACTACATCAACTCTCACGGCACCGGCACTCCGCTCAACGACGTGGCGGAAGCCCACGCCATCCGCCGCTGGGCAGGCGATGCTGTTAGAAACATCCGTGTCAGCTCCACCAAGTCCGCCATCGGACATCT
>JANMLQ010000246.1:0-11888 GCA_031372635.1 Akkermansiaceae bacterium | reverse complement strand
GCTAATTCCGCCCCTTGCTGCGGGAACGGTGAGGAAACTCAATAGTACACATGCTGACGGGGCGATAGTTTAGCCTAAACAATGAAATTGAACCGCAGAGAACGCAGAGGACACAAAGAAACGAACCCTTTTTGCGATCTTTGCGTTCTCTGCGGTTAAATCCATCTATTCCAACCCAAGGACTCATCAGTATGGCCAGTGAAGCGCGCTCACCTTTCGGGGAAAGCCGCATTCCAATGCTCTAACTCTTCTCCGCCGTCAGTCGTTGTGATCCCCAGACTGCTAGGAAAGTGACTGCGAGCAGCAGTGTGCTGAGGGCGTTGATGACGGGGAACTCGCGGCTTTTCTTGATCATGCTGTAGATGACTACCGGCAGGGTGTCTGCGCCGGGGCCTTTGACGAAGAAGGTGACTACGAAGTCATCCACGGAGAGTGTGAAGGCGAGTAGCCCACCCGCGAGGATGCCGGGGGCGAGCAGTGGCAGCACCACTTTGCGGAACGCCTGGAAACGCGTGGCTCCGAGATCGCGCGCGGCGTCCACGATCTGGAAATCGAAGTCCTGGAGACGCGCTTGAACCACCAGCGTCACATAGCTCAGGCAGAAGGTGATGTGCGCGATGGTTACGGTGACGAGGCTGAGTTGCACTCCCATCGAAACGAAAAGCAGCAGCAGGCTCATGCCCATCAAGATTTCGGGAATCACAAGTGGCATGGTGATGAGCATGCCGTGGGCGGTTTGCAGCCGCGAGCGGTGACGGTGCAATGCGAAGGCTCCGCAAGTGCCGAGTATCATCGCACCGATGCTGGCGATGGTGGCGACTTTGAGCGAGTTCATCAACGCCAGCCAGAGATCATCGCGTTGCAATAGCCGTTCATACCATTGAAGAGTGAAGCCCTGCCACTTCGTACCGTAGCGCGAGCGGTTGAACGAGTTAAGGATCAGCGCGCCGATGGGCAGATAGAAAAACGCCAGCACGAGCAAGGTCGTGAACAGTGGCACGCGGCTGGTTTTCAAGGGAAGATGTTGATGGTTGGAAGTTGATGGTTGATGGGAAGAGGCGGTCAAGACCCCGCACGCGTCCCGGGTCTGCGAAGCAGCAGCGGAGCGAGCACGGCGAGGGTGAGGATGGCGGACATGGCGGAGGCGGAGGGTAGGTTTCTATCGGAAAAATTGCGCTGGGCGATCTTGTTGCCGATCATTTGTCCGTCGGTGCCGCCGACGAGATCGGGCACGACGTAGGAACCGAGCATCGGGATGAAGACGATGGCGACGGCGGTGGCGATGCCCTTGCGGATGCCCGGCAGGAAGACTGACCAGAACGAGCGCAATGCCGACGCTCCGAGATCGCGTGCGGCTTCCAGCAGGCTGAAGTCGAATTTCTCTGCAGCGGCGTAAAGCGGCAGGATGGCGAAGGGCAGGTAGGTGTAAATGCTAACCAGTATCACGGCCCCACTGTTGAAGAGCAGGGAATCGTTTTCCCCTAACAGATGAATGGCGCGGAAGAAGCGGGCGAGCGCGCCTTCCGAGTGCAGGATCTGATTCCATGCGAAGACGCGGATCAGGAAGTTCGTCCAGAACGGCACGATGATGAGCAGCAGCAGCCGTGACCGCCATTCCTTGCGGACGCGAGCAATGAACCACGCCACCGGCAGCGCGAGCAGCAGGCATGCCGCGGTTGTTAGAGCACTGATCCAGAGCGTGCGCCAGAGCAGGATGAGTGTGCTCTGCTGGCCGAAGATGCGGAACTGCTCCAGCGTCCAGCCCGCGCCGATGCCGCCTGCGGGATCGCTGGGGCGAAAGGCGATGGCTAGCACCAGCAGTGTCGGAACGAGCACGAATGCCAGCAGCCAGGCGAAACCGGGCAGCGTGGTGAGAAGTTCCTGACGTGGGTTTTTCACGGAGGATCAGCCGATGATTTCCTGCACGAGTTTTTCCAGCTTCACGATGTCCGCTGCGAAGTTGCGGATGCCATGCGCGGTTTTCTCGGTGGCCATCGCATCTTCGTTGAGCATGAAACGGAAGGTTTTTTCATCGAGGCTGAGTTTTTTGAAATCGCTCTTCGCAGCCTCGCTAGGTGTCATCTGAGGGATGACGGCGTCGGTGGATGCTTGTAGCTCTGCTAACAGACTGGGGGCGATGGTGAGCAGGTCGCAGCCGGCGAGTGCGAGGATCTCGCCCTTGTTGCGGAAGGATGCGCCCATCACCTGGGTCTCGTAGCCGAATTTTTTGTAGTAGTTGTAGATTGAGCGGACGGATTGCACGCCGGGATCATCCGCGCCTTGGTAGTCCTTGCCGGTAGATGCCTTATACCAGTCGAGAATGCGGCCAACGAAAGGTGAGATGAGCCGGACGCCAGCTTCTGCGCAGGCTACGGCTTGGGCGAAGGAGAACAGCAGTGTTAGATTGCAGCGGATGCCTTCCTTTTCGAGTACTTCGGCGGCCTTGATGCCTTCCCAGGTGGAGGCGATCTTGATGAGGATGCGATCGCGCGAGTGGCCTTCTTTTTCATAAGCGGCGATGAGTTGGCGGGCCTTGGCGAGAGTGCCTTGGGTATCGAACGAAAGCCTCGCATCCACCTCGGTGGAGACGCGGCCCGGCACGATCTTGAGGATTTCCAAACCGAAGAGGATCAGGATGCGGTCCATGATCGCATCGAGGCTGGCACCGGGATTTTCCTTCACGGCTTGCTCGACGAGGTGGCGGTATTCGGGTTTCGCGGCGGCTTGCAGGATCAGTGAAGGATTGGTGGTGGCGTCCTGTGGCTGATAGATCCGCATGGATTCAAAGTCGCCTGTATCGGCGACGACGGTGGTGATCTGCTTGAGTTGGTCGAGTTGGTTCGCGGACATGACGCTGGTTAGCGGGGCGGGCAGGGGATGGGAAGTTGAAACACGGGCGACGTCCGGGTTTCCTCTCGCCAGTCACGGTCATGTCTGGCAGGTTCATGCCATGAAAATGCTGATTTCGCTAGTTCTCGCCGTGGGTCTGCTGGGTGCTGCCTGTGCATCGACGATCACGGTGGTGCCTGTCTTCGAGCCGCTCAGTTTGATGGGGACGGATGGCGATGAAGCGATCTCCGATACCGGCGAGGCGCTGCAAGCCTGCGTGATGGCCCGCCCGATGGCGATGACCGGTGCGTTTCCCGAAGTGCTGGTGGACGCGATCCGCAGCCCGCACAAAATCCCCACTAACAACCCGAACTACAAAGTCCAGGAAGCCAATCTGCTCGTGCTGGCAAACATCGGCATCAGTGGCGAAATGATCGACGGCGGACTCACCGTGCGGCTGGATGTGGCACAGCTCGCGATCCCGCCGGAAGTCGATCTCACGTCTCGGCAAATCCTCAAGCTCGCCATCGTTGCCGTGCGCAAGACGCTGGAGGAATATCAAAACCCGCAGAGCCAGCCGCTTGCCGTCGCGCTGGTCATCGAGGGCGCGGACGAAGCGAAAGCCGGGCTGCGCGATCTTGCCGCGCGTTTCGTCATCGGCGGCGAGATTGATGACGACTGAATAGGGCAATCAAGCTAGGGATTTTTCAACCGCGAATGGACGCGAAGGAACGCGAATGAAGATTTTTTTTGAATGCAATGCATGATTTTCAGAATTCAGTTCTTAAAATTCGCGTCGATTGGCGTCCATTCGCGGTTAAAAACACACATCGAATCTCCGTAGTTGCTCCCTAGCTTGATCGCCGTGACGACTGAATTCGTGTTTTCCCTTTTCAAGCACGGGGGGAATCCGTTTTCATCGTTCAGCCTCAATACGACATGCCACATCAACGCCCACGAGATCCCCGCCCATTCAAACGAGCCATCCTCAAACTAAGCGGTGAGGCGCTCCGTGGGGTCAACTCACGGGACAACATCTCTCCGGAAATCGTCGATCGCATCGCAGTCGAAATCCGCGAGGCCGTGGACAACGGGCTGGAGCTCGGCGTCGTAGTCGGTGGTGGAAATTTCTGGCGTGGAGCCAGTGCTTCCGCGCGCGGTATGGATCGCGCGACCGCAGACTACGTCGGCATGTTAGCCACCGTAATGAACGCGCTCGCACTCGAAGGTGCGCTGACGCATCACGGCGTTTCCTGTGTGGTGCAGTCCGCCATCGAGATGAAAAACGTCGCGGAAACATTCATCCGCCGCCGTGCCGTGCGCCAACTCTCCGAAGGTAAAGTCGTCATCTTCGGTGCAGGCACCGGCAATCCCTTCTTCTCCACCGACACCACCGCCGCACTGCGCGCCAGTGAAATGGGGGCCGACGTCATCCTCAAAGCCACCCAGGTGGACGGTGTCTATGATTCGGACCCGAGGAAAAACCCGGATGCCGTGCGCTATGAGAACGTCACCTTCCACGAGTGCATTTCCAAGCGCCTCAACGTGATGGACACCACTGCCTTCAGCCTCTGCATGGACAACCACATCCCGATCATCATCTTCGATCTCGGCCCCGCCGGAAACCTTTCCCACGCCCTGCGCGGCCAGCCCATCGGCACACTCGTTCACGGCGAGTGATTCTCAAATTTCAGAACTCAAATTTCACATTTCAAAGCCATGGACCCGGACGAACAAAACCTCGAAGTCGAAGACGCGATGCACAAATGCGTGGATTACCTCATCCACGAGTTCGCAGGAGTGCGCACCGGCAAGGCCAGCCCCGCGCTGATAGAAAACCTCGACGTGCATGTGCAGGCCTACGGCGGTGTGAGCAAGCTCAAGAGCCTGGCTGTCATCAGTTCGCCGGAGCCGCGCATGCTCATGGTCCAGCCATTCGATCCTGCCACCACCCGCGACATCGAGCGTGCCATCCGTGAGTGCAAACTCAGCCTCAATCCCGCCGCCGCCGATCGCTCGATCCGCGTGCCCATCCCCGAGCTTTCCGAAGAACGCCGCCGTGAGATGGTGAAGCTCATCAAGCAACTCGCCGAAGAAGCCAAGGTCCGCCTGCGCTCCGCACGCAAGGAAGGCATGGACGCCGCCAAGAAAATGAAGGCCGGAAATTTCATCACCGAAGACGGCCAGAAAGACTTCGAGGACGAGGTGCAGAACCTCACTAACAAATACACGAAGAAAGTGGATGAACTCGCCACCGCCAAAGAAGCGGACCTGATGAAGGTGTGAGCGGAGTGGCTCCTTGAACGTCCAACATCGAACGTTTGACATCGAACGTCGAAAGAAGGCGAGTCTTGGCCGTGGTTCATGTCTTCCGAGTAGAGGATCTCGCAGCCCAAACTGTTCGCTGCCGCAATGATCGTGGAATCCCAGTGGGATAGCTGATAGCGGCGGCGAAGTTTCCATGTGGCAACGATCAGTTCATGAGGATCGGCTGCACCCTGACAAAGCGACCATCTTCCGGCTCTCGAATTCCTACATCCGCTACCACAAATCAGAGGCGGAGACTCTGGCGCATGAGGTGAGAAACGGGTTTCGCGAATCCGGCCTGAAATCTGTCCCTCCCGGTTCCGTCGTCTGGGCGGATTTCAATACCTTCATGAGTGACTTCGAAATCAAGCGCGAAGCGGAGGCATACAAAGACGCGGACATCCGCAACATGCCGGTTCCCGAGTGTATTGATTTCATCCACCTTTGGGTGGATGAAAACTGTGCCTGATGGCCGCCGCATCGGGCGGATGGACCTTTGGGCATCTCACTCCAGACGTTGGTAATTTCGCATGACGCGAGCCCGGCGCATGCTCGCCATTAAATTCAATTCAGGTTTTCCGTCACATGCACGGGCCTGCCGGAAAGCTCTTCGACTTTTTGGATCATCTGTTGGGCAGCGGGGTGCACGGGCATGGGAAACATGATTCTTTGGGTTACTGATAATCTCTGGTAATAAGGGTATGACCGATTCACGCCCCCAAAACTCCAGCGAGTTCCGCGCTCTTTCCGATCACCGGTTTGGCATAGCTGGATTTTATTTCTGTGAGGTGCTTGTCTTCCGTCACGAGGTAATCCGCATCACCATTGATCGCACAGAGAATGAAAATCTCGTCGTCAGAATCAGAAGGTGTCACTGGCGCGGAAATAGATGTGATTTTCACCGATTCGAATGCGCCCATGATGTAGGTCATCAATTTGACTGAGCGATCACGCGGGTGCCCGAGATCAACAAGCTTCTCCAGATACTCACCCACAATCTTACCGCTATAGAGGCCAGTGTGCGATTCCGCGACTCGAATCAAAACACGGCGATGCGTATTCTTGTCATTTGCCGGAATACCATGATCCAACCAACCAGTCCCTGCACCGATCACTTCGTTAGTGTCCAAGACAACTCGATAGCTTTGATTCTCCATGATCCCTCCGTTCAAGTCGTTTCCAGCAATTCCTTCAGCGCTCGCGCAAAGTCAGCTTGGTTCCATCCGAGTGAACGCAGACGGTCGACTTCCATTTCCGCTTGTGCCTGTAGTTTCAAAGCCAGAGTGCTGAGGCGTTCATTTCTCGTAGCGACTAGTTTAGTGAATTCCTCGTTCAGACGTTGCGGATCGCGGCAGACAAGAAAATCCCATTCGCCGAGCTTGCCCCAATGATTCACCGCAGACACCCAGCGCTTCGCTGCTTGGTGTTTGGCGTCATTGTCCTCGTGCTGCTTGCCCTTGATTTCGGTCACCACATTCACAGAATTCTGGAGTCGCACGATGAAGTCCGGCTCATAGACATGCGGGTTACCGTAAAGCTCGTATGGTATGTTGAACTCCAGGCGGTCATTCCTTGCATAGCAATAGACCACGCCCTCCTTCGCCAGCTTCTCGAGTTGGAACGTCGCGGCCTGTTCCCACGAGTTGGTATCGCACGCGACAAAGTTCAGGTGGCTCGCGCCCGTGATCTGCACCGGCTTCACCGTCTTGAAGCGAACTCGCTCGGTGCTGTCGATCGGCCGGGAGCGGTTCAACCTCGGCAACAGCGGAGCCTCGCCTTTGCCGTCGTCAGGCGTGATGGCGGCTATGAGCAGACCGATGATGCGCTGCGCGTAAGTCTGCAATCCCACCTCACACGGATTCAGCCCGTTTAATTCCACCCGGTCCCGCACATAGCTCTGCACGATGCGCAGTACCTGTGGGAACAAAGTGCTCCGGCTCTCGCGGCGCAAACGTTCCTTGCCAGGATGCGCGGCATCGGTAAGCGCCCGTACGATCTCACGCGTGATCTCGAACTCGATGGTCTGCGGATGAACCGATTTGTAGTATTCTTGCCGGTCCACCAAATCGAAACCGAAACCACCGTGCGCGCTCGCATGTCCGATCTGGTAGCCGACTTGAGGACGAACAAAAGCGGCTGTAGGAACCGTCCAGGGATCGAGCTTAGTGCGCTCAACATTGCTGACATCCGCCTTCACGAGATTGCGCTTCAATGAAACGACATACCCCTCGACGACTGGGAACCGGATCTCGAACGCTTTCCGATCCGGAAGCGCCATGACTTCGTGCTTGGGACGATCCTCCGGCGGCGGACCGCCGCCCGGGTCACGGCCCTTGAACGGAATTAATGAGAAGGGGACTCCGAAAATATCTACGTATTCCGCCGTCAGTAATCCAGTCACAGGATCGGGCGTGTAATCCATCCGGCGTAATCCCCGTCCCACGACCTGTTCACAGAGCAACTGGCTGTGAAACGCCCGCAAGCCGAGGATGTGTGTCACGTTGTTCGCGTCCCATCCTTCGCTGAGCATGTTCACGCTCACGACGCAGCGGATGTGCTCACCGGCCTCACCCACTCGGCCCACGGTCGAGACAATCTTTCGCAGTTCCTCCGCCGCTTCCTTCTTCGTGGTGTTCGGGTCTTCACTCTCGGCGGCGGCTAACAGTTTCGAGTCGATGCGTAATGTGACTTCTGCACCCTCGCGGTTCCAGAGCTCTGGAAATCCGGAAAGTCCTGCGCCATAATGCTTCTTCGCCTTTTCCTTTTTCTTCCGCCGTTTCGGTGTTTCATCATCGTCCTCATCTTCGTCCGGCACATCCGTTTCAATGAGTTCCTCGCCGGAAATCTCACGGTAAAACTCCTTAGCAATGTCCGTATTGTCACAGACCACGATCATCACTGGCGGGGTGCGGTCTTGGCCCGGCGCGGATGAGGTTACCTGTTCAAGCTTCTGTTTCCACTCGCCTGCCAGAGTGAGCAACGCATCTTCGGCTTTGCGATATACCACGGCAGGCTTCGGCTTGCCGCCAGTAAGTTTCTCGCCGGATTTAAGGTCACGGGTGATGTGATTCCACAGTTTGAAATACTTCGGGTCAGGCTGCCCCGTGTTGTCGATGGCTGGCAGGCGCGGAATCTTCGTGATGCCGCTTTCGATGGCATCCACGAGCGAAAAATCGCTGACAATCCAAGGAAACGGCGAGCCTTCCGGGTAGCCGCTGCCTCGAAGGTAAAATGGCGTCGCCGACAAATCCACGCAGATGCCTATGCCGCATGCCGCGTTGATCTTGTCCAACCCGCTTACCCATACGGTGGCTTCTTCTCGGTCGGCCTTCTCTTCGGCCGTCAGAGTCAACCCTTCGGGAACGGGTGCCGGACGGTAGGCATGATGTCCTTCGTCATTCAGAACTAACAGCGGTTCGTCGTCCCACAAGTCACCCAAGCGGTTCCGGGCAAACGCCTCATTGCTTTCGGGCCCCAGCTTTACGATGGGAGCGCCGCCGACGTTCTGCACTTCCGCCTCGGGTGCCAGCCAATGCCAGTTCGTCACCAGCACCTTGCCCTTCGCCAGTTCAGTTCGCAGCGTCGAGGGCACGATGTCGAACATCTCGTAATAGTTGTTCGGGTCGCCCGGTCGCAGAACGTTCAGGCGCTCTTTGATCGTGAGGTTCGGACACAGCACCAACGCACTACGCGGGAATCGTGGGTCACCGGGCTTTGTGCCGCGATTGCAGAACGCCCATGCGATGAGCATGGACATTACAACGGTTTTGCCGCTACCCGTGGCCATTTTACAGGCATAGCGGTGAATGGCTTTCATTCCTGCCTGGTTCGGGATGTCCGCCAGCTTCGGGTGCTGCGCCACTTTCGCCACCCAATCCGACGGGCGCGGGTTTTTACCTTCGCCGAGTATGTTGAAGTCCTCCAGTGTCAGCTTCGGCGTCCAGCGTGGCTTTTTGCCAAGTGCCAGAATCTCCCGCAGATAGATGATCGTCTCGACCGCTTCTACCTGACAGAAGAACAGTCTTCGCCCGCGATCCTCGCGCCACCAATGCCGAAGGAGTTTCTTAGTCGTCTCACTCGCGTTCTCCCAGCCGGACTCCCGCCAACGCCGCACATCATCGCGCAACGCGTTCACCAGCGGCAGGTCATCACGTTCTTCTTCGGCGAAAAGGTCACGCTGCGCTCCGCCGGTGCGTTCGGTCTTGAACCAATAGCTCGCAGGGCGGCGCCCCGGTGTCTTCGACGGGATGCCGGTTTTCGTGTCATAGAGCCAATGCTGGTCCGGCTCCTTGTAAGGTGAGCAGAGAATGGGGTTCTCGACCGGTTGAATGGGAATCTGTTCTTCGGACATGGGATTCCTTGAATCAGTTGATGGTGAGCACTCGGAGTCCTTCGTTTCCGCGTGGATCGATGACCTTCACGGCCACGCGCCACGTCTCGCCCTTGCCGAGCCGCACCGGTCGCGGGAAAGCCAAACTCGTGAGTCCGCTGAGCGCGTCGAAGGCATCGGCGTCGATCACGTCGGAGTCGCCCAGTGCCTTTGCCAGTTTCGCCCACTTGCTCTTATCCGGGAAAAACGCCTGACAAATGCAGAAGGTGCGTCCGTCGTAATCCGTATCCAGAAACCACGCGGCGATACGTTCCTTGTCTGTGGGGAAAAGCGTGTTGCTCACCGGGTCATATACATCCATGCCCTCGACCTCGACGGTGAACTCGCCGTCCGCCTGCTTCGTCGGTCCCTTCACGCGCGGGGCGCTGAAGACGGTGAAAAGCTGGCTGCCGGGCTGCGTCTTGAGCAGGTCGCCCATCGCCACGTCCGGACGGATGAGCGCCATGTGCAGTCGCAGCTTCGGATGGCTGCCGCTCTCGATGGCATCCTGCGCCGTCGCGTCGAAACCGAATCCGCCGAAGACAACGTCGTCATAACCTTTGCGGTTGGCATCGCGAATCACGTCCTCCACTTGCATGGATGATACGTTGCCGACGGCCGGGCCGACACTCACTGCCACGCGACGCTCTTTCTTGTCGCCATTCATCCACTCGCCCTCGGCGTGAATGAGCGACGCCCCGGTCAACGGATCGAGACGACTGAACTTCATGTTCTTGTTGCCGGGAAAATCCACGCCGCTCGCCTTGAGCAGGCGGATGATCGTGTCGAGATGCGCCTCGGCGTTCTGCACGGCCGCGTCACCGTCGAAAGTCTCCAGTTCGTCAGGCGCTCCGCCGATCGGCGTGTCCGGGCCGTCTTCCACTGAAATGACGCCTTCTATCGAGAATGGGCCGCTCACCCGCACCACGCCCTTCACCGGCTCGGGCTTGTCCACCAGTTCCTCCATCTCGGCGTTGGCGGAGATGCAGGTGTTCACCTCGTCCATCTTCGCCCGCCACGCAGCGCGATAGGCGGCGAGCGCATCCTGCAAAAGCTTCGGCCAGTCGGCATCGGTGTCAAAAGGCACCTCCCATTCCTTCCAACCGCCTTTGGGAATCGCGGCGCGATAAGCCTCCGCCTGCTTCGGCGTCACGCCCTTGAATGGCTTCTTCGCGGGGAAGGAGCGGATCAACACCGTCTGCGTGTCCGGCAACAGCCAGCGGCGCGTGTCGGCGTCCGTCACAGCGTTCGCGCCGGATTCGCGATGCTTCTGGATCAGCTTCTCCACCAGCTTCTCCTTGAGCGCCGCGCCAGCCTTGGCGACTTCGCGGTTCAGTTTGTCCAGCTTCTCCGCGAGGATCGGCTCGTATTTGGCGAAGATGGGGTCGAGCGAGGTGTTGCGGGCGATGCTCTTGAGAGTGATATGCGGCACCGTCTTGCAGTCAAAGGTGGCCTTGCCGGGCACCTTGCCCGTCGGGTCGGTGAGCCACGTCCCGTGCGGATTGCGTGCCACATCCTCCGCGCTCAACGGGCGAAGCTGCTGGTAATCGAACTTCGCCGTCATCAGCCGGTGCTTGGCCAGCGCCAGCGCCACGCGGCTGGAATCGCAGGTGATCCAGCGCCGACCCCACTGCTCGGCCACATACGCCGTTGTCCCGCTCCCGCACGTCGGGTCCAGCACTAGGTCGCCGGGATCGGTGGTCATTAGCAGGCAACGTTCGATGACTCGTGTTGCTGTTTGGACGACGTAAACCTGAGGGTCGGAAAAGCCACTGACAACCGTATCTACCCAGCTTGTCGTGATTGGAGTAATCGGAAAGTCGCCGAGGTAATTCTTATACCGAAGCGTGTTCCCAATTGGAAAGAAACGGTCGGCGAGTAGAAGTCGCTGCATTCCCACGTCATTTGATGAGAAGTGCTTTCCGTCTTTCGGCTTAAACTTCTTTCCGTTTACGATGATTGATTCGTCACGTCCGGAACTTCCTGATGACTCCGCTAGTTTGTGCCGGAATAGCTGCTCAGGTCGCACGCTTTCAAGATCGCCGGTTTCTTCTTCCGTTAGGCGTCGCTGATGCCCGCTGTCTTCTTCATACCAAAGATCTTGTCCGACAAATGCGCTCGTCGAAAGCTTTGACACCGAAAGGCGCCGATATTTCAGAGATTCCTTCGACCGTGCATACCACAACAAATAGTCACTGTTTGACGGCAATAGAGAAGACGCCTGATAGCCAGTTTTCTTGAACGTCACCATCGCGACGAAATTATCCACCCCAAACACTTCATCCATCACGCACCTGACGCGATGCAGATTTTCATCGCTGATTTGCACAAAAATGCTGCCAGAATCGGCAAGGAGTTCCTTCGCCATTTGCAGGCGGTCGCG
>JANMLQ010000240.1:0-9479 GCA_031372635.1 Akkermansiaceae bacterium | reverse complement strand
GCTTCGAGCGGCTCGGGATCGAATTGCTCGGCGCGATCCCCGCAGATCCGCTGCTCAGCCACCCGACGCTCGGGCAGGTCTGCACGACGGGTTTGTTCGAGCATTTCCTCTGCGGTGACTCTGCGCTGGTTCTTCGGATTTATGGGCGGAGTTTAGAAGAGCGGCGAGGTTTTTCAAGCTGAAGGATTGATGGGACATCGACGGGAGGGGAAGTGCTGATTTGTTTCTTAAGCGCCGCTCCAAAAAATTCGTTTCATCCGCTCAATTCGTGGTAGATGTCTGCCGTCCGCTTTATCCATTCCAAGAAAACCTCATGAAACTCAAATTCTGCGGTGCTGCCGGCACCACCACCGGTTCCCAGCACCTGCTCGAAGTCAACGGCAAGCGCATCCTCCTCGACTGCGGGCTCTATCAGGGTTCGCGCAAACACGCCTATGAGGTGAACTGCTGCTTCCCTCACTTCGATCCTAAGTCCATCGACATCGTCGTCCTTTCACACGCCCACATCGACCACAGCGGAAACCTGCCGAACCTAACAAAAAACGGGTTTTCAGGAAACATCTACGCCACCGATGCCACCCGCGATCTCTGCCAGATCATGCTCGCCGACTCCGCGCGCATCCAAGAGGGCGACATCGACTGGCTCAACAAGCACCGCAAAAAAGACGGACTGCCACCGGTGGAGCCGATCTATAGCGAGCAGGACGCCGAGCGTTGCCTCAGGCAGTTCGTCACCTTTTCCTACAACAGGCCGTTGCCGGTCTGCGATGGCGTCACAGTCACCTTCATTGATGCCGGACACATCCTCGGCAGCGCGCAGGTAATGTTAGACATCCACGATCAGGCAGACGGCCAGCGGAAACGCTTCCTTTTCTCCGGCGATGTAGGCCGCGGCGGCAATGAAGTGCTGCGTGATCCCGTGCCGGTGCAAGATGTCGATTTCCTGCTGATGGAGAGCACCTATGGCGGCCGCGAGCACGAAGCACCACCCGGCATGGGCGATCACTTCGCGGAAATCATCCGCAAAGCGGCACAGCGCGGCGGCAAGATTTTGATCCCCGCCTTCGCAGTCGAGCGCACGCAGCAAGTGCTCTACATGCTCAACGAACTTTTCCTAAATGGCAGTGTTCCAGAAATCCCGGTCTATGTGGACAGCCCGCTCGCCGTGAGTGCCACGGAAATTTATCGTCTCCATCCGGATGCTTTCAACGAGGAAGTCTATCAGGCCTTGTTTGAAAAACAGAACCCCTTCGGTTTTGAAAAACTCACGCTCGTCAGATCCGTCACCGGCTCCAAGGCGCTCAACGACATCGAAGGCACAGCCATCATCATCTCCGCCTCCGGCATGTGCGAAGCAGGCCGCATCCTCCACCATCTCAAGAACAACATCGGCGATCCGAAAACCACCGTGCTCTTCGTCGGCTACTGTGCGGACAACACCCTCGGCCGCCGCATCCGCGATGGTGAGAAGGAAGTCCCCATCCTCGGCGGCATCAGCAAGGTCCGTGCGAAAATCGAGATCGTTGATTCCTTCTCCGGCCACGCAGATCACTCCGAGCTTCTCGATTACTTCTCAAGAATGACCGGCCCGAAAAAACGCACCTGGCTCGTCCACGGCGAACCGGAAGCTGCGGCAATTCTGCGTGATGCGCTTCAGAAAAATCACACCAGCCCGGTGGATGTCGCGGTGTTGGGAACCGAAGTGGAATTTTGAGAAATCACCGCTTGGAATTTCGCATCGCTATTTCCACTTGATGAAACCGGGTATTGCATCGCAATTTCCGCGCGCATGGATTCATCGAAGCAAATAACACTCAACCCGACGGAGCTGATTGATTGGTTGAACGCCGAAGGGCTGTTGGAATTGGATTGGGATTTCCCGGAAGACGGAGATCTCATCGCCGCCGGTCTGGACTCGATGGCCGTGATGCAATTGGTGGTCGCAGTGGAGGACGAATTCGGTGTCGAACTCACTCCTGACGATCTCACCCGCAAGAACCTCGCGACTCCCACGGCGCTGACGGCACTGATCGTCGCGAAAACCTCATGAAGCCGGATGTCCGGCGCTTCGACGTAGCGGTGATCGGCGGTGGCAGCGCCGGACTTGCCGCAGCAGTCACAGCGGCCAGGACTGGGGCGCGGACGATTCTGATAGAACGCCATGGTTTCCTCGGAGGCATGGGCACGGCTTCGCTCGTGCATTCGTTCTGCGGGCTCTATCTACTGAGGGATGAGGCGGGCGCGGAATTTGCAAACCCAGGATTCGCCACTGAGATCGCCGCTTTGATGATTGCGGCCACCGGCATCGGTCCGATCAGGTCTGGAAGGGTGGATGTGCTGCCTCAGCATCCGGTGGAATTCGTGACCATCGCGGATCGTTTGGTCAAAGCCGAGCCTGCGCTTGAAACTCGGCTGCATTCAGAAGTGACCGCAGTCCTCCGCGATGGGAATGGCTGGCTGATCCGGCTCAATGATCGCTCAGGAAATCATTCGCTTTCGGCAAGTGCCCTGGTGGATGCTTCGGGTGATGCAGTGGTCGCTGGTTTTCTGGGCGAGGAATTCTCCATCGCTCCAGCCACCCGCTTGCAACGTCCCGCCTATGTATTTGGTGTGCGGAGTCTATCTGAAATGGGTGATGATGTCCGCCTCCGTGCCTCAGGTCTGCTAGTGGAAGGCGTGCGTTCCGGTGAGATTCCTGCGGACGCGCTGGGCCTCTCATTCCGCGCCTCCGGCAGGCCCGGTGAAATCTTCGCGACGCTCGATCTTGCCGGTGCTGCGACAGCGGATGACTTCAATCCGCTGGATGCGGTATGCTTGAGTCGCATGGAGATGCAAGGCCGCGCAATCGCTTCGCAAACCATCCGCTGGCTCGCCGCGCGTGATGAAGCGTGGCGTGGCAGTTACATCAGCCATTGGCCGGTGCGTGCCGGTATCCGTGAAAGCCGCCGCTGGATCGGCGGATACGTTCTAACAGGTGCGGACTTGCTGGAGGGCAGACGTTTCGATGATGAGATCGCACTCGCCACCTGGCCGATGGAATTTCGTGAAAACCCACGAGGGCCGAAACTCCGCTTTCCTCATGAGAACCGACCCTGCGGCATCCCGCTGCGCTGCCTGAAACCGCTGGGAATGGACCGTCTCTTCGTTGCAGGCCGCTGCATTTCCGCAGACCACGACGCGCAAGCATCCATCCGCGTGATGGGCACCTGCTTCGCGACTGGTGAAGCTGCGGGCAGGGCGGCGGTAGGTTAGAAAAATCTTGAAGCGGCGTTTGAAAAAGTTCCTCAAGTATTGCGGAGTCGCGCTGTTGATTGCCGCAGTGCTGGTGATGGTCTTCCTGCCGAACATTGGATCCGCGATTCTCCTTCATCCGACTCGAAAGCCGTGCAATGCATCGCCTCCGGCAGGTTGTAAAAATGTCACGTGTGATGTCGATGGCGTGCGCATGGAAGGTTGGCGCGGAAAATTTCAAAGTAAGGCTAGAGGCACGGTCATCTACCTTCATGGCATGGCGGACAACCGCGCGGCTGGTGTGGTAAATGTGGTTGCAGCGTTGACCAAAGAGTTCAGGCACTGCGAATCTGGAAAGGTGAACTGCCGACATTTGAAAGTAACTTTAATCAAGCCTTAGACAGAGGAATGATGAATGGATTCCCATGTTCCTTTCCCTCTGTGTTTTTTTCATTCGAGTGAGTGGGGAGTGAGCTTGTAACCCGCAGCCACGCTCGCGGTTTTTCGGCTTCTGTCTGTGCGGTCCGCAGGTTAGACGGGGTGGGTGTCCGGCTCGCTTGCTCCTCTCCGTAGTTTGTCATCCGCCCAGAAGAAGTCCGGTTTGGCCGCTTGGCTGGGGTGGTTGTTCGATGGGCTGGACATGCACATTTACACGCTGGTGGCGATGCCCTTCGTGGCCTTGCTGCTGAAAGATGCGGCGGTGGCGGATCCTTCGTTGGTGAAGGAGAAGTCCGCGATCATTCAGGCGGCGTTTCTTGTCGGCTGGGCGCTGGGCGGGGCATTGTTCGGGCGGATCGGCGATCGTATTGGGCGCAGCCGGGCTTTGATTTTCACGATCCTGACTTATGCGGGATTCACGGGCTTGGCGGCGATTTCCACCGAGTGGTGGCATCTGTTAGTTTTTCGTTTTCTATCCGCGCTGGGGATCGGCGGCGAGTGGGCGGTGGGGGCTTCGTTGCTTGCAGAAACATGGCCGAAGAGCTGGCGGCCATGGATTGCGGCGACGCTGCAATCGGCGGTGAACTTGGGTATCCTGCTGGCATGTGCTGCGGGTTGGTTATTGGCGGACTGCAGCCCGCGCTGGATTTTCGTGGTGGGTGTGTTGCCTGCCTTGTTCACGTTGTGGATTCGCAAGGAAGTGCCGGAGCCGGAAAACTGGGTGGCCGCGCGGAGGAAGACGAAGCCGCCAGGAATTTCCGAGTTGTTCGGCCCGGCTGTTAGAAGTGTGACGTGGCGCACGCTGGTGATCTGCGCGGTGTCGCTGACGGCGCATTGGACGTTCATGTTTTGGCAGCAGAGTCACATCCGCAGCCTGCCGGAGGTGCGTACGCTGGATGCTTCCGGGCAGAATCATGCGGTAGTGATAGCGCTGGTGTGGATCATGATCGGCTCGCTGATCGGTAACTACCTGGCGGGTGGATTGGCGGTGCGCTTGGGCTACCGGCGGGCGATCACTTGGATGCTGGCTGCTTATGGCGTGGTGATGTTGGTCGCGTTTTCCCAACCGCTTGGCCATGGGGCTACCTTGGCTTGGTTCTTTGTGATCGGAATTTGCCAAGGCGTGTTCGGCTTGTTCACGATGTGCCTGCCGCCGCTGTTCCCAACGCTACTGCGCACGACGGGGGCCGGGTTTTCCTACAACATCGGCCGCTTGTTCTCGGCGGTGGGCGTGGTGTTTTTCGGACTCTTCGTGCAGGTGGGGGATGCGCGTGTGGCGTTGTTTTACGCGGGGCTGCTATTCATCCCGGCGGCCTTGGTGGCATTGATGCTGCCGGAGCAGGAAAACGACGCGTGAGAGTCGATACTTTGGATTAACCGCAGAGCCGCAAAGGTCGCAAAGGGGACGCGGATTGGAACGACAATGGTCTTGTAAGACACCTCAGTGCTCGAAGAACTCAGGCACCGCGAATCCTGCGAATCTGGCGAATGAAGAGGTGAAAACGGCCGGCTCTTGAATGACGCTTCTTCAAGATTCGTTGGATTCGCCCACGGAGCGGAGCAACACCCGAGCCGCGCTTTCAGATACGCCGTAGCGGCCTTTGCTTCCGAGTGTGGCGAAGGTCTCGGCCAGCGAGGCAATGAGTCCCGCACGTTTGGCGGCGACGAGCACGGCGGGCAGAGCCACGCAGTCGATCGGCCTGGCGGCGGCCTTTCTTGTCGTCTAGCAACACCAGATCCGCATGAAGCTCAAGGGCGAGAGCGATGGCCTCGGCCTCGCCGGGATCAATCGTGGCACGCAGGTCATCGAGCAACTGACTGTCTGCAGTCTCGCGTACGATGCACCACGCGGGCAGCGCGGCATGGAAATCGAGCAGCTCGCGAGCCACTGCCTGCGGGACGAGCACCTCGGAATAAAGCGCGGGCAGTAGCTGCTCGAGACCGCACTTCATGAGCGTGGTCAGCGCCGTGGTATCGCTGACGACGATCATGGGGCAGCGCCGGATGGAGCGCGGCTCTGAAGTCGGTCTAGCGTAGCCAGATCGTCGGTAGCGTCCGTTGCGTCATACGGCATAGGCAGTCCGCGATCATGCAGCATCTCCATCATGCGCGGCTTGGAGACTCCGAGCGCCGCGCCCGCCTGTCCCAGCGTTAGCCGTCCTTGGAAGAGCAGGCCGAAGACGAGGCCGAAGATCATCTCATCGTCGGAAACATCCGCTTGCCTAGCCATGCTGTCCGGGACTTGCAAGATCATGCTTGAAACTTAGCCGCCGTGTTTTGCTGTTTCAAGATTCAACTTTGGGGCAAGTGTTGCACAACGAGCAGTTGCGGCGGCCAAGATTCGCGGTTGGGAAATTCCTACCTTGCGCTCGCGTTTCTTGGCAGGGACCGCTCGGAGAGACGGTCCCTGTCTTTTTTGCGGATCGGTCCCTGCCGGTTACAGACGCCTCGACCGGGTGAGACAAAGCCGCTTGTGGGAATCGCTGAATAGGCGAAATTGCGCTGGATGCGCGGGGGCTCTTCTGTGAGTTTGCCGCGTATCCGCGAGTCCCTGCTTCGGAGTTGTTCGTTCATGCCCGCCTCACCCCAATCCCCTAAAGTCGTCATTCCGGAGTCGCTGCGGCTTCAGTTGGCGGATTTCCGGCGTCACTTGTGGCGGGTGAAGATCGTGGAGGCGGCGGCGGCGGGGATGATCGGGCTGCTGGTTTCTTTCCTTCTGGTGTATGGGCTGGACCGTGTTTTGCCGACGCCTGGCTGGGTGCGGCTGCTGATTTTGGTGGGCGGGATTTCGCTGTTCGCGGGCTTCGCTCCTTACTGGCTGCATCGCTGGGTGTGGAAACAACGCCGCGAGACGCAACTCGCGCGTTTGATTGCAAAACGCTACCCCGGTCTTGGCGACAGGTTGCTCGGCGTGATCGAGCTTCAGCATCAGGAAGGCAGCGAGGATTCGCTTTCGCCGCGCCTGCGTGAGGCAGCGATGGAAGCGGTCGCGGTGGAAACCGGACGCCGTAAGCTGGCGGACGCGATGCCACCCCAGAAGCACCGCAAATGGACGCTCGCCGCGATGGCGCTGGCGGCTGCTGCGGCGGTGACCTTCACTCTAACACCCCGCGCGGGCATCAACGCACTTGAGCGCTGGTTGATGCCGCTTTCCGATACCGAGCGCTACACGTTCACCAAGCTGGACAAGCCGCCGGTCAAAATCGCGGTGGCGTTTGGCGAAGCCTTCGATGTCACACTGCGGCTCGCGAAAACATCCGAGCAACGCCCATCGTCCGCGAGTGGTCGCTACGGCATGCAGCCGATCCGCACGGCGGATTTGGAAAAGAACAGCTATCGCTTCACGTTTCCCGGTCAGCAAGATCCGGGCACGGTTGTTTTTAAAATCGGCGATCTGCGTCATGAGCTACGCGTGGAGCCGGTGATGCGCCCGTCCACCGAGCAGGTGCGCGCGGTGGTCATGCCGCCGGTCTATCTCGGCATCCCGGAGCGCACGCTGGATCTCAACTCAGGCGTGGTCAGCGCGGTGGAAGGCAGCAAGGTGCGCATCGAATTGGCAATGACGCGCCCGCTTTCTAACGGAACCTTTGGTCCCACCCGCGGGATTTCCGTGGAGGAAAACGCCACCGCAGTTTCCTCCTACACGCCGCTGGATGGAGCGATGGAAATCTCCGGCTCCAAGGCGCGCACGCCCGAGTTGTTAGTGGGCGAGTTGCCGTTTGAGATTCCCTTCGCATGGACGGACCAGCTCGGCCTCACAGGCGAGGCCGGATTCCGCCTGCGCGTGGATGCGCTCAAGGACGCGCCGCCGACTTGCTACCTCCAAGGCATCGACCGCCAGAAGGTGATGCTTCCCGAGGAAACCTTCGATTTTGAAGTGCTCGCAGAGGATGATTTCGGAGTGAAGGCCAGCGGTATCGAGTGGAGCGGACAGTTCACAAGACCGAGTGCCGAGAGGCCTGCGAAAGGGGAATTGAAACTCGGCGAGGGAGCCGCCGAAGAACGCCGCATGATGCAGCCCGCTGCGTTTTCACCGGCGGCCTTCAACATCACTCCGCAGAAGATCACGCTGCGCGCATGGACGGAGGATCGTTTTCCGGATCGTGGCCGCATTTACTCGGAGCCAGTCACGCTCTATGTGCTCACGCGCGACGAACACGCGCAGATGCTCAAGAACCGCTTCGATAGCCAGATCACCGAGCTGGAGGATCTCGCACGGCGCGAGCAGAACCTGCTAGATGAAACGAGGCGGCTCGAAAAACTCGATGGCAACGAGCTCCAGAAGGACGAGAACCGCAAGCGACTCGAAGACCAGCAGAACGAGGAAGCAGAGACCAAGCGCCGCATGGATGAGATGACCGAGCGCATGGAGCAGTTGATGAAGGACGCCGCACGCAATGGCGACATCGACAAGGAGACACTCCAGAAGATGGCGGAGTCGCTCAAGGACATGCAGGAACTTTCCAAGCAGGACGTTCCCAAGGTGCAGGAAAAACTCACGGATTCGCAGGAGCAGTCGAACACATCAGAGAAGTCCGAGAAAGATGTGGAGCAGGCCGCGCAGGAGCAGCAGAAGGTGGTGGAGAAAATGCAGGAAGCCATCCAGAAGGCGAACGATGCGAACCGCCGCTTCGAGGCTGGCACCTTCGTCAACCGGCTGAAAAAAGCCGCCACCGAGGAGAACGGCATCGTCAGCTCTCTGAAGGAAGCGTTCGAGCGCGTGCTCGGACTGAAGAACTCCGAACTCGATCCTTCCGACCTCCGTAAGTTGGGAGATAACTCACGCCAGCAAATGGAGACTGCCGGTGACGTGCGCTGGATTCAGGAGGATCTCGGAAACTACTACGCGCGCACCAAGACCGAGACCTTCAAGGCCATCCTCGATGAAATGCGCGGATCGAATATCGACATCGGCCTGGAAGAAGTCCGCACCTCGCTCTCCACCAATTATTCCTACAAAGCCGCCGAGCGCGCCAAGAAGTGGGCGGACATGTTAGACGGCTGGGCAAAAAAACTCGAAGGCGAAAAAGACCAAGATGGCGGTGGTGGCGACGGTGGTGCCCCGAATTCCGAAGATGAGGATTTTGAATTCATGCTGCGCGTGATGAAGATGATCCAGCAGGAACAAGACATCCGGTCCCGCACCCGTGTGCTGGAGCAGCTGCGCCGCGATATTGAAACGAAGAAGCCGGAGGGCGACGAACCATGAAACATCCGATCCTCATCACCGCACTCGGTTTTCTGACTGCCGGTTTTCTAACTGCTGCTGAGGAAACCCGCGAAGAGGCGTTGGCAAAGCACAAGGAAGGCTCCGAAAAAGTCGCTGACGATCAGGATGAACTCGCAGCCGATGTGCAGCAGCTCATCGCCGAGCAAACCCAGCCGAAGGTCGCCGAACTCCTGCGCGAGGCAGAGAAAATCATGGACGAGGCGACCGACAAGCTTTCCGAATCCGATACCGGCGGAGTCACCCTCGCCGCGCAGACCGAGATCATCGAAAAGATCGCCGAGGCCGCGAAGGAAAAGAAAAGCGGCAGCGGCAAGTCCGGTGGCGCGATGATGGACATGATGGAGCGCATGATGGGTAAAAAACCCGACGGCGACCAGAAGGGTGAAGGCAAAGGCAAAGGCGACAAACCCGGCGACAAGGGTGGTGAAGGCCAGACCGGCGAGTCGGACACCGCCAACGAAGCGACGGCTGGCAACTCAGGTGGCGGCAGAGAAGTCCGCCGCGTGCCCAAGGCCGCGGGCAATGCAAGCGCCGAGATCCCGGAGGAATTCCGCAAAGCCTTCGATGCCTACAACCGCGG
>JANMLQ010000231.1:0-7510 GCA_031372635.1 Akkermansiaceae bacterium | reverse complement strand
GAAGTCATGCCGGGCTTGGCTCCGTACATGTCGAGGATGTGCGCTGGCTCTTCCTTGATGCTCATCACTTCGGGGACGGACATTTGCATGCGGTAGGCCATTTCATATTGGGCGATGCGGGTGACGGTTTCCGGATCGCCGAGTTCCTTGTGGGTGCGGGCGTTGAGGCGGTTGAGTGAATCCAGCGCGGCGCGGCGAATGTCACGGGTCACGCCGGGAGGATTGGCGGCATTGAGCACGGGATCACCGCCGGAGCGGCATTGCACGCCTTGATAGACGGATGGCAGGAAACCATTGGTCCACAGTGCCGCACCGCCGCGCGGAGGACGACCGCCGGAAATCAACACGATGAAGCCGGGCAGGTTTTGGTTTTCCGTGCCGAGTCCCCATGTGACCCAGGAGCCGACGGATGGGTAGCCGAGGTTTTGGTTTCCGGTGTGCAGCAGCAGCTTGGCGGGTCCGTGGTTGAACTGATCGGTCTGCATCGACTTTACGAAACATAGCTTATCGGCGTGTTGTGCGAGCGTGGGCAAGCGGTCGGAAATCCAAGCGCCGGACTGGCCGTGTTGCTTGAATTGATATTGCGGGCCGAGCATTCGAGGCACGCCTTGGATGAATGCAAATCGCTGGCCTTCGAGGTATTCCTTCGGGCAGTCCTTGCCGTTGTATTTCGCGAGCAGCGGCTTGTAGTCGAAGAGTTCGAGCTGGCTGGGTGCGCCTGCCATGTGCAGGTGGATGACGCGCTTGACCTTCGGCGCGAAGGATGGCGCGAGTGTGCCTAAGGGATTGGCGACATCATGCTTGATCTCAAGTTTTCCCACACCCGCGCCGAGGCTTTGGTTCGCAAGATAGAGCGAGCCGAGACCCAGCGTGCAGTCCTTGAGGAAGTGGCGGCGGGTGAGATGATGTAGCTCTTCCCGATGGAGGGTTTGGAAAAGGTTCATGGTGGGGAAAATGTTAGCGTGCTAGTGATTCGTCGAGGTTGAGGATGACTGAGGCAACGACGGTCATCGCGGCTTGGGATGGATTGTCCGCGACGCTCTTCATGAGTGCGGGATCGGCGGTGTAATCAGCCACCAGCTTTTGATTGAGTGAAACGAGTTCCGCCAGACGATCCGGGGTGATGGCGCGGGAAGTGGTGGCGCGATAGCCGAAGGAAACCTGCGCGGCCACATCACCTGCGGCGCTGCGTTGCATGCGTTGCGCGATGGCTGCTGCGGCTTCTTGGAAGGCGGGATCGTTGAGGATGGCGAGTGCTTGCAGCGGTGTGTTAGAGACGAGCCTGCGTTTCGATGCGATCTCGCGCGAGGGAGCGTCGAAGGTGGCGAACAAGGGATAGGGCACGCTGCGTTTCATGTAGGTATAGACCGCGCGGCGGTAGCGCTCCGGCATGCCGGGTGCGGGCGTTTTCCATGGATCGGGGGTGAATGGTTTCCAGACGCCATCGGGGATCGGAGGGAAGGCAGGCGGCCCGCCGAGCTGCGGACTGAGCAGGCCGGCGACGGCGAGCGAGTGATCGCGGGCCATCTCGGCGGTGAGCCTCTGGCGCGGTCCGCGTGCGAGCAGACGGTTGCTGCGGTCGTGCGCTTCGAGTGCTGCGGTGGTGGTGGAGTCCTGGCGATAGGTGGCGCTGGTGACGAGTTCGCGCAGCAGGGTTTTCACACTCCACTTCATGTCGGTGGAGAAGCGCACGGCGAGCGTGTCTAACAATTCTGGATGGGTGGGTTTCTCACCGGATGAGCCGAAGTCTTCGGGTGTTGGCACGATGCCGGTACCGAAGAGTTCCAGCCAGAAACGATTGACCGCGACGCGGGCGGTGAGCGGATTGGCGGGTGCTGCGATCCAGCGTGCGAGATCGAGCCGGGTGGCGTGCGCCGAGTTTTCCGGGCGCAGCGGTGGAAAGATCGCGGGGGTATTGGCGACTTTGATTTGCTCGCCCTTGTCGAGCCAGTTGCCGCGCATGAAGACATGGGTGCCGCGTGGGAAAGCGGGATCGCGCTCTTGCATGATCGGGACGGTGGTGCCGGGAATGTCCTTGAGGCTGCGGCGGCTGTCCGTGATGCGCTTGCGGAGATCCAGCACCTGCGGATCGGTTAGATGAGTGGTCCACTGCGGCTGGTCGGTCACGGCGAGCCGTCCGCGTTTGGAAACCATCGGGAAACTCGACAGCAGCATGCCGCCGTTCTTCATCACCACGCGCAGCTTGGTACTGGGCGTGAGTGCGAGTGGCTCGGCAAGCACGATGGTGGCATGGCGCGGGCCGAAGGTCTTGGTGTGGGTGCCCCAGCCCTGCTCCTTGTTGGCGAGCGAGCCATTGGGATCGAACAAGGAATGCGCTTCATCGGCGATGACTTCCTGTAACTTCACGAGCGTTGCCTTGTCTGCGGCGTCCACGGTTTCCAGCGTGATCTTTTCGAGGATGGCTCCCCATTCCGCCGAGTGAGCGGCCTTTTTCTCATCCAGCGGTAGGAACTCCACGCGAAGGGCAGTTATGGTTTTCAGATCACATGAAAACGTAAGTCGATAGGTGGCTCCGGCTGCGACGTTGGGATCGGCGCGGTATTCCTGCACGCCGTTCACTTCGCTGATGGTGAGTTTTGCCTTATCCGCACTGGCGGTCATCGCGCGTGCGGGATGCCAAGTGGTGTTCGCGTCGATGCGCTTACGAATTTCATGCAGCGCGAATTCTGCCGCGCGGATTTTTTCCTGAAGCGCGTTCGCATCGGCGTAACGCGCTTTGTCTAGCGGCACGGTGAGATGCGGTAGGTCTTCAGTGAGATCGGCGTCCACGGTCTGGTTGTAGAACTCCATGAACTGATAGAACTCCTGGTGCTTGATCGGCTCGTAAGGATGAGAGTGGCACTGCACGCAACCGAAGGTGATGCCCTGCCAGACTTCCCATGCGGTGCTGACGCGGTCGATGACGGCGGCGACACGGAACTCTTCGTCATCAGTGCCGCCTTCTTCGTTGGATTGTGTGAGGCGTTGGAAGGTGGTGGCGATTTTCTGATCGAGCGTGGCATTCGCGATGAGATCACCGGCGAGTTGGTCGATGGTGAACTGGTCGTAGGGAAGATCATGGTTGAACGAGTCGATCACCCAGTCGCGGAATTTCCAGACATCGCGGCGGCTGTCTTGGGCGAAGCCCTCGGAGTCCGCATAGCGCGCGAGATCGAGCCAGACGGACGCCCAGCGTTCTCCGAAATGTGGCGAAGCGAGAAGGCGCTCGGTTTCCTTCTCGATGGCAGCCTGCGGATCGGCGGCGGAGTTTTTCAGAAAGGCATCGAGCTGCTCGATGGAAGGCGGCAGGCCGGTGAGATCGAGTGAAGCGCGGCGCAGCCATTGTTCGGGCGCGGCTTCTTTGGATGGCCGCAACTTCTCCGCTTCCAGTCGCGCAAGGATGAAGTGATCGACATCGCGGCGCGGCCAGTCCGCCTGCCTAACAGATGGCAGCGGAGATTTCTGCGGAGCGACGAATGCCCAGTGCTCGCCCCACTTCGCGCCTTCGGAAATCCATTGGCGAAGGGTGGCGATCTGGTTCTTGGCGAGCGGCGGCCCGTGCTCGGGCTTGGGCATGATTTCATCCGGGTCCGTGGAGGTGATGCGGGCGATCATTTCCGAAGCGTCCGGATTTCCGGGAACGATCACGGACTTGCCGGACTTACCCTTTCCGAGTGCTAGCTCGCGGTAGATGAAGGAAACTTCGCCCGCTTCCTTTACGCCGCCGTGGCAGGACGTGCAGTTGGCATTGAGGATCGGGCGGATGTCGCGTGCGAAGTCGATCTCCGCCCGCAGCGGAGTGCTGCCGCAGAGGAGAGAAACGATGAGTCCTTTCATGAACGAGCTCATAGAAACTTGCCGGGGTTGAGAAGGCTGGCGGGATCGAGTGCGTGCTTGAGCGCCAGATGAACATCGAAGGCAGTCGCGCCGATGGCTTGGTGGAACCAGCGTTTCTTGGCGAGGCCTACGCCATGCTCGCCAGTGATCGCACCGTTGTTTTCCAGCACCCATTGGAAGAGCAGATCGAGCGCGTGATCGGCGCGTTCCCTTGCGCAGGGATCCTGATAATCGCCGACCATGAGATTGGTGTGGATGTTGCCATCGCCCGCGTGGCCGAAGCATGCGATGGGGATGCCGGTGTCTTGTTGGAGTTGTTGTGCGAAGGCGACAAGCTCGACGAGCTTGGAGCGCGGCACGACGATGTCCTCGTTGAGTTTGTGAAGGCCGGTCTCGCGTAAGGCATAAGAGAACTGACGGCGGAGATTCCAGATGCGCTCGCACGAGGCCTCGTCCGGCGCGCGTTCGATGAAGGTAGCGCCGAGTGAAACGATGAGTTGATAGAGTTCCTCCAGCTCGGCGGCGACTGCGGCGGGGCGACCGTCGATCTCCACGATGAGGTGGGCGTTTCCTGGAGGAAAGGTTTCCTCGCCGAGCATCTTGCGGGCGGCAGCGAGCGTAAAGGAGTCGGTAATTTCCAACGCGGATGGCAGGTGGCCCACATTGAGAATGGCCTGCACGGCGGCAGCGGCCATCGGGAACTCGGGGAAGATCGCGGCGAGCATCGAGCGATGCGCGGGCTTGGGGATCAGGCGCAGCGTGGCCTCGGTGACGATCCCTAACATTCCCTCGGAGCCGGTGAAGAGGCCGATGAGATCGAAGCCGGTCTTGTTCTTGTGAAGCCGCCCACCGGTGCGCAGCACGCGGCCATCGGCAAGCACGACTTCAAGTCCCAACACATAACTACGAGTGACGCCGTATTTCAAACAACGCGGCCCGCCGGCATTGGTGGCGATGTTTCCACCGATCGAGCATTCCTTCAACGAAGCGGGGTCCGGCGGATACTCCCAACCCACGGCGTGCGCGGCCATCTGGAGATCGCGCGTGATGACGCCGGGCTGGACGATGGCCGCGCCGTCTTCGGGATGCATGCCGAGGATGCGGTTCATGCGCATGACGGAAAGCACGATGCCGCCATGCACTGGCACGCAGCCGCCGACGTAGCCGATGCCCGCGCCGCGTGTGGTGACGGGGATTTTGCGTTCGTTTGCGAATGCCATCACAGCGGAAACATCCGCCGTGCATTCCGCGAAGACGACGACCTCCGGCGGATGGCTTGCGGACCACTTGTCTCCCGAGTGCGCGGCGAGCACCTCATCCGCGACAGTGACCTTTTCCCTGCCTAACAGGGAAACGAGCGGAGCAAACCATTCGGGAGCGTCGGTGTTCATGATCGCTGCAAGGGTTGGCGTGCGGGCGATGATCGTCAACCCCGTTCAAGGCCGGATCTCGACGATGATGGAGAGTTTTTCCGCCTTGGGCACGGTGAGGACGATGGCGCGGAATTCCTCGTTTTGTTTCTCTTCCGCAGTGGGTGGCTTGGCGCTCGCGATGCTCCAGCTTCCTGCCGGGGAAGCACGGCGCAGGGTGATTTGCTTGCCGTCTTTGCGCAGGGTTACGAGTTCGCCTTTCACTTCCACTTCGGCATCGGTGTAGGCACGCCAGATGACTTCACCTTTGGGCGTGGTGATTTCATCGGTGATGCGGGTGAGGCCGCTAATAGAATTGAAAGTAGCGGCACGGCTGACCTTGGATGCGGAGCCTGCATAGGCGGTGCTCAGATCAAAGGTGGCGGCGTAGAGATTGCCAGTGATGGTGGATGAAACGAGCGGGCAGGGTTTTGAGTTATGTTTCTGGAGATTGCCGTCGATTTCCAGAGTGTTATGGGAACGGTTCTGGAGACGGAAGTAGTCCCAGCGTTTTTTGCCGAAGTAAGCGGGCAGGTTGTAGTTATCGCTGCCGAGATCGTGAATCCAGCGCGTGCCGTGTGCATCATAAACGAAGCTGCCTACATCCATGTGGCCGTGGCTGGCATCGGGTGTGCCGCCCTTGATGCCGAGCCATGCGTCCTTCGCTTCCCAGCCGCTGCGGAACAGCGCCATGGCCTGCTCACCCCGGAAGACGGCGGAGGTGGGTAGGGTTTTCTCGGTGCCGGGATCCGCAGGTAGCCAGAGGATGGATAGAGGGGCGTATCGTGATCCGGCTTTGTTTGTTTTCCCAGCATCGAACGCGCGCTGGTAAATGCCTCTAACATACTTGGCCTGCGCCGCATCGTTGTAATGCGAAGCGATCCAGCACTGCGCGGGCGATGGCGTTTCCTCCCTCGCATGGCCGTCTGCGAAATTGAAGGGCAGTCGCGCGGGGCTGGTGAGATGTATGATCGCGGCACCGGCTTTTTGCAGGATGGGGTCTTCGGAAAACTTCCGGTCCAGCGTCTCGCATGCGGCGAGCAACATGACGTGGTAGTTCGTGCCGTAGTGCCAGTAACCCGCGCCTTCGGGATACATGCCGTCCGGCTGATAGAAAGCGCCGCAGCTCTCGATGAGCTTCAGTCCGCTGGCGAACAAATCCTCGGAGAGTCCGCCGTCTTTTCCGGCAACGGCGATGGCTGCGATAGCGATGCCAGAGCCGCAGACTTGGGCCCAGTTGTTTTTTGGTTTCGACCACCAGCCGCCGGTATCGAAGACCTTCTTTGCGGGCTTGAGTGCTTTTTCAACGATGGCCTGCTCGCACATCCCGCGTTGTTCCGGCGTGAGTGTGGGATAGAGCCAGTCGTAGCCGGTGGCGACGGCAGTAGCCATTTCCGCGACATCGAGGAAGTGGCTCGGGTTCCAGTCTTTCAGCGCACACGCGGCCTCCATCTCGGCGATGGCACGCAGGCGGAATTTTTCATCGCCACCCATGCGCCATGCCCATGCAGTGCAGGTGATGTTTTTCAAAGCCAGACGCGATTCGCCGAGCAGGCGCTTGCCATCGGGAATGTCATAGCGGCAGGTGCGTTGTTTAACTATGCGCCCGGCCTCGTCCATCACCGAGGCGTGGAGCTTCGCGGCGAGCGGATCTGCGGTAAGCTTTTCGCGAAGCGGCCCTTCGCCCGCACGAGTGAGCCACAATCGTGGATGTGGGATTTCCGAAAGCTCGCTCGCGTTCGCAGTCAGAGCCGCCATTAGATAAATCCCGCACGTTTTCCACATGCCCACCCGATACGCGGCGATGACCTCGTTAATTTCGCCAGTGGATAAAGTTACCTGAGGGGAGAAGCGCCCTAAAAATCCAATTAAGTTCTTACTTGCTGTCTCCTGCGCTCCGGCGCTTGATTCTTACGTCTGCCCCAGCGGATGAGGATTCAAAAACCTCGCTTACAGCGGTCGGCATCGACCGCAACGATGCCGCCAAACCGACTGAAAGGCCGGGGAGGCGGTGGTGTATGTCCAGGCCGCCTGCCTTCGGGGAGTTGGCTAAAGGCCATCGCAGTCGTCTGTAAGCGGCTTTTTGACTCCCCGTCCACTTGGAAAGTCCCATCAGTTCCATCTCAAAACATCAACTCAACTTCCCCATGAAAACTCGTATCCTTCTCGTGTTCTTCCTCATGCTGGCGTCCGTGTTTGCAGAGCGCGATTTCCGACCGGTGGGGCGCATGGAGAACATTCCCGCATCGAATGCTTCCATCCAG
>JANMLQ010000202.1:0-12718 GCA_031372635.1 Akkermansiaceae bacterium | reverse complement strand
AAAGCGAAGCCATGGTCCAGAATGCACTCGCCGAGTTAGTGAAAGGCCGCACCACCTTCATCATTGCGCATCGTTTCAGCACCATCACCATCGCTGATCGTATCTTAGTTTTCCAAAACGGCCGCATCGCCGCAGACGGCAGCCACGAGCAGCTCCGCGAAAGCAACGCCATCTACCAGTCCATGCTCGGCGGGCTGGGGTAGTGACTTGGACAGTGGCAGCGCGGGCGGGATGTCACGTTTTCCAAACGAAGCGGAATGCGACTCCTCACAGCCCGTGATGAGGCCCAGGGTCACAACGGCCGCATGGATGCTAATGCAAAACGATTCATGATCCGGGAAAGCCCATACGCAGGCATGCATGATATCGTTCAAGCCGCCGCACCCAGCAAGCCAATCTTAGGCTCGGTGTAAGGAAACGTGGGCGCAAACGGGTGAGGAAATAAGGCGAGACAACGATCTCGTTGTCGCCTGAGGGTTTGACAGCCCCTATCGGGCATGGCTTCCTCCTTTCGCTTCAAGTAGCACTTCATGCCATAGCAACCCCCTTCACTCACATCACCTGAACCAAAGCGATTTCGCGTCGCTTCGGCTGCTGATCCACTACGAAACTGGAAATTCAAAGGACAGGCAGCGCTGGACATACGCCCCGGATTGGGACGTGTCTCCGCGTTCTGTCCGGGGCATTCCAGTGCCTGTAGTGGGACGTGTGTAGGCACGTCCCTCGTTTTTTTTACAGGCACGACAAAGAATCACCCCGGAACAGAACACACCGCCGAAGCACTGAGGCTGCGCGCCCGCACACGCACCCTCATGTCCGAATCACTCGGCGGCACAGCCGCATCCACGCCCTCCCCTGACTTTCACTGGGGACCCGCCAATCCCCATCCGCTCTCCCTCAAGCGCACCGAACTGGTGTGGGATGGGAAATACGACGAGTATGGCCGCCGCCGCGAGGTGGATGCCGCCTCACTGGCGATGCCCTTGCAGAAAATCGAAACCGTCGATGAGCCGCGCCAACGGGCAGAGGCCGACGGCCAAATGGAGATGTGGGAGAAACGCGTCTTCGCCGCTGGGCCGAAGGCTTTGGACTGCGGCGGTCCTCCGCCGCTTTCAGGTGCAAGCTCCGACGACGAAAAGCGGCAGAGGACTGCCGCAGTCCAAGACGCTACCGCGTTCCGCAACCGCCTGATCTGGGGCGATAACAAACTCGTGCTCGCCAGCCTACTCGCCGATTTCAAGGGCAAGGTGGATCTCATCTACATCGACCCGCCCTTCGATGTGGGCGCGGATTTCACGATGGATGTGCCGATTGGCGATGGAAAGGAGACGGTTGAGAAGGATCAGTCCACATTGGAAATGGTCGCTTACCGCGACATGTGGGGAAAGGGTACGGATTCCTATCTGCACATGATGTTTGAGCGACTGTCGCTGATGAAAGACCTGCTATCGGATAATGGGAGCATTTATGTGCATTGCGACTGGCGAGTGAGCTACTTCCTTCGTTGCGTCCTGGACGACATTTTCGGAAAGGACAATTTTCTGAACGAAATCGCTTGGACGTATTTTGCGTTCAAGCGGAAGACGACGCGAAAGTTCCCCCAAAAGCACGATAGCATTCTTTCGTATCGAAAGAGCGTGCAGTGGACTTGGAGCACCCAATATAAGCCGCACAAACCGGAATACATCGCACGATTCAAAACGGATAAAGACGGACGGCGCTACAGGGACGACGTCAATCCAACGGCTGGTGGCAGTAGGATCATCTACCTCGATGATGTTCCAGGAGATATTGTGGATTCAGTTTGGGATGACATTCCGCCAGTGAATCCAGTTGCGGACGAACGTGCCGACTATTCCACCCAAAAACCCGAAGCCCTCCTCGAGCGCATCATCCGAGCTAGCAGCAACGAAGGTGATCTCATCGCCGATTTCTTCTGCGGCAGTGGCACGACAGGTGCGGTGGCGGAGCGGTTGGGGCGGCGTTGGATCATGGCGGATCTCGGGCGTTTTGCGATCCACACGACGCGCAAGCGGATGATCGAGGTGCAGCGCAAGTTGCATGACGGCGGCCAGCCTTACCGCGCTTTTGATGTCCACAATCTCGGACGCTACGAACGGCAGTGGTGGCAGAAGGATCGCTTGAAAGGTGCGGAGGAGGAACACCGCAAAGTGGTGCTGGAATTTTTCCGGGCGGAGATTCTCACCAACGCGATCAGTCCGCTACTTCATGGGCGGAAGGGATCGGCGTTCTGCCATGTCGATGGCATTGATGGGATTTTCACCAGTGACGAGGCGAGGCTGGTGTCCGAGGCCGTGGTGGCTGCGGGCGGGCGCGAGGTGTTCTGTCTCGCGTGGGAATTCCAGATGGAATTGCGCCAGCATTGCATCGCATTGGAAGCGGAGCACGGCATTCGCATCAAGCTGGTGCCGATCCCGCGCGAGATCATGGAGAAGAACCGCAAGAGTCCGCCACCGTTTCTGGAAATGGCGGTGCTGGAGGCGGAGGCCATCACCCGCGCCGAGCGCGGGCAAAAGATGGTGGAAGTGAAGCTAACGAAATTCCTGCCCTCGCTAGCAGAGGTTCCGGGCAAGGAACTGGAAGCCTTGCAGGAGCGTGCGATCCGCAGCGGATTTGATTTCATCGACTTCTGGGCGGTGGACTTCGATTGGAAGCCGGGCGAGCCGTTTCACCACGATTGGCAGGACTACCGGACACGGAAGGATCGAAGTCTAAAAACCGTGAGCGATTCCAGCCACGTTTATCCGTCAGCGGGCAAGCACACCATCTGCGTGAAGGTGGTCGATGTCTTCGGCTGCGACACCAGCCTGACGCTGGAGGTGGACGCATGAATGGGGAGCACACGCGCCCCCGCGTGTTCCAAGCCGCGCCCTCGCGGCTTGGTCGGCGGACCTGTGATCCGATGTCTCACCCACAATACCACGCATGTTTTCAGCGAGGGCGCTGAAAACCACACGCGAGGGCGCGTGTGCTCCCCAACTATTTTCCTCAATCCCATGTCCGAATCCCTAACAATTAAAACCGAATCTCTTGAACCGCTCTTTTCCGCTTGGGAAGAGCCGCGCAAGCACCGCGTCCGCGCCGATGGCGGCGAAGGAGCCACCGCCCGCGACGGCCGACGCCCGAGCGGCATCACCCTCGCCCAGAACCTGCGTGGCGCGGTGAAGGACTGGCGGGATGCGTTTTATCCGGGAGCGAGCGATACCACGCGCTACCTGCTGAACCATTGGTTTGGCCGCAGTCATCAGGTGGGTGGATACGAGTTCCGGTATTATTTTTGTCAGCGTGAAGCGGTGGAGACTTTCATCTATCTGAAAGAGGTTCGGAAACTCGAATGCCTCTCGCAAGTGATCGCCGACTTCGGCGGTGCCTACGCCGAAACCGCCGCGCTGGGCATCACGGATGAGGAAGATGCATGGAGCCGCTATGCCTTCAAGATGGCGACGGGTTCCGGCAAAACCAAGGTGATGAGCTTGTGCATCGTGTGGAGCTACTTCCACGCAATGCGCGAGAGTGAATCCAACATGGCACGGCACTTCGTGGTGATCGCTCCGAACCTGACGGTGTTCGAGCGGCTGAAAGAGGATTTCAAACCGGAAGGCGGAGGTGCGGACATTTTCGACAATGATCCGCTCATCCCAGTCGAGTGGCGTGGCGATTGGAACCTGACGACGGTTTTGCAGGATGAAGCGGGCGGCGCGCACACCGGCGGCGCGCTTTACCTCACCAACATTCATCGGCTTTTCGACAACTCGAACCGGAGAGCCGCGAGAGGCGAAGCCTTTGATTGGATGGGACCCGCAGTGGCCAAGGCATCGGCGCTGGACACGGGCGCGGCTCTCCGGGAGCGCATCACTGGCCATGAGCGAGTGATGGTGCTCAACGACGAGGCGCACCACGTATGGGATCCGGACTCGGCATGGAACGAAGCGATTTCCTTCCTACATGAAACCCTGCGGAAACGCGGCGGCATGTTGGTTTCCCAACTCGATTTCTCCGCCACGCCCAAGGACAACAAGGCGAACTACTTCAAACACATCGTCTGCGACACGCCGCTAGGCGAGGCGGTGGATGCGGGCATCGTGAAAACCCCGATTATTGGCCGCGCGGGCAAGCTGGTGGAGCAGGCTACCGATGACGCCGCCTATCGTTACGAGGCGCATCTGAGACTTGGCTATCAGCGCTGGCAGAAGAGCCGGGAAGAGTGGCTGGCATCCGGCAAGAAGCCACTGCTGTTCATTATGTGCAACGATACCAAGGAAGCGGATGAGATCACCCGCCGCCTTCAGGACGATCCTGTTTTCAGAGACCTGAACAAGCGGACGATCAACCTGCACACGAACCTGAAGGGCAAAATCAAGAAAGTCGGTAGAGGTGCAGAAGCGCGGGAAGAATTTGTAGAGAGCGATAAGGACATCACCGATGAGGATTTGAAGGCGTTGCGGAAACTCAGCCGCGAGTTGGATTCCGGATCGAGTCCGTATTTTTGCATCGTGAGCGTCCTGATGCTGCGGGAAGGCTGGGATGTTAGAAACGTGACGACGATTGTCCCTCTGCGGCCTTACAGCTCGAAAGCAGGCATCCTGCCGGAGCAAACGCTTGGCCGCGGTTTGCGGCGGATGACGCCGCCCGGACAGGCGAACGAAGTGGTGACGGTGGTGGAGCACGAGGCATTCGCTCGGCTCTATCGCGACGAACTGGCGCAGGAGGGCTTGGAAATCGAGATGGTGGATGTGGACAAGGTGCCGGTCACGACAGTTTCCATTTTCCCGGACACCCACGCGAAAGACACGGCGGCACTGGACATTCCCATTCCCCGCTTGTCGGCAGGAAACCAAACTCTAACAGGTCTGGGGCCGATCACGCAGGATGAAATGAAGGCGGCGTTTCAAAGATACCAGCCGCTCGCGCTGGGCGAGCGCGGTCCCGATGAAGTGCAATACGAAGGCCGGCACCTGATTACCGGTGAGATTGTCGAGTTTATGAAAGTGAATCTCGTGCTGCTGGAATCCGGCATCGGCGCGATTTCCTTCTACGTGCAGGAGCTGGAACACATCTGCAAGGTAAAGGGCACGCATCAGGTTCTCGCTCCGCTGTTGCAGGAGTTTCTGGAGGAGATGCTGTTCGGTCCCGGCCAATCGGTTTTCGATCCGAAGCTGGTGAAGCGCCTCGGGGATGCCGACGTGAGGGAACATATTCGCGCGGTGTTCCTGCCGCTGGTGCGTTCGAAGATCGTGCAAACGCAAACACGCGAAACGGTGATGGCACCGCTATCACTGGCATCATGGCGGCCGTTTCAAGTCACCGTCAGCGAGCGCAGGCCGGTGCTGACATCCCATAAGACTTTGTTCAATCTGATCCCCTGCAATCGTGCTCTTGAGACGGCGTTTGCGGAGCTGATGACACGCTGCGGTGATGTGGTCGCTTTCGCCAAGAACGCGGGACCACAGGCGCTGCGGATCGACTATCTGGCGGATGGCCACCGGCTGGCATTTTACACACCAGACTTTTTCGTTCGGACGAAAAACGGCCGCTGCTATCTCGTGGAAACAAAAGGCCAGGTGGATCGTGATGTTCCACTGAAAGCCCGTGCCGCAGTCGAGTGGAGCAAAGGAGCGGAATGGGAATACTTGTTCGTGCTGGAAGGCGTGTTTCATCGTTTTAACGGAAGTGATTTCACTCAACTCGTGAAAGCCTGCGCGCCAAGTCTGCGGGATTTGCTCGACGAGGGAAAACTTGCGAACGAGCTGCCGCTTTTCGCCGGGCTTGGCATGCTCGACGAGAAAGCTCCCGCCGCGCAAACGGTGGTTGCAGAAAGTTTGCTCACTGGATTGCCGGAAAGGTTGAGGCGCGCGGCGGATGAGGCGATTTCGTTATTCCGCTTTTTCGAGAAGAAAGAAGGCGTCAACTATGCTCCCGTGTTCACCGCGTTGCTTGGAGTTGTGGATGAATGTGCGAAAGGGCTGGTCCTGCGGAAACTCTCCGCCCACATGCCCGCCAACCAAGTGGATCAACAGGATTGGTTTTTCCCCTATTTGGGAAAAGTGGATCAGCGGATGCGGCGGCACTACGAGGATCTCGGCCGGAACCTGCGAAAAACACTGGTGTATCGCAGCGGCGTTTCCCCGCTGGGAATGTTGCGGAGCTGTCTGGACTACGCGCTCAATGATTCGACCAAGATCGGCGGGGTGTTTGAATCCATGAAAACGAACATGAGATTCACGGGAGCTAGGGATTTACTGGACGGTGTTTCGGGGCTGAATGATTTTAGGAACCGTCATGTGGCACATCAGGAAGAACCTCTGACGGATTCGTTGAAGGCAAAAAAGGCGTTGTCCGACTGGATTGAAACAATGGGGAAAATCTGGAGAGAGGCAAATCTGTGAAATGGCTGGGAGCCTAATTTCACGCTCCGGCGGCTTCCTCCGCCGTGAGGAATGACTTGCGGCAGAGTTCGGCGTATTTTCCCTCGCGGGCTAACAGTTCGGCGTGGGTGCCTTGTTCGATGACTTGGCCGAGTTCGAGCACGTAGATGCGGTCCGCGTTCTGGATGGTGGAAAGGCGGTGGGCGATGACGAAGGCGGTGCGGTTTTCCATCAGGCGGTCGAGTGCGTCCTGAATCTGGCGCTCGGTCTCGGAATCGACGGAGGCGGTGGCTTCATCTAACAAAAGGATGGGCGAGTTCCTGAGTAGGGCGCGGGCGATGGAGAGGCGTTGTTTCTCGCCGCCCGAGAGTTTCACGCCGCGCTCGCCGACGTTGGTATCGAGCTGCTGGGGCAGGCTGCGGACGAAGGTTTCCGCGTGCGCGGCTGTGAGAGCGGACCAGAGTTCGGCATCGGTGGCGTCGCGCTTGGAGAGCAGGAGGTTCTCGCGCACGGTGCCGTTGAAGAGGAATGGCTCCTGAGTGACGTAGGCGAGTTTTTCGCGTAGCGAGGGTTTGGCGAGGGTGGAGATGGGGATACCGTCGATGGTGATGGTGCCGGAAGTGGCTTCGTAAAAACGCGCGAGCAGCGAGAGCACGGTGGTCTTGCCCGCGCCGGTGGAGCCGACGAGTGCGATGGTTTGTCCTGGCAGCGCATCGAGTGTCACACCGTGCAAAGTCGGCTGGTCCTGATAGGAAAACGAAACGTTTTCAAAGCGCACGTGGCCGCGGATTTTTTCCGGGAGTTGATCGCCTGCAGTGGAGTTCGGTTCTTCGGTGGAGTCGAGTATTTCGAACACGCGGTCCGCAGCGGCACGGCCTGATAGAAGCATTTGGTTGAGTGAATTCAGGCGGTCCACTGGCTCGTAGAAGAGCGAGAGGAAGAGCAGGAATCGGGTGAAGTCACCGATGGTGAGTTCGCCTTTCATCACCGCCGCGCCACCGAAGGCGAGCACGAGCACGTAGCCGGTCATTTTTACAAACGACACGCCGGGCGAATAGAGCGCCCACCATTTCATCATGCGTAGAGTGGTTTGCCGCAGTTGTTCGGAAAAACGGTTGAAGCGCGCGTGCTCGGCCTGCTCGGCGGCGTAGGCTTTGATTTGGCGCACGCCGGAGATGTTATCATGTAGCAGCGCGTTGAGATCAGACGCGGCGTCGCGTTGGTTGCGGTAGCGGTCGCGGCCCTTGGTCGAGTAAATCCACGCGCCGATGGCGAGGAAAGGCACCGGTAACGTGGCCCATGCCGCCACCGTGGGATTGAGGAAAAACAAAAACACACCGATGCCCAGCACCTGTAGCGCGGCGATGAGTCCCTGCTCCACGCCGTCGATGAGCACGCGCTCCATATTGGTCACGTCCTCGACAACGCGCGTCATGATGTCGCCAGTGCGACGGGTATCGAACCAGCGCAAGGGCAGGCGTTGGATTTTCGCGTAGAGATCGGAGCGGATGTCGAAGATGACCTTTTGCTCGAAGGTATTGTTGATGAAAATCCGCAGGGCATTGAGGCCGTCCCGGGCTAGGAATCCCAGCAGGGCGATAAAAATCCAAAAAGAAAACTCAGGATGTCTTGAGGGATTCGGGATGATTTTGTCGATCACATGACCGGTGGCATTCGGGAACACGAAAACAGCCAAAGTCATCCCAACAGCGCAGAAAAGCTGGCCCGCGGCCATGCCTGGGTAGTGGCGCAGGTAGGAGAAAACGCGGAGGATAGACTTCATACGGAGGCCACGAGCGATGGCCTCCTGTGGATGCTTTGTAAAGCCACACACGCGGTAACTTTGAAACTCGTCGAAATTTGAGGTTGCGGAGGCTCAAGGGGACTTCCTAGTGTTCGCCCACACGGAACTCTAAGCCTCCTACTTTTTACAAACCCATGGCCAACGTCTTCGGAATCCTCACTGCCATCGTCCTCGCCATTTCGGCATTCGTCGCCTACAAGAACAAGGCCGCGTATGAGACGGAAATCACCAACACTGCGAATCGCAAGACCGAGCTAAACAAGAGCAATGCCCGCCTCAAGCTCGCCAAGGAAAATCTCGCCACCACCACTGCGAAGCGCAACGAAGTGGACAGTGAAAACCTGAAGCTCGCCGAGGACGAAATCGCCCAGAAGAAGACCAACGGCGAATTGGATGCCCAAAAATCCGAAAAGACCGCCAAGGTCGCCGCCAACAAGGAGAAACTCGACGACATCCGCGAGAAGACCTCCAAGCTCGGCGAGATCAACGAGCTTGCCGGCAAGATGAAGAAGACCAATGCGGAGCTTGAGGAACTCGCCCAGTCGATCGCAGCCACCGAGGCCAAGCTCGCCAATCTCAATGGTCAGAACGTGCAGACCGAAAAAGAAGTAGCCGACCTCAAGGGCACGCTCGAGACAATGAGCATGAACCAGTCCTTGCCTACTCTCAGCACCCGCATCCGCTCGATTTATCCAACATGGGGCTTCGTCACCCTATCGTCCGGCAATGCGAGCGGCGTGGTGACCAACTCCACTCTCAATGTGGTGCGTGACGGAAGCACGATCGCCAAGCTGATGGTGACGGCCGTCGAGACCAGCACCGCCTCCGCGAGTATAATTCCGGACTCGGTCGCCAAAGACGTGACCCTCATGGTTGGTGACCGCGTGGTCCCCGGCCAGAAGGACAAGGCCGCCAGTAACTGATCCTCCGCTGGAATCAATCTCCCCAGTTTCAAAGAAATCCCATGAAAGCCATTCTTTACGTTGTCGCCATCCTCGCCGCTGTAGGAGCCACATTTTTCACACTCGAACACACCAAGAAGTTCGAGGCGCTCCAGAAGGATCGTCTGGCGACCATTGCCAAGAACAATGAAGTCTCCGAAGATGCGAATGTGACCGAAAAGAACCTCAAGGACGAAAGAGCGCTGCTTACGAAAGCCGAGAATACGCGCGAGTCACTGACTCAGAGCATCACCAATCTGAAATCCGCCGGTGCGGATCTGATGCGCGATGTTTCCTCGCTAGACGAAACCCTCAAGACCCAGGACGCCGAGTTCGCCGAACTGAACAAGACACTCGAAGAAGTCAACAAGATCCTCGCCGACCTCGGTGGTGGCGTGACTCTCGACAGCCTGCCGGAGAAGATCCAGCAGATCGAGGATGACAAGAAGGCCAAACAGGCGAAGCAAGAGGAACTGGAAACCCTCGTCGCCGCTGCCGAAAGACTTCTGGAAAAGAACCGCGCAGAGATGGGTCGCCAAGTGCAGCGCAAAGTGGTGCGGGACAGCAACATCGGCCGCAACTCGATGGAATCCGTCATCACCGCCGTCAATCAGGACTGGGGCTTCCTCGTCATCGGCGCTGGCTCCAACTCCGGCTTCACACCGCAGACCAGCCTGATCGTCCAGCGCGATGGCCGCATGATCGGCCGCATCCGGCCCTCGTCCATCGAGCCCACTCAAACGATCGCCGAGATCGACTTCAACAGCCTCGCCACCGGCGTGCGCCTGCAACCGGGTGACCGTGTGATGCTTGCCAAGCCGAACACGAACTGAGTTCACCGCACGGCGATTTTCATTTCCCAGGCTCCGCAGGCTTGCATGCCCCGGAGCCTGTTTTATGATGCGGCCCATGAAGCGAGAAATGCTCCTGCTGCCCGCCGCCCTGCTCATTGGTTTAGGATTCACCTCCTGTGCCGAGGAAGCGGTGAAAAAGCCTGTCGGCCCCGTTTCCGAAAACAGCCAGCAATCCTGGACGGGCCAGACCACCAACCCGCTGCAAGGCCAGTTCGGCATGATGCCGCAGAACCAACACCGCCGCTGAGCTGCGTTGTCTAACCGCTTTGACATCGGGCCATCGTTCCCGCACTTTGTTTCCCATGCAGGCCATGCAGTTTGAGCAATCCGTCGTTTCCATCCTGAAACGGGAGAAGCGGTTTGATCCGCACGCCTACTTTTTTCTCAAGGACGCGCTGGACTTCACGCTCAAGCGCATCGCCGAGGGCAACGGCGGCCAGGCCCGCCACGTCAGCGGCCCGGAGCTGTTGGCAGGCTACCGGGATTGCGCGCTCGAACAATTCGGCCCGATGGCAGCCACCCTCATGCACGAGTGGGGCGTGCGAAAATGCCAAGACGTGGGAGATATGGTGTTCCACCTCATCGAGGAGCAGGTTTTCGGGAAACAAGAATCTGATAGACGCGAGGATTTCTCCGAGTGTTTCGATTTCGAGGACGCCCTCGTGAACCCATTCCTGCCGAAACGAAAGATCGCGCCACGGTCGAAGTCGGGCATCAGGACCAAGGCTGCTTCCTAATACGTGATAGGTGCCGCAGGCACACCCGGCGTGACATCCAGCCTTGCCGCCACCAGCGCCATCACCACCAGACCGATGATGCCGCCGAAGCCGCAGGTGAATGCGGTGACCATGCCGATGACAAAGGGCGCGAAGACCAGCAGCCCGATCATCATGCCGCCCGGTTTCACCTCGTAAGCCATCACGGCGATTCGCAAGCGCGAGCGCGCGAGCGCCAGACCGGTAATGCCGTAGCAAACCAGAGCCGACAGCGCCGTGAAGTGATAGAGAATACCGCAGCCGCCGGTTGTCATCGCGCTGCTAATCAATGGTGCCCCGCAACCGCCGGACATGGATGCGAGAAACAGAAAAAACATAGCCACTCGCGCGCCGATGCCCTGAAACGCCGAGGCTCCAATCGCGCCCGCTCCGATCATCGCGGAGCCGCCCAGCACCGTGCCCGCGCAGGCCGCCTCATGCCACCACTCGATGCCGCCCACCAGATAGCGCACCACCACGTATGGCAGCAGCGAGACAAAGGTCACCACCGAGAGCCCCCACAGCGTTGCGAATTTCCCGAAGACGATTTTCCAGCGGTTCAACTTCGTCAGCAACAGCAGCTCATGGTTTCCCTCCTCTAGCTCTTGGCCCATCAACACCACACCGCCGAGTGGCATCAGGATCATACAGACGATGCCCACCACCATCCAGAACGGCCCGGACGACCACAGCAGCCAGGGATTCAGCACGCCCGTGTATTCCGAGCTGGCCGCCGCGTGACCCATCTTGAATTCCGCCACCATCGCGATCAGCGCCAGCACCTGGATTGCCAGAAAAGGCAGCACGAAACTCCCGCGCCGCAGGCTTTGCCGCAGTTCCTTGGCCGTCATCGGGTCGAATCCCTCGGGCAGATCGTTTTTCCAGAATTCCTCCAAGCCGTCGGCAGCGTGTCATCTAACTACGCCCGTCGCAAGCCGTGGAAATCGCAGCCTGTCCGGCCCTTCCAACCAGCGCCAGCAGAACCAGGCCGCGCCCCATGACGCCAGCGCAAACACCGCGATCCTCATCCACAATAGCGGGCCGTCGAAAACCGGATGCCATAAGAACGGCAGCACCTTTCCTAACAACAGCGGCACCGGCGTGTGAAACAGATAAAGCCCATAACTCAGGCGACCGACGTGTTGCACCGCCGGATGATCCAGCACCCGTCGCCGCCGTCCGCAATAGCCCGCCAGCGTGGATGAGATCAGCCCCGCGAAAGCCACTGCGAGAAAAGTCTGCTGGAAGATCCCACAGCCCGGCAGCCCTCGCCCCGCTTCGTTAAACGCATAGATCACCGCATAGCCTGCAAACGCCAACCAACCCGCGATGGCGATGCGCCGATCCCCTTCCCGCACGCCGCGCTCGAAGGCCAGTGCCAGCAATGCTCCCACGCCGAAGTAATCCAACGCACAACTACTCACCGCCTGCGCGTGATGGATTTCAGGAAACCACCGCTCGAGCACAAACCGGGACAATGGCGCTAACAGAACGCAAGCCGCGAACAGCCAGCCCAGTAAGCGCTGTGGCGCGAGGAATACCAGCAGCGGCCACAGCAGATAGAACTGCATCTGCATCGCCAGCGTCCAGTAATGCGCCGTGCCGGACGGCCAGCCCTCCATCATCGCCATGTGGAAATTCGAGACGTGTCCAAAATACAGCAACGGATGCGTGCGGATGTCCGGCGCACCCACCACGATGGCGAACAACATCGCCACGTAGCACGGTGTTAGAATCCGCGCCAGCCGCCGGTGTTGGAAACCACGGTACGCCCGCCTGCGCCAGTTCCCGCCCGCCGCCTCGCCCGCCGCCCGCTCGCGCAGCAGAACCCGCGTGATTAGGAAACCGGTGAGCGTCAGGAAAAAGAACAGCCCGATCTCTAACGGAAACGGCCCCCGCAGTTCCGGCAGCCAATGAAACCACATCACCCCCACCACGGCGAAGGCGCGCCAGCCGTCCAGTTGCGTGTTCCGTGTCG
>JANMLQ010000154.1:0-20093 GCA_031372635.1 Akkermansiaceae bacterium | reverse complement strand
GCTTCGCAAGCAAAGGGAACTGGATTGTAATAAGGAATGCAGGAAGGCAGGAAAAGATTCCGAAGGAATAAACCCTTCCTGCATTCCTTATTCAAAAAGCATCCATTCCCCTGTTTCCACATTCGATTCAATCCTGCTCCGGCGTCGCTTCGTGTTTCGGCGCGGCTTGTTCCTTGAGCTTGCGGAGTTGGTTGCGGAGTTCCTCCATCTCACGGCGCATCTTTTTGATTTCCTCGCGCATTTCGTCGTTCGCGTGATTGCCGCCGGATTCGCGGCGCGCTTGTTCTTCGAGGCGACCGATCTCCTTGCGTGTCTTGTCCGCCAACTCCTGAAAACCAGCGGCCTGAAGAAGTTCCGAGGCTTGTCTCAACTGCTGCATCTTCACCCGCAACGGGGAAACTCCGGCTGCGTTGGCTCCGCGATCTGACTGCTGCGCCTTGAGTTCACGCATAGCTTTCTCAAGCATGATCTCCATTCTACGGTCATTCTTAAGTGGAAGCTCCATCACCTCGCGAACCCTCCGATTTTTTCGCCCTGCATCATCAGGCATTTCTTGCCGCGGCACGGGCGGGGGTCCCGGGCGGGTGTCAGTTTCCTGCGCCATGATGGAGGCCGGACTTGCCATCCACGTTCCGAGAATAAGGGTTCCCAGCAGGTTTCCTATGCGATGTTGTGGTGTTTTCATGGTGTTGTGTGGTTACGAAAAAAGCAGTCCGCATCAAACACCGTTCTCGCAGAATGGTTGTGTCTGCATTTCCCCTTCCCTCCTCGAAAACATTCCCTTAGACACTGCTCGACATGAGCGAAATCGTATTACTCTTCTCCGGACAAGGAGCTCAGAAGGTGGGCATGGGCAAGGACTTCGCGGAAAGTTCCGCCACTGCCCGCGAGATGGCCGCGCAAGCTGACAAGGCTCTCGGGTTTTCGATTTCCGAAATCATGTTCGACGGTCCGGATGAGGAACTCACGAAAACCTCACGCTGCCAGCCCGCACTCTACCTGCATGGCCTGATGGCGCTCGCCCTGATCCGCGAGCGCCTGCCGAATCTCAAGCCCGTCGCCGCAGCCGGTCTCTCGCTCGGCGAGTTCACGGCCCACGCTGCAGCGGGCACGTTTTCGTTTGAAGACGGCCTCAATCTCGTCGGCAAGCGCGGCGCTTTCATGGAAGAAGCCTGCATCGCCACCGAGGGCGCGATGGCTGCTCTCATCGGTGGTGAGGAAGAGCAGGTTTATGCGCTCGCGAAAGCCGCCGATGTCGATGTCGCCAACCTCAATGCCCCCGGCCAGATCGTGCTCTCCGGCACGGTGGCTGGCATCGATGCCGCTGTTTCCCAAGCCAAAGACTTCGGCATCCGCCGCGCCATCAAACTCAACGTCGCCGGTGCCTATCACTCGCGCCTGATGCGCAGTGCGCAGGAAAAACTCGCCGCCGAACTCGCCGCCGTCAGCCTCAACAGCCCTAACATCCCAGTCGTCTGCAACTTCGCAGCCACCGCCGTTTCAGACGCTTCGGAAATCCGCGCCATGCTCGAAAAGCAAGTCACCGGCTCCGTCCGTTGGACCGCTTCCATTCAAGCGCTCATCGCCATGGGCCACCGCACTTTCCTCGAACTCGGCCCCGGAAAAGTCATTGCAGGCCTCGTTTCCAAAATCGACAAGGACGTCGTCGTCCACTCCGTCGAAGACCTCGCCAGCCTCGAATCCGTGGTAGAAACACTAGGCTGAAAGCACCCCGGAAAAAACTTCCCTGATGGGAAAAAAGGTGTTGCGCCGTCCCGGGCCGCCTCCTAGCTTCCGCGCCACCCGAACGGGGCATGGAGCGGTAGCTCAGTTGGTTAGAGCGCCAGCCTGTCACGTTGGAGGTCGCGGGTTCGAGCCCCGTCCGCTCCGCCATCCCTGTTCGTAGAATCGACCCCGCCCGCAACGGCGGGGTTTTTTCTTGGGACGTGTGCCGCAGGAAAGCGAAACCTTGCCATCAGGTGAGCAGGAAAATAGACATGCTTTCGTGGAAAACGCTGATGATCGCCTCGAAACCGCCGCGCACACCCATGACGGGTTTTTCAAAGCCATCTTCTCCCAACCGGAACACGCCACCGCATTTTTCAAGAGCCATCTACCGGCGACCATCACCGCACGGATCGACTGGCCTTCTCTAACCGTTCTTCCCGGCTCATTCATCAAGTCCAGCCTCCAGCAGATCCACTCCGATCTGCTTTTCTCCGTCCGCATCGGAGAGCGGGAAACCCTGCTGTATCTGCTTTTCGAGCACCAGAGTTCTCCGGACGCGACCATGCCGCTGCGTTTACTCGCTTATCTAACGGAAATCTTGGTCCAGCACAACAAATCCCACGGCCTGCCACTGCCGCCGATATTGCCCTTCGTGTTCCACCAAGGACCGGAATCTTGGAACATCTCCACCACCTTCGAAGATCTCTTCGCACTGCCCGAAGAACTCGCCGCCGATCTACTTCCCTTCCTGCCGAAGTTCCATCACCTACTTCTCGATCTCACACGCCACGATCCCGCAAACGCTGAAAACTACATCCATCTCCGTGTCGTCCTGCAATTGATGAAGCTCAGCCCGCCAACGCGACTTACTGCGCTTTTTCCAGTGGCTTGCCGATTTTCCCGCCAAGTATCTTCCAGACAACCTCCTCAGCCTCATGCTTCTCTATGCCCTCCATGCCGATAGCGACCTTGACGCGAGGAAAATCTTCCATACCCTGACTTCCAATCCTGAACTCAAAAAGAATACCATGTCCGTCGCAGAAAAACTGAAAGCCGAAGGCCGTGTCGAAGGTCAGCAAAAAGGTCTTTGGCTTGGAAAAATCCAGACTCTCGAGGAATTCCTCGGGCTTCCCGCGAGTTCCGATGAAGCGCTTGAAACCTTGAGTCTGGATGAACTCAAAGCCATGCAAGAACAGCTCCACCGCGAATACGAGCTGCGCTTCAAGCGCCCATAAACCTCCAGCCTTGCGCTGCGCGGGTTTCCGCCGTTTCATGCGCCGCATGCCCACTGTCGCCATCGTCGGACGCCCAAACGTCGGGAAATCCGCGCTCTTCAACCGCCTTGCCGGGCGGAAAATCGCCATCGTTCACGATCAGCCGGGCGTCACCCGTGATCGCATCGCCGCGCCCTCAAAGGCCACCGCCACCGCCTGCACCCTCGTCGATACCGGCGGCATCGGCGGCAATATCGACGACGGCTTCGACGCCCAAGTCACCATCGAGGCGGACATCGCCATGGAAACCGCGGACCTCATCCTCTTCGTCGTCGATGCCCATGACGGCCTCACCGCCACCGATCAGGCGCTCTCCCAAAAACTCCGCAAGGCCAAGCCGCCCGTTCTGTTAGTCCTCAACAAGGTGGACGATCCGAAACACGAATCCGCCTTCTCCGATTTCGCCCGCCTCGGTTTCAAAACCAGCGTCTTCGTTTCCGCCGAGCACGGTCGCAACTTCGGCCGCCTTTGTGATGAGATCGACAAAGTCATCGCCCCGCTCGTTTCCGAAACCGAAGCCGAGGCAGAAGTCGCCGAAACCATCGGCATCAAACTCGCCATCGTCGGCAAGCCCAACGCCGGCAAGTCCTCACTCGTCAACGCCATCCTCAAGAGCGAGCGCACCATCGTTTCCGAAATCGCAGGCACCACCCGCGATGCCGTCGATCTGCCCTACTCGTTCCAGGGCGAAAACTTCACCCTCATCGACACCGCCGGCCTGCGCCCGCGCGGCAAGCGCGACAACTCCGTGGAAGTCTTCTCCGCCATGCGCACCGAGAAAGCCATCCGCCGCTCCGACCTCTGCGTGCTCGTCATCGACCTCGCCGCAGGCATCACTTCCATGGACCGCAAGATCGCCCAAACGATTCTGGAGGAGAAAAAACCCTGCCTCATCGTGTTAAACAAATTCGATCTCTATCATCCCGGAGCCAACCGCACCGCGCGCCTTGAGGAAGCCACCGCACACGTGCGCAAGGAACTGTTTTTCCTACACTACGCACCCTTCGTAGCCTGCTCCGCGAAAACCGGCGGTGCCGTCGAACACGTGCTCAAGGAAGCCCTCAAGATCCGCAAGGGCGCACAGAACATCCCCGGCACCGGCCAACTCAACCGCATTCTACAAACTGCTTTCGAGGACACGCCACCACCCATCGACGGACGCCTCAAGAAACGCCTCAAGCTCTACTACGCCACCGCCGCCACCAACGAGAAATACAGCGTCATCCCGGTGCCCACCATCGTGCTCTTCGTCAACGACAAGCGCCTCTGCGCCACCAGCTACGAATCGTATCTAACAAACCGTTACCGCGCCGCCCACCTTGCTCCCGGCATCCCCATCATCTTCTCCGTCCGCTCCCGTTCACGCCGCGAGTGGGAGCCGAGACAGAAGCCGCAGGGGCATTGACCGTAGCAGCGATCACCCGTCGCCGCGCCCTTCCATCAGAACACTCATCCACGCAGCCTCATGATTTCAAGAATCACCATTGCCATCATCGCAGCCACACTTTCACTCCACGCCGCACCACGCCCGTGGAAAAGCGCCGATGGCCAGCGCACCGTCGATGGCGAATTCGTGAAACGCGGCGCCACCAGCGTCACCGTTCGCCGCAACGATAAGACCGAAGTCACCATCACACTCGATCAACTCAATGCCGACGACCGCACCTGGCTCAACGTCAATCATCCGCTCCCCGGCCACGAAGCACCACCTACATCCGCCGTCTTCGACCAACTCAACTTCGGCGATGATCGCGAGCTAGTGCTGCAAAAACTCAAAGCCAGCAAGTTCGTGGAAATGACCACCGACGAGACCTTCATCGGCCGCACCGGCCTCAACGGCGTCTTCCGCACCCGCAAAAAAGTCGGCGGCCAAGATGTCTCGCTCTACTTCGACTGGACCGGTGACAACAAGCTCAAGGAAATCACCCTCCAGACCAGCACCCTGCCCGCCTCAGATCTCGAAGCCAAACTCGCCCCCTGTTGGAAGAACTTCATCATGTTTCTCACTACCCTGCACGGCAAGCCCGTCCACGGCGACGACGAACTCCACACCAGCTCCATTCACGAAGGTTCGTTCTCCGCCACCCATCTCTGGAAACTTGAAACCACCGGCAGCGCCCTGTTAGGAATGTCAAAGGAAGGCGGCAAGTATCAAGTCGTCGTCCGCTACACCCAGACCGAAGTCAAACCCGTCGCCATTCCCTGAACGTAGCGGCGATCACCGGTCGCCGAAATTTCATCCGCCATGAACCAGCCGGACTTGTTTTCCTCTCTATCTCCCGAGGGCCGCATCCGTGAACTGCGCGAAATCATCCGTCATCACGATGAGCTTTATTACAACCAAGCCGCACCCGAAATCTCCGATGCGGAATACGACAAACTCTTCCGCGAGCTGGAAGAGTTAGAAAAAAAACATCCCGAGTTTCACGACCCGAACTCCCCCACCCTGCGCGTCGGCGGTGCACCGCTCAAAGAGTTCCAACAAGTCCGCCATCTCGTCCCGATGCTTTCCATCGACGATGTCTTTGAACTCAAAGACACGCCCGAACCCGCAGCCGAACTCATCGCCTTCTATCAACGCCTGCGCAAGAACCTCGGCCGCGAAGACATCACCGTCACCGTCGAACCCAAGATCGACGGCGTCGCCGTTTCCCTGCTCTACCGCGATGGCAAACTCGAACGCGCCGCCACCCGCGGCGATGGAACAACAGGCGACGACATCACTCAAAACGTCCGCACCATCCGCAGCATCCCGCTCGATCTGAATGTGACAGGTATGTCTCGCGCCAGTGTTGTTGAGCAAGCCACTCCGGCGGTTGACTTAGACGACATCCTTCCCTACTTTCCAGCCCATGAGCGGACATCAACAAGCACAGGAATTGGCAGACAGGCTCCGCATCGCGCGGCAAAAAGCTTGGCGCGAAGGCTTCTCGATGACCTCAGAGCAAGCGATGGAGCAAATGTTTCGCAACGGCTCCGACAGGAAGCCGAATCCGTGGTATCGTGGGCACGGCAAAATGGACGACTCATCGACCCAAGAAGATTTGGAAAACTCGCCGCTCGTTACCCTCAGCTAGGCGGGCAATCGGAACACACCGTGTTTCACCTGCAAAGCAGGCATCGGGTAATCAAGTTCACGCTGCCTCCGAACTTCGGCGCACAAGGAGACGCATTGGCATACTTGCGTAACTTGGATGCCTCAAACGAACTATTCGGCGACGAAATCATCCTTCATGGAGTGCTCGAAACCAAACGTGGTCCAGCACTGGTCACGTCCCAGCCATTTGTTCCCGGCATTGCCCCCACCCTTGCAGAGGTCGAATCATGGTTCAAAGCGAACAACTACCGATCTATCGGTCACAATCGTTGGAAGAACGACGCGACGGGTGCTGATGTCGCCGACGCCCATGTCGGCAACCTCATCAAAACCGAAGACGGCGAACTCATCCCAATCGACCTCCAGGTTCTTTCTTCCCCAATCTCCAATCTCCAATCTCCAATCTCCAATCCCCCCTCCCTCCTCGAAATCCGCGGCGAGATCTTCATGCCGAACGCCGCCTTCGCCGCGATGAACGCGGAGCGCGATGAAGAAGGTCTGCCCACTTTCGCCAACCCGCGCAACGCCACAGCCGGCACGCTCAAGCAACTCGATCCCAAAATCGCCGCCAAGCGCCCGCTCGCCTTCATCGCCCACGGCCTTGGCGATTACGAGGGCGAACCGCTCGAAACAGAGCACGACTTCCACGCCTTGTTAGACAGTCTCGGCATCCCGCGCAACCAACCGGTCATCGAAGCCCGCAATCTCGATGAAGTGCTGCAAGCCGTCGCGCACATCAACCAACACCGCCACGATCTCGACTACGGCACCGACGGTGCGGTCATCAAGGTGCTCGACCGCGCGGAACGCGAACAACTCGGCTTCACATCGCGCGCACCGCGCTGGGCCGCCGCTTACAAGTTCCTACCTGAGCAGCAGGAAACAACGCTCAAAGACATCACCATACAAGTCGGTCGCACCGGAGTGCTCACACCCGTCGCGGAGCTGGAACCCGTGCTCATCTCCGGCTCCACCGTTTCCCGCGCCACGCTGCACAATCAAGACGAGATCGACCGCAAGTTCATCCACATCGGAGCCAGAGTGCTCGTCGAGAAAGCCGGAGAAATCATTCCCGCCATCGTCAAAGTCACCACAGCCCTGCCCGGAGCAAAGACCTACTCCATCTTCGATCACGTCGGCGGCAAGTGCCCATCCTGCTCCGGTCCCATCTCACAAGAAGAAGGTTTCGTCGCATGGCGTTGCACCAATTTCCAATGTCCCGCCCAGGCCGTCACACGCATCTCGCACTTCGCATCGCGCAAGGCGCTCGACATTGATGGTCTCGGCGAAACCGTGGCCGATGCGCTCATCCGCCACGGCCATTGCAAGACTCCGCTCGACCTCTTCGATCTAACCGAAAGCACACTCGCCAACCTCAACCTTGGCACTGAGGAAAACCCGCGTCGTTTCGGCGAGAAGAACGCCGCCAAAGTTCTCGCCGCGCTGGAGGAAGCTAAAACCAAACCCCTGCAACGCTGGCTCTTCGCCATGGGCATCCGCCACCTCGGCGAATCGGCGTCCAAGGAGCTCGCGCGCCTGCATGCCGATCTAACGGAAATCGCCGCCTCACCCATCCTCGCCGAACTCCTCAAGGACACCCGCGCCGACGCGAAAAAGAAAAACGAACTTCTCTCCCAACACCACATCACCGGCGACGTCGGCCCCGCCGTCGCTGAAACTGTCACTGCCTTCTTCCACTCCGATGCCGGAAAAAACGCCCTCACGCGGCTCTCCTCTCTTGGCATCAATCCCCAATCTCCAATCTCCAATCTCCAATCCTCCACCGGCCCGCTGACCGGCTTCACCTTCGTCCTCACCGGCACCCTCAGCATTGAGCGCGATGCGATGAAGCAGCGCATCGAAAGCCACGGCGGCAAAGTCAGCGGCTCAGTCTCCGTAAAAACAAGCTACGTACTCGCCGGAGAAGGCGGCGGCTCCAAACGCGATAAGGCGGAAAAACTAGGAGTGCCAGTGATCAGTGAGGAAGATCTGGAGCGCATGATCTCGTGACAGTGGCGCGGGCTTCATACAGCCCCTTGCACAAAGGCAGGCTGGACCGCAAAATCATCCTCATCCCTGCGGAATTCGTCCTTGGTGGAAGCATCGGCCCGGTGGAAAAGCCGTGATCGATCGCTCAAGGAGAGGATTTCTCCGGCTGCGGCATACGTCTCACCGCCAGCACATAAGCGAGGACGGCCTTCTCATCGGCGGCGGCGAGTTTTGATTTATGCGCCATGTCTGGCATGATGTCTTCTATCAACTCGTCCTCATCGTAGTGCGCGGGATTTTCAAACGGATGGCACTTGGCGCACTTCTGCTGATGGACAATGAAGCCGCGCTCTAATAGCGCGGACGAAGAACGGGAAATCCGCACCAGTTCCCCCGTCACCGGAGGAGCCTGATAGGAAGGGCCGCAGGATGAAACAAGCGGCAAGACCGCCACACCCGCGAGGATGTGACGGCCGGCAAGCACCGAAAAAAAGTTAGAACGACGGGTTTCCATCAGAAATCGAAACCGAAGATCGTGCGAAGCTGGAAGTCTGGCTCTCCAGAGAGCGAGGTGACTTGCCAGAGGCCGGTCGTGGTGATGAAGAAGTTGCCATGACGCCATGAAGCATTGGGCCCCACGAACACGCCGCTGTCACCGATGTCCTCGACGTCCGGGACGGCGATCTCATGCAGTGCTTCCAAACCGACGGACCACGCCGGATTGATCTGATAGGAAACCCCGGCGCTTTGGAAAAGCTCGGCTTCGTCGTTCTGATAGTCGTCCTCCCATACGATCTCGCCGCCGACGTTATAGACGAACATCCACTGCCCGAGGTTTTTCTGGAGTAGGAACTTCGCCTCCAATTCGATGAAGTCGTCGCTGCCTTTGATCTCGCCATAGACGGCGGAACCGAAGGGCGTCGTGTTGGGGTCGGTCAGGTTGTAGATGGCCTCCACCGCGATGTCCCGGAACTCGGTCTTGCCGGACTCGGTGGCGCTTTCCTCGTAGCGCCAATCCGCGAAGTAGAAGGCGAGTTGTAGGCGGTCCGTAACGCCATATTCGAACTCATGGCGGATGTCGAATCGCTCGAAGTCAGGGTCGCTGGCCTTGTTGGTTTTCCAGGTGACCCAGCTTTCGAGTTCCATCGCCCCTTTGGACATGGTGGTGGTTTCGTAGCTGTAGGTGAAACGACGGCTACTAGCTTCGGCGGAAGTGGCGAGGGCGGCCAGGACGCAGAGGCTAGAAAGAGCGCCTCGGCTCGGGATCGGGAATCGGTTGTTCTTCATGGTGATGTTTGATGGGGTTGAAAGAGTGGGCCTCTTTTGCATTAATGAGAATGCGTCTCAACAGCGCGAGCAAAGCGAGCCGAGTCCCGCCCGTCAATCGTGAAAATGGAAAAATTTCAGGAAAATCGCCGAGTCGCTTTGGGTGGGGGGTGATGCAGAGTTTTCGCCGTGCGCTGGCGCGGTGCTCCATGTTTCCATTCGGCCGTGGGCACGCTGAAATTCAAAATCACCCTGGCCTACGACGGCGCGGCCTACCAAGGCTGGCAGTCGCAGAAGAGCGGCCTTGGCGTTCAAGATCGTGTGGAACAGGCGCTCGAAAAAATATTCGCGCTGAGGCCGCAGTTGGAGAGCTCCAGCCGGACGGATGCGGGCGTGCATGCTTTGGGATTGGTGGCGCATTTTGAGTTACCCACCGCAGCGTTCAAGATGCCCGTAAAACACCTCGCACTGGCCATCAATGCCTGCCTGCCGGACGACATCCGAGTGCTTTCCGCAGTGCAGGCTCGCCCGGATTTCCACGCACGTTTCGATGCGCTCGGGAAACAATACCGCTATCAAGTCTGGAACCAGCCCGCGATGAATCCCCTGCTCCGCGCGCGGGCATGGCATGTGCCTGGCACACTCGATCTGACGGCGATGCGCCATGCTGCGGCGCGGTTTGTCGGCAGGTATGATTTTCGCTCGTTCACCTCCAACCGCGGCGTGGAACTCAAGGATGCGGTGCGCACTCTGACCCGCTGCGAAATACGGCGCTGCGGCCCGGAACTGACCTTCATCATTGAGGGCGAGGGTTTCCTCTACAAAATGTGCCGTGGCATCGTCGGCTCGCTGGTGCAGATCGGCGCAGGCCGTTTCCCGCCGGATTCGGTTAGAGAAATGCTAGCCCGCAAGGACCGCCGTGTGGCTGGCATGAACGCGCCGGCTCACGGACTGGTGCTCTGGAAGGTCTTCTATCCGGCAGCCAGGCAATGACGGGCGGCGCCCTGATGACTCCGGAGAATTTCCCCGATTCATCACGGACGACGCCCGCTCTGGCATAGCCCGTCAGCACAACCAGAAAGCAATCTCAGCTTTACTGGACGTCACTCACCTCCGACCAATCATCGAAAGTGACAATATTGGAACAATTCCCCCACCCTCTCTCACACGCGGATTTCCAGAACCGTGCAAACCTCATCCCGCACGGTGAAACGCACATCACACCCGCAAAGCAAAGCCCCGAAGACCCGCGCGGAGTCTCCACTACTTACCGCAGGACGCGGATCCAGCGATAGCGCCTCGCGTATCAACGACTGCGCCCGCACGGGAAGTTTCTCAAAATCCTCCGCCGCATTCGCACCGATCTCCACGCGCAATCTTGGGATCTCACCATCCGCATAACCGGCGGTGGCATCCGGCACCGCTTCCGCGTATGGAAGATACGGTTTGATGTCATAGACCGGCGTGCCATCCAGCAGATCCAGTCCGCCTAACAACAATACTGGACCATCCTTCGCCGTGGTGTCGATGCCCTCCAGCTTCACCAACGAAAGCCCGAGTCCGTTAGGGCGGAAAGTCGAGCGGCTGGCGAAGACACCGATACGGCGGTTCCCGCCCAAGCGCGGCGGGCGCACCGTGGGCTTCCACCCCTGCCCTGCCGTTTCATGAAAGCCGAAGATAATCCATATGTGCGAAAAACCCTCGATCCCACGAATGGCATCCTGACTCCGGTATCCTTCGTGAAACACCAACTCACCCCAAGCGCTCGGGCACAATCCCGGCTGACGCGGAACTCCGAATTTCCCGCCGAAACAGGAGCGAACAATACCGATCGGATCGAGAGTCATGGCTGCTAACAAAAAAGAGGAGCGGTGCAGCACACCGCTCCTCTGTGGATAAAAAACTCAGCGTGTCTTGAAGTGGATGCTGGTGCGCAGCGTTCCGGCTTCGCGGCGCGAATGCACGGTGAGCTTATCCAGTTCATCCATCGCCTCAATCGCCTTGCTGGCGGTTTCGAGTTGCTCCGGTGTGAGTTCCTCACCGTCCATGATGGCCTTGGCGTTTTTCTCCACGACCTTGAGCGTCGCGACGGAGAACTTCTGGAGCGCCTTGAAGTTCATCATGAAGTAGAGGCCATCACGCGTTTCACCGCCCTTGGCCGCTTTGTTGATGAGATCAAGCGCTTGGGTCTTCGAGCTGGAAGCAGCGAACCACTTGTCTCCCACCGTCACCGAAGGCATGAAGTCATCGTTGAAAAACGGCATCGAGAAAAACCATGTGGTGAAATCGTCCTTGTCGGAGCTGATCGGCTTCTGCATCGGGATTTCCTGATTTGTTAGCTCACTCACACCCTTGAGGATGCTGGTGATGCTGACGTTCATCTTGTCCCATGAACCAGCGAGTTTCGCGCGATCCGTCACCGGAGCCACCATCGAAACGCGCGGAAACTTCCCTTCATCCACCACCGATTGCGGGATGCCGGGGATCGCAGGAACAGTGCCGTTCAGATCAACCACCAAGGCCATCTCATTGCCGAGACTGGAGCCGAAGTCCCCATTGAACGCATCCCACATCGCCACCACGTCCGGGCGGAACTTGGTATCGAACATTTTCGCCATGTCCTTGAACTGAGCCATATCCGCATCCTGGATCGGGGATTCAGCAACCTTCATCGCAATCGCATAAGAAGTTTCCATCAGTGCTTCAAGATAGGCACCCATCTTTTCGTCGTAGGCTGCATTCGAACTCATGTTAGCAAACATCACAACGTCTTCGGATGCGCCGAGTGGAGCCAGCTTGCAGGGCGTCTTCCAATCCACCGCACCGCTGTCCATGCCACCGGTGGATTCGATTTTTAGACCGTCTTCGAAAAACGCAACCATGCCGCAAGTATCGTTGCCTGCGAGTTTGCGCAGCGCGCCTTCACGTTCGGACACCATGCGCAGCAGTGCTTCGAGATCGCGTGTGTCGCCAAGCCCTTCTGAACCCGTCAGACCATCGCGCAGACCATCTGCCATTTCGGAAAGACCGCCTGCGGCACTGATGACCTTGTCCACCGCGTCCTTCTGACCGTAGATGACCGCGGCGAGATCCTTGGAAATGTAGGCATCGCTGAAAGCCAGCGTGTCCGAAGCCACCATCGAGGAAGCGGTGTCCGTGGCGAAGTTCAGATCATCCGCCGAGCCGCCGATGAAGAGCACGGCATAGTCGCCTAGTGTTCCACTCAGAACGACGAGATCCTTCTTCGCAACTGCGGCGATGAGCTTGTCCACCATGGCGGCATCGAGCGTTTCCTCGATGCTCTCACGATCCTTGGTCATGGACTCCGAAATCTTCGCGCCGGAAATCTTGTGTCCTGCAAATTTCTGACCGGCCTTCTCGACTTCCACCGGCTCGATCATTTCGCCAAGCATGCCGAGGTTTTCCACGAGTGCCGCAAGCTGCTGCGCTGCGCCCTCAGTCTTCTCCCCACCTGCTTTGAATGCGAAGCACAGCGGTGGCATTTTCATCTTCTCGATCAACGCGACGCCGGACTCGGGGTCGGCTAACAGATCCTTGAACAACTGCTCACCCTGTAGCTCGGCCAACGCTTCCTGCATGTTGGAGAAATCCCCGGATTTGGCGGCAGCCCCGAAGGCCTTGGCGAGCGAACGCATCTGGAAATATCCCATGCGCCCGTTGGCGGTCGCTAGATGTGCGGTCTGCTCACCAGTGGATTTACCGAGAGCCACAGTGAACTCACTCCCAAACAACGCAGCTGGTCCCGTAGGCTCCGCAGGATCGGCGGGCTTGTCAGCATCCGCAGCCTCTTCTCCCAGATCACCCATGCCCATTTCAGATTCGATAAGTTTCCAAAACTTGCTGGCCTTCACTCGCGAGGCGGCCTTGGTGCCATTGTGAAACGACATCACCACCTCGGTGTCTTGCTGCAGATGTTTCACAAAACCCAGCTTCGCCGCGCGTTCCTCCACACTCAGCGCCGGGGCTTTCACCACTGGAGCCGGTGCATCAGGAACGACTGCCACTGGAGCCTCGACCGGCGCAGATGCTGCCGGTGCCTTGGCCGCTTCTTCCTTCTTGCCGCATGCACCAAGGCCCAGAGCCACTGCGGGAACCAACAACCAAATCACTCGTTTTTTCATAGAGGCGCACAGCTAGAACTCCGCCAGCCACCCTAGCAAGCAGATTGGTGTGAATGTTCGGGTTGCGGGAGACTGCGGATTGTGCCTCTCTTTGGATGTCCCGTCACCATGGCTACCACCACACCATCCACCCGCAGCGATCTGTTTCCCTTCGAACTCGTCCGCCCGGAACTCGAGCGCGTGGAAATTTCCATTCGCGAGCAAGTCCGTGGCTTTGATCCCGCCATCGAGCCTTACGTCGCCTACATCTGCAATACCTCCGGCAAGCGCATCCGCCCGGCACTCGCCATCCTCGTCGGCGGTGCGGCTGGCGGCGTCACCGATGACCATCTGAAAATCGGCGTCATCCTCGAACTCATCCACATGGCCACGCTCGTCCATGACGACATCATCGACGGTGCCACCACTCGCCGCATGGTGCCCACTGCCAATGCCAAGTGGGGAAACTCGCTCTCCGTTCTGTTAGGCGACGCACTCTTCTCCCACGCCCTCACCCTCGCCACCGACTTCGATAGCATCGACATCTGCCGCAAGGTCGGCAATGCCGCGCGCGAAGTCTGCCAGGGCGAAATCATCCAGACCCAGCGCCGTTTCGATCTCACCTTCACCAAGGCCGAGTATTTCCGCGTCATCGGCATGAAGACCGGTGCGCTCTTCGCCGCCGCCACCGGACTCTCCTGCAAACTCTCCGGTCTCGATGAGAAAACCGAAGCCAGTCTTTACGACTACGGCATGAAGCTCGGCACCGCCTATCAGATCTACGATGACTGCCTCGACCTCGTCGGCTCCGAAGAAGTCGTCGGCAAGACACTCCGCACGGACCTCCTCAAGGGCAAACTCACCCTGCCCATCCTCAACCTTCTGGAAACTGCCTCCGAGGCCCAGCGCATGAAGCTTAACAAGCGCATCCTCGATCAGGAACCGCTCGACCTCCCCGTCCTGTTAGGCATCGCCGAATACGAGGGAGCCATTGAAAGCGCAGTGGACACCGCGCTCGAACTTCTCGCCCGCAGCCGCGAAGATCTCGCCCCGCTCGGCGATTCCATCCATGCGCAAGCCCTCGTCCAGATCACCCGCTTCCTGGCAGGGCTGCTGGAGAAGTGCAGGCGTTGATTTCCCCGGACACCTGCTTTGCCTCCGGTTTGAGAAACGGCAGCACGAACACGAATAGCGAGCCGAGCGCCGCGTCGATCGCGAAGATCTGAAGATAAGTAAGTCCCCATCCACCCGCGGCCACGGAAGTCACCGCCATGCCCTGCCAAGCGTATGAGTAAACCGTCGTCAGATTGAGCAAAGCCATGAACGCGGTGAAATGCGTGGCCGCCACCCGCGGCTCGATGATGTCCATGAAAAGCGCAGTACGGATGCCATACATCAGGCCGTTGAATACCGAGAACACCATCGTGGCGATCCACCACGCCGAGATCAGCGCCTCGTGCTTCGGCCAGCTTCCGTCCGCCGAGGCAACAGGCGGCGTGTGCCATCCGGCTTCATGCAGTTTCCAACCCATCCACAATGTCGGCACGATCGTGGCGAGCGCAAACACCGACAAGGTCAGCCGCCGTCCGAAGCGGTCTGATAGAAAACCGCCCGCCATGCAGCACACCGTGAACACCACCGAAGACACCAGCGACAAGTCCGCGATCTCCTTGTCATGCATGCCGAGCGTCGGTGCGAGCACTGTGGAAACCGTGAGGCTCAGAGCCATGCCGCCGCAGGGCAGCACCGCAACGATCAACCCGATTATCCCGCGCTTCGTCGTGAAGAACACTCGCAGCAGCAGCAGCAGATAGCTGCCGATACGTTTCCCCACATGCGCGGGCGTGTGCGGCGCGGGTTCCACATCGTCCGGAGTCTTGATGTGATGCTCGAAGATCAGCAGCACCACCATCCCCATGATTGCCACCAACGCCACCGGCACAATGAAGGACGCCAAGGTGAAACCAAACGATGCCTTCAGATAGAGCACGCCCGCACCGCCCAGCGCAGCACCCGTCTGCGCTCCGGCAAACATCAGACCGTTAGCCACCCCACGCTCCTCCACGGGCAGCGCCGTGCATGCCAGCGCGTCGATCGCCACATCCTGACAAGCCGAGAAGACGTTGTGCAGCAGCAGCATTCCCGTGAACAAACCCAGCCCGGTATATATCTTAACACCATCCGCCCCATGCGTGACGCCGGGAAACAACAAGATCGAAGCCACCAAGGTCACCACCATGCCCACATGCGCCGCAACGATCCACTGCTTGCGCCTGCCGAACTGTTTCAAATGGAAATTATCCACCAGCGGCCCGACAATCCATTTCCATGCCCATGGCAGCATGATGGTCGCGAGAAAGACCCCGATGGCCGCACCCGTCATACCCATGCGCTTGAACTCCAGCGCCACCGCCGTCGCCGTGAATCCCTGCGGCAGCCCCTCGGCTATGTAGAGACAGAAAAATCCGCCGAGGCGGCCCTTGCGGCTGGCGAGGAGATTGGGTGCGGATGGCATGAAACGACTCGTAAGTTCCCGGCATGCTGGGTGACTTAGCCCGACACACAAAGCACAATCCATGCGCCCGTGGCAGCGCAGATTCAAATGGCGACGACCACCATTCGGCGCAAGATTTCGGGAAACTCATCATAAGGATTGCGGCTCTGCGAGCGTGACCGCAGCATCGGCCCGTGAAGGATTTTCTGGAAGGAATCAAGGCGGTGTCGCCTCACGCGGAGCCCATACTGGTCATTTCAATCACCGCGATCCTCGGGCTTCTGATCGGCAGCATCAAGGTGCGCGGCATCAAGCTCGGCGTGGCGGGGATGTTGTTCAGCGGTCTGTTACTCGGGCATTTGGGACTCACGCTGGACCCGCACTTGATGGCCTTTCTCAAGGAGTTCGGGCTGGCCTTGTTCGTGTTCACCGTCGGCCTCCAACTCGGCCCGGGGTTCTTTAACTCGCTCAAAAAGGACGGCATCAAGCTCAACGCGCTGGCGGTCATGATCGTCCTCTCCGGCGCGGCACTGGCCTTTGTCTTCGGGCATTATGTGCTCGGCTGGAAAGCAGGTGAACTCGCGGGAATTTTCTCCGGAGCCACTACCAACACTCCCTCACTCGGTGCCGCGCAGCAGGCGATGGCTGGCACCGGAAACTCCGACTCATCCAGCCGCGCGGCCATGGCCTACGCGGTGGCCTATCCCTTCGGCGTTCTGGGCATCATCATCGTCATCATCCTCATCCGCGTCATCTTCCGCATTGATCCGAAGAAGGAACTCGCCGAGTTAAAACAACAACTCTCCCAAGGCATTCACGAACCACAGCGTGCCTCGTTGATTGTAGAAAACCCGAACCTAGAAGGCATCGCGATCCGCAACATTCCGGGACTCGGCGATGACGGCGTCGTCGTTTCCCGCATCCGCAGGCGCGATGAAACAGAAGTCCAAATCGCCCGGCCCGAAACACTGATTCAGGTGGGTGATGTCATCCTCGCCGTGGGATCGCCGGAGCAACTGGAGCGCGCCACACTGGGTATCGGCAAGCGAGTGGACGAAGATCTCCGCAAAGCTCCGGGAAACGTCATCTCCAAGCGCGTGATCGTCACCCACAAGGATGTCATCGGCAAAACCATCGCTGGCACCCGGATCAGCGAGCGTTTCGGCGTCACGGTCAGCCGCGTCAGCCGACAAGACATGGTTCTAACAGCCATGCCCGACCTGCGACTCCAGTTCGGCGACATGCTCAACCTCGTCGGCGAGGAAGCCGCCATCGAGCAAGCGGCCGGAGTACTCGGGAACTCGGTGCATCAACTCAACGAAACGAGTTTCGCCTCCATCTTCATCGGCATCACCGTGGGGATTTTATTCGGACTCTACCCATGGAACCTTCCCGGCATGCCGGTGCCACTGCGACTCGGGCTCGCAGGAGGGCCGCTCATCATCGCCATCCTGATGGGCCGCCTCGGTCGGGTGGGGCCGCTGGTCATCCACATGCCCATCAATGCGAACACCGCCTTCCGCGAATTGGGCATCATCTTCTTCCTCGCCTGCGTCGGCCTCGGTGCCGGTGGAAAATTCGCGGAAACCGCCTTCTCCGCCACCGGCCTGCAATGGATGGCCATGGGAGCAGCCGTCACCGTCGTGCCGCTACTGATCGCCGGATTCATCGGCAGGAAAGTGATGAAACTCAACTACCTCACGCTTTCCGGCGTGCTCGCCGGCAGCATGACCGATCCCCCGGCGCTCGCCTTCTCCACCAAGCTCACGAACTCCGACTACCCATCACTCGCCTACGCGAACGTCTATCCGCTCACCATGCTGATGCGCATCCTAGTCGCACAGATCGCGGTGCTGTGGTTGTGTTAGAAGCTATTCGGCTTATCCAACACGAACTCCAGAGTTGCATGGCAACTTGCCGGTTTTTGACCACAGATTACGCAGATTTCACAGATTTAATAATTCATCAAAGAGGTTTCAAAATCGTTTTCACAGCCTCTTCAAAATCTGTGTCAATCTGTGTAATCTGTGGTTCATTTCTGTTTTGGATTCAGTGGTTCTCAGTGCTTCAGTGGTTTCCGGGCTGGTATCCACGAATCAACATCGGATTTCGGGTTCAATTCAGACTCCGAACCTATCGTGTGCATGAAGACACATGCCGATCCGCCTACCTTCACTCACGCCCGCCGCAGATAATCCGGCACTTGATCGCGTTGCGAGGCCGGTGGCAGCGCGGCGCTGGCGAAGGAGATCACCGCGCCCACTCCTGCCGCATGGGAGCCGCCGAGACGTGGCTCCACTTCAAAATCCGGGAACCGATAGCGGGCGCGTTTTCTGAGGAATGAGTTCGCTGTGAGAGCGGCGATGAGCACGCCCGCGAGCATTGCGGCGGGCATTAGGAAACGTTCCACTCCGGCCATCAAGGGCCGCAGTTTGTCCATGGCTCCGGATTTTTTCTCCACCGGCTTCACCGCGCGCATCGAAACGGGAGCCACCTCATCCGCTGCCACCCCGCCACCGAGCATGCGCTCCATCCAGTAAATGCGGATCGACATCTGCACGAGGAAAGCCTCGATCTGCGCAGTTGGCTCCACTTTCTCGAATGCCTGCATCACCGAGCTTTCCAGCGCCCTGCGCTGCTCGGCATTCGGCACCGCATCCGTTAGAGAAGGACTCAGATACAGCACCGAGCGCTGCGGTGCTCCGATGAAATAATACACCACTGCCGCCGGGCGGCCTTCGGAGAAGAAGCGCTCGACGAGTTCCTCTTCACGCACCTCGCCAGGAATGTCCTGCTCGCCCTTGAAGACATAGACGTAGAGATCTATCGAGGAATCGCTGGCGTGATAGTTCAGGAAACCCAGCCTGTCCCGGTAATTCGCCGGGCTCAACAAGCCCTGCGGATCTATCAGGAAATTCTTCGGACGCTCGCCGAAGTATGCGGGCCAGAATTTCTCGGGGATCTCATCCGGTGGAATGGCGGACTCCGCGATTTCCTCGGCGCTCGGCTGGGCCACGTCGAGCGCGACTTCTGCTGCGGGTTCAGGTTCATCCGGCACCGGTTCATCGGTTAGAAGCAGACCGCCGGCCACCCAGCCATTGGATTCGAGTTCGGAGCGTTCGCCTGCATTCCAAGTGGGTAATCCCGGCTCCACGGCGGCGATGGCGACTACTGTTAGACACGCGCCGCAGCCGAGCCATGCGAGCGGATGTTTCATGGAGCCACCTCCGTGGTTTCCTCCACAGCGGCGGGATTGCGATGACCCGCACGGATGCGGCGCACCAGATCGCCCATCATCGCCGGGGGCAGCACCTTGCGTTGAAAATGCTCCGGATCGCGCCGAGCCTGACGGCTTCGTTTGCACAGCACGCTCTCCAGATGCGCCAGCGCGCGGATGATGCCGTCCGCATAACGCTCCTCCAGCCAGTAGGCATGGGCGCGGGAAAGGCACTCGAAGGTATCGGACTCATCAAGAAACGGATCCAGCAGATAGCCGAACACCACGCCCGCCGCCTTCGATTCCGGATCGATGGTGAATAAAATCCCGGCCTCGTTCGGTTTTTCCACCGGCACATCCTCGAAGGCGGAACGGTTCAGAAGCCAGAATCCGAATTGCCGAATGTTCGCCACCTCGCCCAACGCGCCGGTGTAAATCGCCACGAACACCTGCGGAAAACGCCGCGAGATCCGCTCCATCGCCGCCTCCACCTTCTCGCGATCCCCACGCCGCAGGATGCCCGCGCTATCTGTTAGGCAGCGCAACCTCACCTCCTCAGCTCCGAAACGCGCGTCCGCATCCGTGATCGAGAATCCGCAATGCGGGCATGATGCCGCCGCTCGGTGGATTCTCTGGACGCAGCGCGGGCACTTCATAACGTGGCAGTTGCGCTGTCTTACGAAGCGCACCGTAGTTCGTCAAAGCGAAACGTAAGGAAATCCTGAGCAATTCCGTGCGCCGAAAATTATCCCGCTACTTCGCCCACTCATCCTCCACATCCCGCTCACCCATGATCCAGCCGACTGCCATGCAGCGCGTGATCTCGAAAAACGGCTCGTCCTCTCCCTCATGACGTACGATCTCCAACGTGAATCTCTGGCGGTATTTCGGCGCGCTTAAAATCACC
>JANMLQ010000098.1:0-31287 GCA_031372635.1 Akkermansiaceae bacterium | reverse complement strand
CTCCGCCGCCCGCGAATTCCGCGCCGGAGACATCCTCTCGGTGAAAAAAAGCCCGAACTGCGCCGCCATCGTCCATGCACAACGGCTCACGGAAGATGACGAACAAATCCTCTGCCTGAGCGTCATCCCCATCGCCTATGGACCTTACCGCGTGGGGGCCGATCTCACCTTCGGCATCGAGCCGCCCAGTGAACTCAGGCCCGTCTCCGGCTTTCCTGTTTTCAAGAAATGAGGAGAAGGGATTTCAAGCCCTCTTCTCCATAGCACATTTGCCCAAGCAAAATCAGTTCCTTCAATGGTGCTCAGTGTATCAGTGGTTGAAAAATGCCCGAACTTGCCATCCGACTTCGGAGTTCGGGTCAAGTGTTCTAAATATTCGCCAGATTCGCGGTGCCTTATCTCATCATTCAAAGCAGATGATTTTCTCGCTCGAAAATGCGGATGCGCCTGCCAGTTTGCGGCGTGGACCTTTTTTCAAAACCGCAAGCCGCAGGGGATAAGGCGCTCACCGTCACGCAGCTTCTGCGGCGGATGAAGAATCTGCTCGAAGGACAAATCGGTGAGCAGTGGGTGGAGGGCGAGGTTTCTAATTTGCGGAAACAAGGCAGCGGGCATTGGTATTTTTCGTTGAAGGACGAAGGCGCGCAGATTTCCTGCGCCATGTTCGGCGCACGGAAACGCGAAGGCTCCGATGCGTTGGAGGACGGCGCGAAGGTGCGCGTTTTCGCAGAGGCCAGCGTCTATGAGGCGAGGGGCCAACTCCAGATCATCGTGCAGAAAGCCGAGCGTGCCGGGGCGGGGGATTTGCAGGCGCGCTTCGAGGCATTAAAGCGGAAACTTCACACAGAAGGCCTCTTCGATGCGAGCCGCAAGCAGCCGATCCCTGCGTTTCCGAAAACCATCGGCCTCATCACCTCCGGCTCGGGCGCAGCATTGCAGGACATGCTCAATGTTCTAACAAGACGCGCACCGTGGGTGCAGCCGGTGCTTTTTCCAGTGCGCGTGCAGGGCCGGGGCGCGGAGATGGAAATCGCGCAGGCCATCGAAAAAATGGGGCATCCCGAGACATACGGTTATCCGCGTTGCGATGTGCTCATCGTGAGTCGTGGCGGCGGCTCGATCGAGGATTTGTGGAATTTCAATGAAGAGGTCGTCGCGCGCGCCATCGCTGCGTGCCCGATCCCGATTATCTCTGCGGTAGGCCATGAGATCGACTTCACCATCGCCGACTTCGTGGCAGATCTGCGCGCGCCCACGCCAAGCGCGGCGGCGGAACTCGCCGTGGCCGATGGCGCGGAGTTGTTAGCCCGGCTCATGCAACTCCGCCGCCGTCTTGATCGCCAAACGCGCGAGCGGATCGGCCGAGCACGCATGGAGCTGGATGCTCTCAAACGTGGAGTGCTCCAGCGCGATGGCGAGAAACTGCTGCGCGAGCCGATGATGCGGCTGGACACGGCTCGCGCGCGGCTTTCCCAAGCGCTGCGCAGTGCTCTCGAAAACGCGGCGATGCGTGTGAATGAAGCGCGTGCGGGCCACCGCGCCCATCATCCCGCTCGCGTTCTGGAACGGCGTCTGGATTTTCTAACAAATCTGCACTTGCGGCTGGAACGCGCTGGCAGCGAGTCGTTGGCGTGGCGCGATCAACGTCTCGTCCGCCTGCGTGGCCTGCTGCGCGCGCTCGGCCCGGAGTCCGCCTTCCAGCGCGGGTTTTCCATCACGCTCGGCAATGACGGTAAAGCAGTCCGCTCCGCCGCAGCGCTCAAGCCAGGTGATCTACTGCGGACACGCTTTGCTGATGGAGAAACGAGCAGTCGCGTGGTGGATGGTAATGACTCGTAGCTCATGGAGCGGCGAGACGTGTTCGCCGATGCGCATGAGCCACTTACTTCGTCAGGAAAAAGCCGCGCTGTCTTTCGGAGACGGGCATTTCGAGGCGAGTCATGACTTCCAGCATGTCTTCCCATAGCTGGCGTTTGATCGAGTTGTTCGCGCCGCTCTGGAGTAGGTAGCTCGGGTGATAGGTGACGCGCACCGGGATGCCTGCGAAGTCATGCCACGCGCCGCGCATCGCACCGACGGCCCCTGACAAACCTAACAACCCCTCCGCCGCAGTGCCGCCAAGAGCGACGATGCAGGCGGGGCGAATGATGTCCACTTCAGCGCGGATGAAGGGCAGACAGACTTCCATTTCCTCCGGCGTGGGCTTGCGGTTGTTCGTCGTCTGGCGCTCCGTGGCGGGGCGGAACTTGACGATGTTAGAAATGTAAATGTCCTCACGCGCGATGCCCATCGCCTTGAGGATGTCGTTGAGTTTCTGCCCTGCCGGGCCGACGAATGGCTCGCGCTCGCGTTCCTCGTGATGGCCCGGAGCCTCGCCGACTAACATAAGCCGCGCGTCAGGACTGCCGGTGGCGAAAACCATGGTGCCGCGCAAGGTGCCGAGTGCTTTGGCGGCGGGCCAGTTTTCCGCTTGGGTGCGCAGCGATGCGAGGCGCTCGGTTCTCGTAGTGCCGGAAACGGTGACGTTTTTCGGAAGCGCTGCGGGTTTCTCGATGTCTCGGCTGGGTGACGAAAATAAAACCATAGCTGGCGGCGAAACATCAGATTTCCCACCGGAATTGGCGCGGCCCTGTAGCTCCCTCATGACCTTGCGCGCTCCCTGGTCGAGGAAAACGTGGCTCACGCCGCGCGCCTTTTCGGCTTCGAGGAATTCGATCAGGGCATCGACGGGGCGGGGCACGGGCGGGACGCTAGCGGGTCCGCTGCGGCAGTGCAACCGCCGGATGTTTTCTTGTAAATCCGGCCTACCCGGCGAGTCTTCCGCCCGTGATGCGAATGCTGCGTTTCCTGATCGCCCTGTTGTTTCTCGCTGCTCCACCGCTGCGCGCGCATCAGGTGGATACCGTCGAGTTCGAGTTCCAGCAGTTCGATGAGCAATGGCGTTTGGTGGGGGAGATGGACATCGCCTACATGTTGCCGGAAACGCGCAAGGTGCCGGGCGGCCAGCCATTGAGCCGCGAGGCGACAATGAAGGCTGCGCCTGAGGAACTCGCACGCATCCGCAAGGAAACGGAAAACACGTTGCGCAAGCTGATGCGCGTGACATGGGCGGGTAAGGACGTGGCGTTCCGTTTCGAGTTTCCGGACTTCGACAAGACGCCATTCGAACTTCCCATGGAAGCAGCGGATTGGGCGCTGCTCACCACCGGCGTGGTGGTGGATCGTCAGTCCGGCACCGGTGATCTGGTGTTTCACTGGAATAGCGAGGAGGACGCCGAACTGATCGTTCTAACCGAAGACAGCGAGGATGGTGAAGTCGTCAGCGTGCCACCGGGTGGAAGCATCACGCTGGTCAGCCAGAAGGAATGCGGAACGTCGATGATTCTACGCCAAGCCGCCACGGAGAGCTGGATACGCAGTGGTTTCCGCCATGTGCTGCCGCTCGGGCTGGATCACATGCTTTTCATCATCGGGCTGTTCCTGATGGTGCCGAAGTGGAAGCCGCTGTTAGGGCAATCGCTACTATTCACCATCGCCCACTCGGCCACGCTCGCGCTTGCGGTGCTGGGCTGGGTGAATCTGCCGGGGCGCCCTGTGGAAATCCTCATCGCCTTCAGCATCGCCTTCATCGGAGTGGAAAATCTGCTCACGAAAGAAGTCGGCAAGCTGCGGCTCGTTCTCGTTTTCGCATTCGGACTGATCCATGGCCTTGGCTTTGCCAGCGTGCTTGCGGAAAAACTCGGGGACATTCCGCGCGATCAACTCGCATGGCCGCTGTTGGGATTCAACCTCGGTGTGGAGCTTGCGCAGATCACGGTGTTTGCCATCGCGTTCCTTGTTTTACTACTGTTGAAAAAGTGGGAGCGCACGGCGCAAACCATCGGCTCGGTGATCGTCACGCTGGGCGGACTCGGCTGGATGATCGAGCGGATCTTCTTAGCGTGATGGTCTTGGGGAATACACGTGTGGAGTCCAAGCTTCAGCTTGCCTATCGTGAAGACAAGCTGCAGCTCGAACTCCTAACCGCTGAAACGAAATCCGATCACGGCATTTCATTCTGACAAAACCTCTGCTCGCCCGTCATCGTGACCGTGCGGCTGCCATCCGCATTGAGGGAAATCACCAGCCATCGCGTGTCCTGCGGCAGCAACTCGGGAAACTTGTCCGCCCATTCTGCGACGATGACACCGCCCGCTTCCAGATACTCGTCCCAGCCCAGCGCGACGAGTTCATCCGCGGATTCCAACCGATAGAAATCCAGATGAAACACCGGCAGCCGTCCGCCCGCGTATTCATGCGCGAGATTGAAGGTGGGGCTAGTCACCACTACGTCTGATCCAAGCGCCGCCACCAGCCCCTTCGTCCAATGCGTCTTGCCCGCGCCGAGTCCGCCGACGAGGGCGATCACTGATCCCGGTTGCATCTCAGCCGCTGCGGCACGTCCGAGATTCTCCATCGCTTCGGGTGTTGTTGCGTGCCCCTGCATCTGCCCTATCGGAAAGCGCAAACCTGCGGGGTCGTCCAACTCAAAATCGGATTTCATGCGGCTGAGTGAAGGGTCATGAACATCGTCCGGGCTAACAAAAAACCAGTGGGCTTGCGCACACTGGTTTTCTGGAAATGGTTGGGAAAGTAATATCGCTCAGGGCAGCAGGTTGATCGCGCGCGATTGTTTGATCGCGTTGGTGATCCTACGGTGCAGCTTGGCGGAAACTCCGGTGACACGACGTGGAAGAATCTTGCCGGTTTCTGAGGTGAACTTGGTGAGAAGCTCCGGGTTGGTCGCTACGACTTGCTCGGCAGGGATGTCATGCCGACGACGCGGCATCATCCGGTTGGCCTTACGGAAGTTGATACGACGTTGGACTGTTTTTGGCTCGGACATGTGAAGGATTAGCGGAGTTCGCGGTGAAGGGTGCGGCGCTTGAGGAAGTGATTGAATTTCACTTTCTCCAGACGGCCTGGGGTGCGGAGGCTCTTCTTGTTACGTGTGGTGACGTAGCGTGAAGTCGGTTTGCCCTCAGCTTTCGCTTCGGTGCATTCTAGGATGATGATCTCGCGTGGCATAAGAAGGACTCAGGGGGCGCGGATGTTGCTTCAATCTTCGTCCTCGTCAAGAGAAACTGTTTCGGAATCTTCATCCTCAATGTAATTTCCGCCGCTGAAGCCGACTTCGTTAGAGGGACGGAAGCGACGCTTGCCGTATTCCTTCTCCCATTGTGCCTGGCACTCGACGGTGAGGCGTGCGAAAGGAATCGCCTCAAGACGTGCCTGCGGAATCTTGCGGGAGGAAATCTCACATATGCCGTAGGAGCCGGACTGGATGCGGCGCAAGGCTTGCTCGATTTCATAAAGAGCGTCCTGCTCTTTCGCCAATACAGAGAGAGCGAAATCGCGGTCATAGGCATCGCTGCCGGCGTCGCCTTGATGCTGTCCGCTGCCGGATGCTTCCGAGCCTTCGGGTGCATTGCGGATGGTGTCGCGGGTCATGCCGGACATGGCGTCCACTAGATCATCGCGGAGGTCTAACAGACGTTGGCGTTGTTTCTGGACGAATGAGGGGCTGTGGGTGCCGTTGCTGCCTGCGGCGACTGGCTCGCCGGAAGGAGCGGGAGCGGCCTTGGGCGGCACGAATGGCGGCTTCACGGGAGCGGGCGGCACCGGGAAATCCACAAGCGAGGATTTCGGCCTAGCAGCGGGAGCGGCCTTGGCGGGTGCGGCGGGCTTGGCTGCGGGAGCCGCAGGCTTGACTGGCGCGGCGGCTTTGATTTCCACCGGAGCGGGCGTGCTGACCTTGGCGGCAGGTTTCGTGACCGTTACGACTGGCTTTGCGGCCTTGGGCGCTGGTTTGGTGGCCTTTGCTGCGGGTTTTGCGGCTTTTACCGCAGGCTTGGTGGTTTTCGCGGAAGGCTGCGGTTTCGCTTTCACCGCAGGCTTTTTCGCGGGAGCGGTGGCTTTCTTCAGGGGAGCGGACTTCTTGGGTGGTGATGATTTTTTCAAAGGTGGTGACGTCTTGGAAGGAGCGGGCTTTTTTGCGGAAGTGGATCGGGATGCCGCAGCCGCTTTTTTAGCGGGTGCGGACTTTTTAGAGGGTGCGGGTTTTTTCGCCGGAGGTGATTTTTTCACCACCTTAGCCACCGGTTTTTTCGCAACAGGTGCGGGTTTCTTGGGTTTTACGGCGGGCTTCGCTTTTCCCTTGGGAGAAGCGGATTTGGTGGTGGTTTTCTTCACGGCCATGGCGCGGGACTGGGGAATGCAGTTGATGAAAACATTCCTCCGCCCCTTGGGAATTTAGATGCACGAGCGCGGAGAGCGCGGTGGGTTAGCCCGTTAATCCCACACCATCAAGGCGAAAGTTCATGAAGTGCTAAATAAGCTCCGCAATCGTTTCCGGCAGCAGGCTTGAAATGCCGGATCGCTTGTCTAAGGTGCGGCCCCGCCATGCAGTTAAGCGCCATTGTCGAAGCCCTACTTCTCGCCTCCCAGAACCCTCTCGCTTCGGAGGACATCGCACGTCTTGTGCGCGCCCGCGTCGCGGAAGCCGAGGACATCCGCATCCGCGAATCGGAGGAGGGTAAGGAAATCCCCGCAATGCCGGAATGGCTGGTGGCACTCACCGCGACTACGTCCGAACAGGTTCATGAAGCCATCGGCCAGTTAAACACAATCTATCAAGATGGCGGTCGTGCGTTCACAATCCTGGAACGCCCGAAAGGCTGGAAGCTCTATACCCGCGTGGAGTTCGGCGATTTTGTCCGCCAGCTTTTCCCAGGGCGCAAGCCGGAACGCATGAGCGGCCCGGCGATGGAAACGCTCGCCATCATCGCCTACCGCCAGCCGATCACCAAGGCCGCCATTGAAGCCGTCCGCGGCGCGGCCTGCGATGGCATGATTCAGAAACTCCTCGACCGCGACCTGATCCGCATCGGTGGCCGCGCCGAACTTCCCGGCAGGCCTTTGTTATATGAAACGACCGACTTGTTTTTCGAACACTTCGGCATCCGCACCATCGACGATCTGCCTAACGCCTCGGAACTCCGCAAAGTAAAACTCCCCGATCCCGAGGAGGCAAAACCCGTTGCCGATCCCGAACAACAACTCGCCCTCAGCGCCTTTGGAAACCCCGCCGCCGCTGTGGAAAACGCTGCCGACGAGCCATCCAGCGAATATTAAAACAACCATACGCCTCGTGAATCTCGACGACATCCGCCACCAAATCGACACCATCGATCATGATCTGCTCGACCTACTCAACCGCCGCGCCGATCTGGTCCATGAAGTAGGAGTCGTCAAGAAACGCGACGGCCTCCAGATCTATGCTCCCGAGCGCGAGGAAGCATTGTTGCGCCGTCTGATAGATATGAACCAAGGTCGCCTACCGGAGAAATCCATCCGCGCCATCTATCGGGAAATCATGTCTGCCGCGCTCGCACTTGAGGACGATCTCAGGATCGCCTATCTCGGCCCCGAAGGCACTTGGACGCACCAGGCCGCCATCAAGAAATTCGGCCATTCAGTGAACTACTCGCCGCAGCCGAACTTCGCCGATGTCTTCGATCAAGTCGCGCGCCGCCTTGCCGACTACGGCGTCGTCCCCATCGAGAACTCCACCGAAGGCGCGGTCTCCCACACACTCGATCTGTTTGTCGATTCGCCGCTGCATATCTGCGCCCAGATTTTGCTTCGTATCGAAAACGGACTGATGTCTGCCATCCCACGCGAGCAAATCAAGACGCTCTACTCCCACCCGCAGGTCTTCGGCCAATGCCGCGCGTGGATCTTGAAAAACTTTCCCGAAGCCGATTTGGTCGAAGTTTCCTCCACCACCAAAGCCGCGCAGATCGCCCGCGATCAGGCCGCCCAAGGAGCCGCAGCTCTTGGCGGACCGCTCGCTGCGGAAATGTATGGCCTCGAGCTGCTTGAGGAATCCATCCAAGACCGCGCTACCAACACCACCCGCTTCCTTGTCATCGGCGAGAAAACCTGCCCGCTCACCGGCAACGACCGCACCTCGATCCTATTCGCCATCCACGACCGCCCCGGCTCGCTGGTCAAGGCACTGCAAGCCTTCGATCAATTCCACATCAACCTCTCCAAAATCGAATCCCGCCCGTCCAAACGCAAGGACTGGGAATACATCTTCCACGTCGATCTATCCGGCCATTGCGAGGACGCGAAAGTGTCCGAAGCCCTCGAAGAACTTGGCCGCCACTGCTCCATGGTCAAGCTGCTCGGCTCCTACCCGGATGCCGCTGAATGAGGCGTAAAACCCACGAAAAATTCCCCGCAAACAGCACTAGCCTATTGGAATCCAAACTGCTTACCTCCGCGCCGCATGAACCGAACCGTGGAATTGAACATTGATGGCAAGCCTGTGGAGCTGCCCACCGTCGTTGGCTCCGAAGGAGAAGTAGGGATCGACATTTCCACGCTCAGAAACAAAACCGGCTGCATCACCCTCGATCCCGGCTACGGCAACACCGGTGCTTGCGAAAGCGCCATCACCTTCATCGACGGCGAGAAGGGCATCCTCCGTTACCGCGGCTATGACATCGCCGATCTCGCGGAAAAAAGTACCTTCGTTGAAACTGCCTACCTACTCATCTACGGCGAGCTTCCCACCCCAGCGCAACTCGCCGAGTTCTCCGGCATGCTCACGGAAAACCAGATGCTGCACGAAGGCATGCGCCATCACTTCGAGGGTTTCCCGCCCACCGCGCATCCGATGGCCATCCTCTCCGCGATGATCAACGCGGCCTCCTCCTACCACCCGAATATCATCACCAAACGCGAGGAGTGTTTCCCTTTTCACGCCGCGCGACTCATCTCGCAGGTCCGCACCATCGCCGCCTTCTCCTACCGTAAAGCCCACGGACTGCCCGCCATCTATCCGAAGACATCGCACAGTTACACCGCGAACTTCCTCCACATGATGTTCTCCAAACATCCCGGCGAGGACTGCGAACTCAAACCAGAGATCGTCAAGGCGCTCGACCTCATCTTCCTGCTCCACGCCGATCACGAGCAAAACTGCTCCACCTCCACCGTGCGCATGGTCGCCTCCAGCCGTGCCAATCTCTTCGCCTCCGCCTCCGCTGGCGTCTGCGCACTCTGGGGTCCACTCCACGGCGGAGCGAACCAAGCCGTGCTCGAAATGCGCGAGGAAATCCACAACGACGGCGACGACGGCACCACCTTCCTCAATCAGGTCAAAAACAAGACCACCAACCGTCGCCTCATGGGCTTCGGACACCGCGTCTATAAAAACTTTGATCCACGCGCCGTCATCATCAAACAACAGTGCGACAAGGTGCTCGCCCAGCTCCACGTTTCCGATCCGCTGCTCGACATCGCCAAGAAACTCGAAGAAATCGCCCTGCACGACGAATACTTCGTTTCCCGCAAACTCTATCCAAACGTGGACTTCTACAGCGGCGTCATCATGCGCGCCAGCGGCATCCCGATGGACATGTTCACCGTGCTCTTCGCCATCGGCCGCATGCCCGGCTGGATCGCCAACTTCAAGGAAGTCATGGAAGACAGCGACAGCCGCATCTGCCGCCCACGCCAAATCTACACCGGTGCCACCCAGCGCAGCTATCAGCCGCTAGAAGCCCGCTGAGTTCGCCTAAGGAGCGGGGACACTCATGTCCCCGTTTTCCAGAGACTGGTAAAGTTTGATCTGCGCCCACCGGCGCGATTGAAGAGAAAAAGAATTGAGATTGAAAAGCTTATGACCGTTTGGTGCGTCACGCCTTGTTGAGCAATTTGTTGGCGATTCGGAGATTGAGGTGAGCTACTCCTTGGCTTCGGCGCGAATGCGCCGCTGGCAATATGGGTTTTGTGGGTAACGGGCAGAGCAGGCTGCCACAGTCCAAGTTTTTTTTTGAACTAGGTCAGTGCCGTCGGGCGTATCAGGCTGCGTGCGTTCCATGAAAAGTATCCCCATGTTATTGATTCTCGCCGCCACGGCCCATGCGGCGGAGTTGCGTGTCACCGGCTCCACTTGCGACTGGCAGTCCAATCCGCTGGGCATTGATGTCCCTCAGCCCGATCTCGGTTGGACCATGGAATCCAGCCGCCGTGGTGAAACGCAGACGGCCTATCAGATTCTCGCCGCCAGTGATGTGGCGCTGCTATCCACTGGCAAGCCGGACCTTTGGGACAGCGGCAAGGTTTCCTCCGGCGAGTCCATCGGCATCCGCTATGCGGGTAAGCCGCTCGCATCCGGTCAGCGCGTCTGGTGGCAGGTGCGTGCGTGGGATGCTGAGGGAAACCCCGGCCCGTACGGCGAAGCGCAGTGGTGGGAGATGGGTCTGCTTTCTCAGAACGATTGGCAGGCGAAGTGGATCTCCGATGGTCGCCCGCTTCCGGAACGAGACGAGGATTTTTACAAACCCCATCCCGCGCCGCTGCTCCGCAAGTCCTTCAAGCTCCGCGGCCCGGTGAAGCAGGCGCGCATCTACACGACCGCAGCCGGTTATCAGGAACTCAGCCTCAACGGAAAACCACTCGGCGATCACCGTTTGGATCCCACATGGACGGCGGTGGAAAAACGCGTCTATTACTCCACTCACGATGTGACCGCGCAACTCAAGCCCGGCGAGAACTCACTCGGAATCGTGCTTGGAAACGGCTGGTACAATCTGCTGCCGATGCGTTTCTGGGGTGGGAAAAATTTCCGCTTGAGTCTGACCTCGGGCCGTCCCTGCGCGATCCTGCGGCTGGACATCCAGTATGCCGATGGCAGTCGCGAAACGATCGTCACAGATGATTCATGGCGCTGGAAAGAAGGGCCAATCATTCGCAACAACATCTTCCTCGGCGAACTCTACGATGCACGCCAAGAGATCGCAGGCTGGGATGCTCCAGGTTTCAATGACGAGGCATGGCAATCAGTGAAAGTGGAGACGCCACAAGTCGGAAAACTCCAGGCTCTATCAGGTCCGCCGATCCGCATCACCGAAGAGCTTCCTGCGAAACGCCTCGAGTCATCCAAAGGACCGCCGATCTACGACTTTGGGAAAAATTTCACCGGCACCGTGCGCTTCCGTTTCAATGCACCGGCGGGCACGCGCTACGTCATGCGCTATGGCGAGCTGCTTCATGCGGACGGCACGCTCAATCCGATGACAAGCGTCGCCGGTCAGATCAAAAATCGTAACAACGATGGCACCATGAGCATTGGCGGCCCCGGCGCACCAGACATCGCGTGGCAGGAGGACACCTACATCACCAAAGGCGGCGTCGATGAAGAATACACGCCGCGTTTCACCTTCCACGCTTTCCGTTTTATGGAAATCAGTGCGCCGCCGGTGAGCGTCACCGGGCTGCGTCTCCACAGTGATGTGCCGGACGCGGGCTCCTTCGAGTGTTCCAACGATCTCTTCAACCGCATCCAGCGCGTGTGCAGAAACACGTTCGTCTCTAACATCATCGGCGTGCAATCGGACTGCCCGCACCGCGAACGACTCGGCTACGGCGGTGACATCGTCGCCAGCAGCGAGGCGTTTTTCATGAACTACGACATGCACGGATTCTATCGGAAAACCGTGCGCGACTTCGCGGACAGCGCTCGTCCCGACGGTCGCTTCACCGATACCGCGCCCTTCGTGGGCATCGACTACTGCGGAGTCGGCTGGGCGATGGCGCATCCGCTATTGATCGAGCAACTCTATCGTTACCAGGGCGACCGCAGCCTGATGGAAGAGCAGTATGAAGCTGCGAGACGTTGGTTGCTCAGTGTGGAGGCTGCAAACCCGGAGCATATCGTGAGCGGGGGACTCGGCGATCACGAAGGACTCGTTCCCAAGTCGATTCCCGCATCCGTGACGTCATTCTATTACCAGAGCGCCGTCATGCTCGCGAACATGGCGAAGGTGCTGAAACGAACGGATGACGCGGCTCGTTTCAGTGCGTTGTCCGAAAACATCAAGCGGGCCTATCAGAAACAATTCCTCGATGAGAAGACCGGCGTGGTCGCGCTGGGTTCGCAGATGTGCCAGTCCTCCGCGCTGTATTCCGGGCTGGTGCCTGATGCTGTCAAACCGCTTGCGATGGAGCGTTTGCTGGAAGACATCCGGGACAAACACAAAGGCCATCTCAGCACCGGCATCTACGGCACCAAGTACATGTTAGACATGCTCTCGGCAAACGGACGAGCGGACAGCGCCTTCCAAATCGTCAGCCAGCCGGAGATGCCTGGCTGGGCGTGGATGTTGAAAAACGACGCCACCACGCTCTGGGAACATTGGGCTGGCAGCGATAATACGTTTTCTAACAACCACCCGATGTTCGGCTCCGTCAGCCAATGGTTCTTCCAATGGCCCGGCGGCATTCGCCCGGCTGATGATGCCGTGGGTTTCAACAAGATCCTCATCGCGCCGCAAGTGGTCGGTGATTTGAAGTGGGCGAAAACCGAGCACCGCACTGTGCGCGGCCCCATTTCCTGCGAGTGGAAGAAGGACGGTGGAAACTTCGATCTCAGCCTGCGCATCCCTGTGGGAGCTACTTCGGAAGTCACCATCCCGGCCCGCAATGCCGAAGCCGTCAAAGAGGGCGGGGGAGCCGCATCCGCCGCCGCAGGCGTGAAATTCCTGCGCATGGATCGCAACGCGGCGGTCTTCGCAGTGGGTTCCGGCAGCTATCAGTTCAGCAGCGCGGTGGAGTGACAGGCGGGATTTACGAACTCCAAAGTTGCAGAGGTGATTCGTTGGATTTTGACCACGGATTACACGGATTTTACGAATTTCGGGACGAACCAAACAGATTTGGAAAGCGTTTCTACAACCTCTTTTCAATCCGTGTTAATCCGTGTAATGCGTGGTTCAATTTCTGTTTTTGGGATTTAATTTTAGAAGGCTCGCCGAAATCCGGAGTCCGTGTATGCTCCGCTCCGTGGCGGATTTCTCCCTGATATTTCTCGGCACAGGCACCTCGGTGGGTGTGCCTGTGATTGGCTGCAAGTGCGATGTATGCACGTCTTCCGATCTGCGCAACAAGCGGCTGCGTTCCTCGGTGCTGGTTAGGGCAGGGGACAGCGTCGTGCTGGTGGACTCCGGGCCGGATTTGCGGGCGCAGGCGCTGCGCGAGGACATCCGGGAAATTGATGCGGTGATCTACACGCACGCGCACTTGGATCATGTCGCGGGTTTCGATGAACTGCGTGCGTTCTGTTGGAAAAAGGACCAGGCGCTGCCGATGCATGCGACTGAGGAATGCATGGCGACCTTGAAGATGATGTTCGGCTGGGCGTTTTCCCATGAGAACATTTACAAGGGCTATGTGAAACCGGACGCCCGCATCATCGACGGGCCGATGTTTTTCGGAGATCTGAAAATCACACCGCTGCCGGTGGAGCACGCGGCGGTGGAGACGATCGGGTTTCTCTTCGAGTATCCGGGCGCGCGCAGTCTCGCCTACATGCCGGATGTGAAACGCATCCCGGCGGATACAATGCACTTGATCCGTGGCGTGGACGTGCTGGTGGTGGACTCGCTGCGGCCCACGCCGCACCCCACGCATTTCTCGCTCGGCGAGGCGCTGGAAGCGATCCGTGAATGCGAAGCGCGCGAGGCATGGCTCACTCATCTGGGCCATGAAAACGAGCACTTCAGACTGGGCGAGGAGTTGCCAGCGGGAGTGCGGGTGGCATGGGACGGATTGCGGCTGGAGCTTTGATTTTTGAATTTGGGAATCGGTCATGATACTTGCCGATGAACCACTGAAACACTTAGCACCACTGAGTGCACTGAAGAAGATTCAGAAAGCGTGGGTTAGCGCCATAATCTCTCTTCCAATTCAGTTCTTTCAGTGGGTTTCAGTGTTTCAGTGGTTCCAAATGCAGACCTGCCCAATGAACTCCCGTTTTCAGGATGATGTTCGCGGGTCTTGCATCCGCCGGAGAGGCCGGGCATGTTCTCGGCCATGCGTGTTTTTGCAGTGGGTTTCTTACTGATGGCTGCCTTGGCGCGGCTCTTGAACGCCATGCCCGCGCCGGAATCGGTGGCCATCCTCTATAACTCCGACATTCCGGAATCCCGCAAGCTCGCGGAGTTCTATCAGGAACAGCGCGGCATCCCCGCAGGTAACCTCATCGCGCTACCGATGCCACGCACGCAGGACATTTCGCGGGCGGACTATCGCAAGACGATCGAGGCTCCGTTGCGCGCGGAATTCGACCGCCGGGGCTGGTGGAAGCGCGGCAAGGATGCGGGCGGCATCACCCTGCCAGTAGTCAACCGCATCCGCGTACTGGTGACGGTGCGCGGTGTGCCGCTGCGCATTTCACAGACGCCCGTGCCAGCACCTGCTCCGCAGAAACCCGGAGCACCACCCGCGCCACCCGCGAATCCCTTCAATGGCCACGACGAGGCTTCGGTGGATTCCGAACTTGCGATGTTCGGTGTGGATGGCGTGCCGATGGAAGGCTTCCTGCAAAACAAATTCTATCAGTCCAAGCGCACCATCCAGAGCGGTGATTTTCCCTTCCTGATCCTCACCGCACGCATCGATGCGCCGAGCTACGAAACCTGCGAGCGGATGATCCGTGACGCGGTGGAAACCGAGAAGACCGGGCTGTGGGGCATGGCTTATGTGGACATCGCCAACAAGTTTCCGCAAGGCGATGAGTGGCTGGAAACCGTGGTGAAGGAAAACCGCAAAACCGGTATCCCGACAGTGGTGGATCGCTTCAACGACACGTTTCCAAAAAACTATCCACTGCGTGAGGCTGCCGTGTATTTCGGTTGGTATGACTGGAGCGTGAGTGGGCCGTTCCTCAATCCCGCGTTCCGTTTCCGCAAGGGCGCGGTGGCACTGCACTTGCATTCATTCAGCGCGGAGCAGCTCTCCAGCGCGGACAAAAACTGGAGCGCGCCGCTGCTTGTTAGAGGAGCCGCAGTGACGATCGGCAACGTGCATGAACCGTATCTTCACCTCACGCATGACTTCGGTATCCTTCATCAGAACCTGTTAGCGGGTGACTGTTGGGTGGAGGCGTGTTGGAAGGCGATGCCCGCCACTTCATGGCAGGGCGTGGTGCTCGGTGATCCGCTCTATCGTCCATTCAGGCATCTCGATGGCGGCGGCAAGCGTTTGGAAACGGACAAGGATTTCCGTGCATTGCGTGCGGCCACCCAGCGCTGGCCGGACGATGCTGCGGAGCGCCGCAAACAACTCGATCAAGCTGCGGATCGCACTCGTAGCGGCATCCTCGCCGAAGCCGTGGGACTGGACTGCCTCCACGACAAGCTCGATGCCGAGGCATCTAACCGTTTCCGCGCTGCCAAGACTCTCTACACCGCCAGCGAGGACAAGCTGCGCATGGATTTCCACCTCATCGCCATCGACCGCGCGGCCAAACGCAAGGATCTCGCCATCCGCGGCCTGCGTGATGCGCAGATGCGCTACACCGGTATCCCGGAAACGGAAGCCCTCAAAGGCTGGCTCGACATCCTCGATCCGCCACCGCCGCCAACTGCGGATCCCACCAAGACACCTGCGGCTCCGCCCGTGAAAAAACCATGACTTACGGCTACTTGTTAGAGTCGGTCTGGCACCCACCGCTCGCCTTCGCGGAAAGCGCGCCCGATGCTTTGCCAAAGGAGTTGGAACTCCAGGCGCTGTGGTTTTCCGGAGCCTTCGGTCGCGACTTCCGCAGCGTTTGCGGGAAACCCGTGCGCATCGTCCAGTTCGGTGAGTGGAACCGCAGTGCGGGCCCGGATTTCATCCAAGCAGCCGTGGAGATCGATGGCGAACTTCGCAGTGGTCCCTTGGAACTCGATCCTGATTCAGGCGCGTGGGAAAGCCACGGCCACGCCACTAACCCGGCGTTTCGCGATGTGATCCTGCACGTCGTTTTCCAGTCCGACTCACGCCGCAGCTTCATCCGCACATGCGAGCATCGCGAGGTGATTCAAGTGCTCATTTCCGAAATGCAGCTCTCTGATGCGCTGCACCGCCCGCTGCGCGAAGTCGCCATCGCGCACCCCGGCCGCTGCGTTTTTCCCCTCAAACACCTGCCGCCCGGTGCCATCGAAAGCCTGCTCCACGAAGCCGCCATGCGCCGCGCCGCCATCAAGGCCGCGCGTTGGCAGAAAACAGCCGATGCTCACGGACGAGATGCCGCGCTCTTCCAATGCACCGCCGAAACACTCGGCTATCGCGGCAACTCGCTCGCCATGCGACTGCTCGCCCAACGCGCTCCGCTTTCCCTGCTCAAGGCCGAAGAAGATTCCGCCGAAGCCGTGCTTTTCGGCACCGCCGGTTTCCTCTCGCCGCGCCTCCACGAACAAGCGCCGCCCGATACCCGCGAATACCTCCGCAGCCTCTGGGACGCCTGGTGGAAAAGCCGCGCCCGCTTCGAGGCTACGCCGGACCGTTCCATCCCTTGGCAAACCCACGGCCATCGCCCCGCCAACCACCCGCATCGACGCGTCGGCGCGCTCGCCGCCCTCATCCAGGCATGGCCGCAATACCGCCGCCTCGCCCTCATGCGGCCCTTCGCAGCAAAGCCACTCGTCGATTTTCTCCAGTCCCTCGATCATCCGTTCTGGGCCACCCGCCATACCCTCACGTCCGCTCCCGCCGCGCGCCGCATCGCCGTCTTTGGCCGCAGCCACGCGCTGGAACTCGTCGCCAACCACCTCGCCCCGCTCGCCCTGTTAGAAAGCGGCATGAGCCTCAACTCCTATCAGAAACTCCGCTGCTCCACTCCCAACGACAAAGTGAAACGCTGCTCACTGCGCCTCTTCGGCTCGGAAAAATCCGCCCAACCCTGGACCCGCCGCGTGCTCCACCACCAGGCGCTGCTCCAGATCTATCAGGACTTCTGCCTTGAGGACGTTTCCGACTGCGAGGACTGCCCCTTTCCCGAACAACTCCTCCAATGGCGCTGACCATCACCCTCAACGGATCGCCCCATCCGCTCGACCACCCCGTCCCGCTGGATCAACTCCTACGCGACATCGGCCTCGCCGGAAAACCCGTCGTCGTCGAGCTGGACCAGCAAGCCGTTTTCCCCCGCGACTACCCGCTCACCATAGTAGCACCCGGCAGCAGCGTGGAAATCATCACCCTCGCTGCCGGTGGTTGAGGGACTGGAATGCTTCACTATTTTAAAGCAAACGCTCATTTTTCCCTTGCCACGGCGCGCTCGCGAATCCCATCGTCCGCCCGCGTCCGCAAGGAAGCAAATCCGGCGTAGCTCAGTGGCAGAGCGGGTGACTGTTAATCACTAGGTCGTTGGTTCGATCCCAACCGCCGGAGCCATTTTTGAAATGGGTGAATCTCCTACGGAGAAGGGCTTTGAAAGCCCTTAGCGGAGACTCAGGAAATAATTTTGCATGGCTTGTGCTAAGGGGGTTCAAACCCCTTCTCTATATTACCAGCGATCTCGTTCAATCCTTCGCTCCCGCGAGTTTGGCGCATTGTTTGGTTTGCTGCTGCCAGATTTGTGTGAGTTGTTTCACCTTGTCGGGCATTTCTTTAGCGCGGTTGTGCTGCTCGGCGCGGTCGGTTTTTAGATCGTAGAGTTCCCATGGCTGGTCTCTGGCGGCGACGAGTTTCCAATCGCCGACGCTGACGGCACGGTTGCCTTCATGCAGCCACCAGAGGTGCTCGCGTGGGATGGTGATGTCACTTGTTAGAGCGGGAACGAGGCTTTTGCCGGGTGCGGCGGGGATGGGTGTTTCATTCCATAGCTCGGATTTGCGGATGCCATCGGAAAGCAAAAGCATTTGAAAGCCGTATCCGACAAGCCTCACAGAAAACCCACTATGAAAACCACATCGTTCGTCGTCTTGATCGCCAGCATGAGCATGGCAAGTGCCGCCCCGGATCCGGTTGCTGCGGCCAAGCCTAACATCATCTTCATCCTGAGTGACGATCTCGCGCAGGGCGACTTGGGTTGTTACGGTCAGAAAATCATCCAGACGCCGAATCTCGATCGCATGGCAGCCGAGGGTACGCGTTTCACCCAGGCTTATTGCGGCACGACCGTCTGCGCGCCGAGCAGGACATCGCTGATGACGGGCTTGCACATGGGGCACTCGCCAGTGCGTGCGAACCGCGAGATCAAGCCGGAGGGTCAGTTGCCGCTACCTGAGAAAACGCTGACGGTGGCGCAGGTGTTGAAGAACGCAGGCTATGTGACGGCCTGCATTGGCAAGTGGGGGATGGGGATGTTTGATACGTCCGGAAGCCCGCTCAAAAAAGGCTTCGATCACTTCTACGGCTACAACTGCCAACGCCACGCGCACAGTTATTTCCCCACCTACCTCTACGACGATGATCGGCGCGTAGAACTCCCCGGCAACGACGGCAATACCAAGATCAATGGTAAGGGCGCGATCTACGCGCAGGACATGATCGCAGACGAGATGCTTAAATGGGTGCGCGCGCAAAAAGAGAAACCGTTTTTCCTCTACCACTCGGTCACGCTGCCACACGGGACTTTTCAGATCAACGATCAGGGCATCTACAAGGACAAGCCATGGAGCGAGGAGGAAAAGAACTACGCAGCCATGGTCACTCGTCTGGATGCGGATGTGGGCCGTTTGTTAGAGATACTCAAGGAACTCAAGATCGACGATAAAACGCTGGTGATGATCTCCGGAGACAACGGCTCGTCGGTTCCGCCCGGATCGGCGTTGGACAAACGATTCAATCAATCCGCGAACGGCTTGCGAGGGTTCAAGCGCGCTCTTTATGAAGGCGGGCTGCGGCAGGCTGCTATTGCTCGGTGGCCGGGCATGGTGCCGGTGCGGGTGAGTGACGAGCCGTGGGCGTTCTGGGATTTCCTGCCGACAGCAGCGGATCTAGCAGGTGCGAAGCTGCCCACAGGGTTCAAGCCGGATGGCCTCTCGCTCGCTTCGTTTCTCAAAGGAGGAGTCGCGCCGCAGCGGGAATGTTTTTACTGGGAACTGCATGAAGGAGCCACCTTGCAAGCTGTCCGCTGGGGCGATTGGAAGGCAGTCCGCAATGGCCCGTCGAAAGCCATCGAACTTTACGAACTGAAATCCGATGCGGGAGAATCGAACAACCTTGCCGCATCCAAGCCCGAACTGGTGGCAAAGGCCGAGACCCTGATGAAATCCTCTCGAGTGGACGATTCTAACTGGCCAATGCGCGACAGAATACCCAAGGCCGCGAAGTGAGACTCACCCGCTTGGGGGATGGTGGAACAGCTCTGTGACGAAAGAATCCATGTCATGCAGCCGTTGAATCCACTCATTATGAAAACGGCATACCTGACGATCTTCCTTTGTGCCTTCGCCATGCGTGCGGTTGGCGCTGACGCCCTCTACACCCAGAATGGCAGTGATCCCACATTCGAGGAAGTGATGAAAAGCGGCAAACTTCCGAAAGGTAGCAACTCGAAGAACGGTGTGACCGGCTCCAGCATCAACGTGAACAACAAGCTGATAGAGACCACTCCCGAATCCCGGAGGCCTATTCCCAAGGCGATCCATATCCATACTCTTGGAAACAGTGTGATTTCCCGTGGGGATTTCAAAAAATGGTCGAGGTGGTATCAGGAAGACGGCAGCACGCAGGTGTTCCGGCTGTTCAAGGGCGAGGAGAACGTGCGCAACGCACGCGAGAACGCGGCACGCATCGAGGCCTTCAGTGAGGTGAAATGGACCCGTGGCGACTGGCACGAATGGAGCGGCACCTACACCATTGTTAAACCGCATGGAGCCGCCATCTTCCAGGCGAAGAACAACGAGAACGATTGGTCGGTGCAGATCAACATGGGTTCCAATGGTGATGTCATCCTCAACCACCGCCGCAGTAGGGACATAGTGATCGCGAAGAACATGGTTGGGAAACCCTTCCGCATCCGTGTGCGGGACAACGGCCACGACTACGAGGTCTATCTAAACGGGAAAAAGATGGGCGAGGGTTCCTACGCGCGTCCCAAAGGCACGACCGGATTCCGCTGGGGAATGTATCTTGGAAAAAGCGAGGTCAAGAGCGAGGCCATGCTCTTCGTATCAGGCGCGACTGTGGATGGAAAGTAAGCGCACTGATTCTCTGGCAAGTGAGTATGGAGTCCAAGCTTCAGCTTGCCGATCATGAAGACAAGCTGAAGTTTGAACTCCTAACAGCTCACGGAAAAGGAAGCTCCGTGGTGATGTGCGCGTCGATCTTCGACGGCGCATCCGGTTTCACCATCTCTGACTTGCTCGCTTCATGGATACTGTGATGCCGTGCGAGCACGGCGGTTTCAACTGGATCTCCGGTCAGTGCGGCGGCGCGTTCGATGTCCGCTGGTATCGCTGAGAATGCTGCGGCTAGGGCAGCGTGGATCAGTGCAACGTCGAGACCGAGGCGCAGGTCGCCGGTTAGAAGTTTGACCAGCGTTTCGCCCTCCGCCGGATGCAGGGTGGCGAGGCGCTCTGACAGCAGCGCGATGCGTTCCATGGATGGTGGGCTTTCGCGGAAGAGGCGGATGAAGGCGGCGGTTTCGGTTAGATCGAGGGAGCCGGGTTGGAGCTGAAGTTCCTGAAGCATCAGCCGCGTGCTGCGGATCATATCCTTGCAGGAGTGGTGAATCTCGCGGAAGCGTTCTTGTTTCGCGCCCGGAATGGCGGCGAGTGCATGACGCAGTTGGACGGCGCTGAGTTTTTGGGGTGGCTGGGATGCTCTCATGTTAGACAACCAGCGCACGGCATGGCGCAAGTCGTCGTCGTTTTCCAAACCGCTGAGATAGTTGGCAATGAAGCGGGTCTTGGCGCTACGGCTGCCGGTTTCCACGACCAATTTACTAAGATCGCTGAAGTCTGCCAACGGGCATGCCACTCGCTTATGCCAAGGTCCGCGTGGAGATTGTTGGCGTTGCTGCGCGGGGCGTTGGATCGGGAGTTCGAGTTGGTCGCCACCCGCAGCGGACCACGCGTCCATGCCACGGGCGCGCAACTCGGCTGCGAATTCCCGCTCGTAACCGTGGACGGTGAGGATGCGCTTCGGGCGCACACGCTGGACGCACTCGAGCAGGCCGGGATGATCGGCGTGATCGGAGAAGGGTATCATCGCGTCCACGCGGTAGCGGAATCCCGCGCCGGGCTGTAGCGCCCAGCCGCTGAGCATGGCGGTGCGTTTGGACTTCAGTCCGCGCAGCAAGTTCGTTCTAACGGAATTCGGCGGCGCGATGACGACGTGACCCGGCGGCGCATGGCCATCGAAGGCGACGGGCTCGGGCAATCCTGTCACGCCTGCATCGCGGCACACACGGGTCATTTCCACGGCGGCAGGATGAAGCAGTGCGGGGATGCCGTTTTCCTCCAGCAGCGCGAGGACTTCCTGCGCCTTGCCTAGCGAGTAGGCGAGCAGCACCGGCGTCGCGCCATCGCTGAAGCAGTCATCAATGAAACGCAGCACCTCAGCATCGACTTCCATCTGACTGGGAAACTCGTAGCCGGGCAGGCCGAAGGTGGTTTCAAGGATCAGTGTGTCTGCTGTTAGAAAATTGACGGACTCGGCAGTGCGGCTGCGGCGGGTCTTAAAATCGCCGGTGTAGAGTAGGCTGGCGTTGTCCGAGATGCGGGTGACGTGCAGCATCGCGGAGCCAGCGATGTGCCCTGCGGGCAACAGTCGCAGACGGAATCCATCGCGCATGATGGGAACGTGGAACGAGACGGGATCGAGCCGGTTTTCTGCGATACGGAAACGTTTCCTCAGCAGCAGTGCGGTGACATCTGAGCAAAGCCCGGATTCATGGCGCGCGAAGTGATCGGCATGTGCATGAGAGACGAAGGCGCGCGGTTTCGCATCCCATGGGTCAAGCCACAGGTCCAGCTCCGGCAGATGAATGCCGCGATGAAATCGCACTTCGATCAAGCGGGTGCAATGTGAGGGCTGCGGGCGTGATCGCCAAGGCAAACCGGAGCGCTCCTAGCGCTGGATCAGCCGCTGTTTTGAACAGCACCTAGAAACAAATTCCCGGAAAATCAGCAGAAATCAGCGCCCGGTTGGAGCAAATCCCGCAATCTCGAAATCGCCTCGTGTCCGCCCACCATTCCCTTCTTGTCCCAATAAGGCGGCTCCGCTAATGACTTGTTCCAAATATGCGCACGTCCACTAAAGGCTACGTTTCCCGCTAACGATGACTCCTCCCAAGGCTTCCTACCACAAAGCTCCGGACTTCCCCAGCTCCGTCGTCCGGGAAGACACCATCGAATATGGCTTCATCGGCACCCTCCTCGAAGACCTTGCGGGCCATCAGCAGCTTCACCCGCGATGACGGCACGCCGCTGAACTACACCCTGGTGAACCTCAAAGACTGGTGCAAAAACACCTCTGAAGTCATCAACCAGCTCCGCATCAACACGGATAACGGCCACCACCTTTACAATGTCATCCTGCTCATCAACAGCGTGCCCTGCGTCCAGATCGAGCTCAAGACCCTTGGCGTCGAGCCGCGCCGGGAGATGGAGCAGATCGTCGAATACAAGAACGATCCCGGCAACGGCTACACCAAGACGCTGCTCTGCTTCATGCAGCTCTTCATCGTCAGCAACCGCGACCGCACCTACTACTTCGCTAACAACAACGCCCGCCACTTTGCCTTCAATGCCGAAGAGCGCTTCCTGCCAGTCTATGAGTATGCCGGCGAGGACAACCAGAAAATTACCCGTCTCAGATGCCTGTCCCGTTGCTCCTGATACCGGGCGAACGTGGTCGCCTATGCCATCGCATGGTTGTCGCGGGAAACGGGTGGTCGGCTGGATATGGAGGGCATCTGGAAAAAGCAGGCGCTGCCGGCTGAGGTCGAGGAGGCGCTGGAAGTGATTGCGAAGAAGGCATTCCACTACCGACCGTTCTTGCACGCCCTCAGGGTGTGGATCGGGGCTACCTCATTTTGCAAGCGCCTGTGTTCCAAGGCCGGGTTTTGTGAAACGTTCCAAGCTCTCCGTTAAAGCGCTTGAAATCCAACGACTCAAAATGAGGTGGCCTTGGGTGCGGATACTTTGGAATTACAACCCCGGGTGTCGTCGCTATCGCTCCTCGACCCGGGGCTAATTTCTCCAATCCCTGCCGGGATCAAGAAGCGGACCTTCCTGAATCGAATCCTTGTAGGCATTGGACTGAATAGTCCGCTTGATTCTGCGGTTTCGTATCACCCCTTCATCCCGCCGCTGAAGAAGATCACCAAAGCCAGGCCGAGGAAGAGCAGGGCTAGGCCGAGTTTCACTGCGAAGGTGTGTTTTTTCTGGAAGGCGATGAGCGTCTCGCTGCGCAGACCACTGTAGGCGAGGATGAAAATCACGATCAGCGGCGTGACGAAGGCGAGGTTGTAGATGACCAGCCACAGCACGGCATCGAGGCGGCCCTTCTGGATCTGATAGATGATGGGGGCGTAAACTTGGCCGGTGCAGGCGAGTTCCAGCAGCGAGATGACGATGCCGGAAATGAAGGCGGCGATGACGAAACGCCGCGCCTTCGCGCCGCTGCGGATTACTCCGCGGATGCGGTCCTTGAGCATGCCGGGGAGCTGCAGCGTCATCTCATCCATGCGCCCGGCCCGCGCGCGCAGGGCGTCTCTCAATGACAACCATGCGGCCACAAGGGCGAGTAATCCGAAGATGATGTTCATCCACCGCTGCACACCGGAGAAGCGGGTGATGAGTGTTTCCAGAACCTGATAGAGCAGCAAGCCGGCTGCGAGGTAAGCGATGAATACCGCGCTGATGAAGGCAGCTCCGACCATCAGCATCTCGCGCGGCGTGCGGCGTGCGATTTGCAGATATGAGAGGAAGAAGATGATGGTGGCGAAGGCGCAGGGGTTGATGCCATCGAGCAGGCCGCCGAGCAGGACGATGGGCAGCGTGATGGTTTGATAGTTTTTCTCGACGGCGGCCTGCGCTTCCGCCTTGCGCGGCTCGGTGACTTTCATCCACGCGTCATCCTGCGCTTCCTTCATCGTCTTCGCCATCAAGGTGCCGAGCGTGGCGGGAGAAACCTCCGGGCCGATCACGAATCCGCCCTGCGCGAATACGGCGGGTGCCACGGAGTAGCGTGTCGTCGGAGCCTGAAACCATGAGCACAGCGATTGGTTGAGCAAGAGTCCCTCGGAATCCAGAATGTTGTGCTCTGCGATCTTGATGAGCGGAAAGTCGGCTTTCAACGCATCGAGATACTTGCGAGTCTTGTTGCACTCCGCGCAGCCGGGTTTGTGGAAGAAAACCACTTCCAGAGAGCTGCGCTTCACCGCATCCGCGTTCGTTTCCACTCCGGTGAGCAGCGGCGCGTCTTTGTCATCCTTGGTGTCCAGTGCGGCGAGCGAGGCGAAGGTGAGCAGGCCTTTTTCCTGAGTTGGGCTGATGCGCGTCTGGAGGATGCGCAGTTTGTCCGCTTGTATCTTCGATGAGTCGATCACACCTAACAGCGGACGCAGCGCGGGTGTGGCACGGTTGGCATTTTCCTGGAGCCACGAGCCGATGCGTTGTGTTGCATTGGTTTCCTTCGAGAGCTTCGGCAAGAGGCGCACGAAGGCATCAAGATCGACGGGCGAGCCTTGTTGCAGCAGCGCGAAACCCGCCTCGAAGCGCACGAGCGGCGCTGGATCAGCCTCGGCGAGTCGTGCAAGCACAGCGCGCGTGGCATCGTCGATGCGCGTTTTTTTCGATTGGTAATCGTAGTGGTTGTCGCGCGTTTGCTTCGAGTCGGAAAACCGATGCTGCCAAGTGTAGTGAGGTTTTGTGATGCGATCCGGCAGCACCTCGCGGACGAAAGCCTCATCATCATTCGCGATGGCTTTGGCATGGGTGGCGAGATCCGCCGGACGCGCGGTGAGTAGCGAGTGCCATGCGGCGCGGCGCACGACCGGCACCTTTGAAGTTGTGTGTGCAAGCAGCGCCTCGATGATGGCCGGGTTGGCGCAATGTCTTGCGGCGATGCATGCGATCACGATGCGCGGTGCCGGTGAGTTCTTGTCCTGTAGTAACTTCAGGCACCATGAACGGAACAAGCCCGGATTCTCCTTCGCGGTTGAGTCGAAACGATAGCCGTACATTTCATCCGCTTGCAGCAGGGTTCCTTCGCGCAGCAACTCATCGAGCACCATCTGGATCATCGCTTTCGCCTTCTCATTGGAAAGCGCGCAGCCGACGGCGGATGAGCGCACCTCGGCCACCGGATCTGCCAATAGTAACCGAAGGAGAGAAAACACTTCCTTGCTGGCAACCGAGTCCAGCGCATCGCAGACGTTGGTTTTCTGCGCGGTGGTTAGTTTCGGAAGATCGGCAATGAGTGTGGTGACGCCCAGCGGATCGCTGATCTGCGCAAGATTGAGCGCGGCATTGAAGCGGAGTGCGGCAGGGCTTTGCGGAGTGCATTGCCTGTTCAGTTCCTTGATGATTTCCGCCTGCGCATCGTCGATCTTTGGAATGTCAGGAGCGATGTTTGTGGAGCCTGCGCTTTCGCCAAAGGCTGAGTAAAGCGGATCAAGCGCGGTGGGTTCATCGTTTCGCGGCGTGTCCTGAATCATCGCGAGCAACCGCGCGTCGATCCTGCCGCCGGACTCTTTTTTGGGAAGCTCCAGACGTTCGAGAATGGCTGCGGTTTTCTCAGGTTGATTGAGACGCAGGGCAGCCACGATCACGCTTGAGTAGCGTTTGTCCTTCAGCTTTTCACTGGAGGTGGCGATGGCGCGCAAGGCAGCGCAGGAAACATCCATGTCGGCATCGCTGGAGTAGCGCAAGAGGAGATCGGCCATTGTCTCCTGCGACTGCGCCGCGCGGATCACGGCAAGTCGCGCGTCCGGCGGATAGGCATCGAGCTTCTTGAGCATCTCGTCATCCGGGCGTGTCTTCATCGCGGCATAACCTTCGATGACGGGTCCGACAATTTCCTCATCCGCCATGAGCATGGCTTTGAGTTTCGGCAACGCCTCCTTCACTTCGAGCGCCGCCACGGCCTGGATGGCTGCGAAGCGCACGAAGTCATCGTTGTCGTCGAGCAATGCGAGTGATGCGTCCTTGGCGGCGGCGAGTTTGCGCTTCGCGACGTATTCCAGTGCATTGGCGCGCACCCGCCAGCGCGCGTCCTTGAGGCAGGCGATGATGGCGTTGTCTGCTTCGGGTGGTTTCTTTTTCTTCTCGTTGCCGTAGGAATAGCGGTCGTTGTCGCCGCTGAGTGTGAGGCTGGTCTGGATGGCGGAAACCAGCAGATCTTCATCGGCGTGCGTGAGGAATTTGGCGACTAGCTTTTCCGTTTCCTGAGTGCGGATGCCTTTGAGTCGGCGCAAGGCACCATGGATGACGTTGACGTCAGTCTCCGCAACTAACAGCGGAGCGATGATCGGCACGGCGCTTTCCCCGGCGCTGACCAGCAGGGATTCGATCGCTGTTTCACGGACCAAAGAATCCGGATGGCTGATGAAATCCGTGAGGATGGGAATGGCGAACATGCCCGCACCGCGCACGGTGGAGAGTGCGGAGAGCAGTTGATCACGGCTGCCGAATGCGAGCTGCCGTGCGACGAGCGCCGCCTGATCGCCAAGCTGGCGGGTGAGTGCGATTTGATACTGCGCCTCGCGGATGTGCGCCCGTCCGCCGGCTGGCAGCGTGGCGGATTCTGCTAGAAATGTTTCCAGAAATCCGATGGCGGCCATACCCTCCGCCTCCAACATCCGGCGGGCACGCGCCGCCTTGTCGGCATCACCGCCTAACAGATCGCTGAGATAGCCGCGGCGCTGGTCATCGGAAAAAATCGTGCCCTTCGCGCCCTGTTGTTTTTCCTCGCCAGCCCATGCTTTCCAGCGTGCGAGTGGGCCGAGGTTTTCAGGCGACTCCGCTGGAATCCATGGATTGTAGGCAAAATCACCGCCTGCGATTTCCTCCAGCAGTTCCAGCGCTCCGAGCCGCACCGCAAGCGTGGGATGGTCGAGCAGAGCGGTCAATTCGCCGAGAGGCGGCTTCTTCGCATCGAGGATGGCGGTGCGGATTACGGGGCGGCGCTCGGCATCCGCGAGCATGGGCAGCACTTCGGCGAGTGTGCGCAGGTCCATCGTGCCGCTCTTGAAGTAATCAAATACCTCATCCGCTGGAGTTTCCTGTGCGCGGAGGAATGATCCACATGACAGGCATGCGAGAACAAGCAGGGTGATGCTTGTTCTTGCGAGAGAGTGTGTGGATGGGTTCATGTGGGATGATGAGATTGGGCATGGCGGTTGCAAACCGCCGCCACGTTAGTGCAGCAGCGCGTAGGCGAGGATGTTGGCGTTGATCTCCATGGCGTTCTGGATTTCGTTGCCGCCGCAGCAGCAGCAGTTCTCGGCGTGCGAGCTGTCGTTGAGTCCTTCCGAGGTATAAACGACGACGATCTTGCCCTTGTAGGTGATGCCCTTGATCGCGCCGGTGCCATCGGACTTCGACATCTTTAGCTCGCGAATGGTGAACACAGTGCGGAATATCTCGTGATCCATCGGGATGTCCTTGAGGCAGTCTTTGCCGAAGATCGCCTTGATTTCGCGCTCGAACGACTTGCCCCAGGCTTCATTCGAGCATGAGGCGGAGGCGAGCAGGAAGCCGCCGTTCTCGAGATAGCGTTTCAAATTATCCCGCTCCTTGGTGGGCAGGTTGAAATCCGCCTCGCCGGTCATGATGACGAAGGGGATCTTGAACAACTCGTCGTCCGCGAGTTTCACCGCCTTGAAGCGGCGCTCTGTGGCGATCGAAGTCTTCTGTTGCACGGTGGTCAGAAACTCGTCGCTGAAACATTTCGAGGTACGCGTTCCGGCGTAGATGAGGTTTCCGCATTCGACGGCACCTTCCTTGGCAAGGAGGGGGAATGTCAGGGCGATGAGGATGAGTAGTGGTTTCATGGTGTTAGAAAGCGTTTCACGGCTTCGCGGTAAGGTTCGGGAATGGATTCAGGATTGGCGGTGGAGCTTTTGCCTTGGCGGGAATCGGTGGGTTTGATGGTGCCGTGCTCGGCGGTGTCTGGCAGCGGCAAGGTGGTTCCACCTTTGCCATCGCCCTTGCCGGAGCCAGCGGCGGTGGGTCCGTCGCCGAAGCGCATGCGGTCTGGACCGGCGACGGGCAGGTCCATCGGGAAACCATCGCCGCGCATGCCGTTCATGCCCATGCCACCCGGTCCCTTGCCTTGGCCGCCGGGTTGATTTCCTTCACCCTGTCCGCCCGCTTGGCCTAACAGGGCTTCGAGCATCTGTTGCAGGTTGCGGTTCACATCGGGCCTCGGGATATTGAACTGCGGTGCCTGACCGCGCGCGGCTTCTGCGAATGGCTCGGGTTCCGAGAGCAGCCGCTCTAACAAGGCCCGCGCTCGCTCGGCATTGGTGAAGGCATCCAGTGCTTCGCCCGCTTTGCCGTGTTTGGCGGCGGCATCCATCAGCGTTTCCGGCTCGGCGATCTCAAGCTCCTGTAGAAACTTCAGTGCGGATTCCGCCAGCGCTTCGAGATTGGGATCATTGGGAAGAGCTTCCGCGCGGCGGCGCAGCTCGACTTTGAACTCATCGAGCGCCTTGCGGTTTTTCTCCTGCGTTTCACCGAGCATCGGCAGCAGGCGGCGGTTCTGATCTTGTCCCAAACGCAGTTCCTCGACGATGGTTCCGAAGCGCTTGGCCAGCGAGACCTGGCTCTCATAGATCTGGCGGAACTTCGCGGCCATTTCCATCAACTGCGCGGCATGCTTCATGAGGTCCGCGTCCTGATTGAGTTGATCCGCTTCGGGTTGGCGGCGTTGCAGGCGACCGAGCATTTCCTCGATGGCTTTCATCTGCTCTTCCTTCGGTGCTTCGGCATCGTGATTTTCCAAGGGCGCGATGTTTTCCCGCAAATCATCGACCTGCTTTTCCGCGAGTTCTTTCAGTCGCTTCTCCATCTCGAACGCGGGAAAGTCTTCGGCGATCTTCTCTAACAATTCCGCCGCTTTCTCATGCGCCTTGCGTGCTTCTTCCGCAGCTTTTTCGATGGCTTCCTTGTCGCCCTTCTCCGCAGCTTCCTTGAGTTTCTCCAGAGCCTCGCGCACTTCCTCGAGTGCATCGCGTGCGGCTTGGAAACGATTGGAAAACTCGCGTATGGTCGTTTTCGCGCGGATGTACTCCGCGTATTCGTCTTCCGAGATGATGCGGATGCGCGAGATTTCAGAGCTTCCCTGACCGAGCAGCGAGGGATTGTGATCCGAGGCGTCGAGCATAACTTCGATGGTCTGGCCTGCATTGAGGCCGAGTTCCTCAAGATCCAGTTGATCTTTGAAATCGAACATCTTGTCGCGCAGTGCGGGAGCTACCACATGCGAGCGATCACGAAAACCGGACAGCGTTCGCACGACGTGGACTTTGGAGAGCGCGAAGTCATCCTCGGCGCGGCCGATCACCGGGATGCGTGACTTCGGCGTGGCCAGCATCATCGTCGGAGGTGAGTCGAGATGCACGGCGGGCGCTTGATCGGGGACACAGCGGAAAGCCAATTCTAACGGACGGGGATTGGGTGTGCCGCGCAGATCACGCACGGTTGCCGCGAGTCTTCCGGGCAGCGTGGCCGTCCATGTGAAGGAGACCGAGTGCGGAGTGGCCACGCTGCCGCTGTGGGATTCCGTTTTCGCTTCCGTGCCCGGCACAGCGGCGGGTGTGAATGCGAGTGTGCCGGCTGCGAGCGGGCGGTTGCTGGTGAGTTCCAAAGTGATTTCCGCGCCTTCCACTGCGGCGATCTCGTTGGTATCCAGTGGAAACTCGGAAGCTGGCAGCCCGGTGTAGTCGGGTGGCCGCACGCGCACCACACCGCCGAGGATCTCTGGCTCTAACAAGATTTCGATGGCGTGCCATGCCGAGCGCGCCTTGCCGCAGGAGAATGCGATTTCAACCGGCTCAGTGAGCGCATCAAACTTGCGCGAGAAGCGCGTGGCGGATTCACGGAATGCGGGAAGTTTTAAAACTTCACCAGTGCGCGGTTGGCGCATCATGCAGACGACGGGTTGTTCCAAAGCACCGCCTGTGATCTCCGCCGCCACCAGCACATCGCCACCATAGACGGTGGAGGGTTTTTCGGGATCGAGTGTGAAACGCAGTGGGCTGTATGGCGGAATGTCCGACGCAGGATGCAGCAATCGTTTCACGACCGTATCGAATGCCGCAGGCGCAGCGAGGCGGAGTATGCCAGCGATCCCAAGCGGCAATGCCAGCACACCGATGAGCACCGCAAACGCACGCCAAGGCACGAGTTTCTTCACCGGAAGAACTGATAGAGCTTTGCCCGCATCATCGAGCGCCCGCTCTGACAAATGCCGCGCCAGTGCTGAGGCCGATGGATCATCGGGAATCGAAAGCGCTGCCGCCGCAGGACGCCGTGGATCGCCCATCGCATCATCCGCCATCTCTGCCACCCGCTGGCGCGTGATCCGCTGCGAGCGGAGGATGGCTGTTAGAAACGCAATGCCGAGAATGATCAGCAGCGCCAGAGTGACACCTTTGCGTGCGGCGGGTTCAAAAGCCGCGAAGGCATCCGCCAAACCGAAGCCGAGCCACAACGCAGCAGCCAGCGCGGTCACGGCGATGAGCGCCAGCACGAACCGCGATCCCCGGAGGAGGAAACGGATGCGACGGAGCTGGCGGTGGCAGGTGTGCATAGAGTGAGGAGTCAGGCTAGGCCGATTCTTCGGCGGATGAACCATTCGGTGGAGAGTAGCAGGGCGATGATTAGGGCGATAGCGGCTGAATTCCATGCGGGTTTCCAGACTGCTCCCGACTCGCGGCTCACGGGCGGGTTTGAAGCGAGGTGCTTGGTAAGGAATTCCGCAAAGCCTGTGGACGCCATCGTTTCTCCGCCGGTGGCTGTGGCCAGATCTGCTAGAAACGCGGGATCGGCAGAAAGGTCATCGTTTTCCGTGGGAGGCGCGGGCACGGTGAACATCGCCTCCGGTGCGGGCGGTGCCTGCGGACGTGGATCGACGACGCGCAGTTTCCATGTGCCGGGTTTGTCCGGTGTGAACGAGGCTCGCCATAGCAGTCGGCCCGTGGGGTCCGGCACGGCGGCGGGTGAGGTTTTGTTAGATGATCCGTCCGGCGCGGTGATTTCGATCACCGGCTGCGGAGCGGGCATTGAGCCTCGGTAGGAAATCGCGGCGGCAAGCGTGGCACCTGCTTCACCGCGCGTGGCGGGCAGGCGCAGTGAGAAATCCTGGCCGGGCAGGAACTCGGAATACGAAGCCATCCACTGGATCAACTGCGTCCAGAAATCCTCGTAACAATTTCCCAGCTCGCGCGCCTCGGGGAAGAAGTCCCATTTCCACAAACCATCGCCATTCACGAGTCCGGTGACGCCT
>JANMLQ010000005.1:0-30785 GCA_031372635.1 Akkermansiaceae bacterium | reverse complement strand
ATTGAGCGCGTGTTTCAGGAGGCGTGCGAAGGTCGCCTTCGGCACTGCTTTTTTGTCCGCTGGGATAGGTAGGCCACCTTCGGTGACGTGAAACACGCCCTCGGTCGTGCGGCGGTCGCTGGCAGGATTATGGCAGACACCCTGATGGACGCGGTACGAACTCAGGATCGAGGATTTGAACTCATCTTCATCCGGCGGAAGCGAAAGCATGCGTGCAATGCCGTGGCGCTCCGTCACCAGTGCGCCGAGCGGCACGAGGTGTTTGCGATCCTGGAAAACCTCCGCCACAATCTCATGTCCGAGGTAGCTCTGGAGGTAAGCATCAATGGACGCATCCACCGGGCAGAGGTAGTCGGATAGAAGGCGGGTTTTTTCCTGAAAGTTTGCGATCAACGAGCGGCCGAGATCGAGAAACGGGTAGTCTTCCTCGTTGCCGACGATGGCATAGCCGCGCGCGGCGAGCTTGAGATTGACGAACTCGCGGAGGCGATTCTCTTCATCCGGGGAGGCGATGGCCGGGCCATTCTGTGTGAATCCGATCTGATCTTTGAGGTGTGGCATAGTTGGGGAAAATGAGGTTCGGGCAGCGGAACGATGAGCAGGCAGTAAGCCAAGGAACAACTCAAATTCGCCTGCTCTTCGTCCCAACGGGACGGAGATTACTTTGGACTGCGGCGAGCATCGCCGCTTTGGAGGGTGGGGCCGCATGCGCATCGCGGCTTGTTCCCAATCACCAAGACCGCCCGCATTCATGCCTGCACGTAATGCCAAGCTCTAGCAGGACGCGCCCGTCGCCCTCAAAACGGCGATGCTCGCCGCAATCCAAAGATGATTCTCTTGGCGCGGATGCGTGAAATGGCTGAGGATTCGCGGCGTGTTGAAGCCGTGTTTTGAAACTCATGCGTTGGAAGATCCGAAAGGGTTCCGGGAGGCTCTGGTGCGCTGGTTTTCCAAGAACGCGAAGGACTATCCGTGGCGGCGGACTTGTGATCCGTATGCGGTCCTTGTTTCGGAGGTGATGCTCCAGCAGACGCAGATCGCGACGGTGCTAGGGAAGGGGTATCACACGCGGTTTTTGCAGGTGTTTCCTGATGTGACTGCACTGGCGGTGGCGGATGATGCGGCTTTGTTGAAAGCGTGGGAAGGGCTGGGCTACTACCGCCGGGTGAGGATGCTGCGGGATACGGCGCGGGCGGTGATCGCGGATCACGGCAGCGTGTTTCCGGATGATGCGGGGGCGTTGATGAGGCTGCCTGGCATCGGGCGATACACGGCAGGGGCGTTGCGGGCGTTTGCTTTCGGGCTACCGGCGGTGTTGGTGGATGGGAATGTGGCGCGGGTGCTTTCGCGGTTGATGGATTTTTCTGAGGCAGTGGATGGGACGGAGGGGATGAAACGGATTTGGGAGTGGGCGGAGTCGCTCGCGGATGGGAAACGACCGCGCGAGTATCATGCGGCGTTGATGGAGTTGGGGCAGGTATGGTGCAGGCCGGGTGTGCCGGATTGTTTGAGCTGCCCGGTGGCGCGTTTTTGTAAGACGAGCGATCCGGCAAACCTGCCGGTAAAGGGCCGCAAGACGGCGATCACAGAGGTGAATGAACACGCGCTGTGGCTGCGCGATGCGGAGGGAAGACTGCTGCTCCATCACGAAGCGGGAAAACGCCGCACGGGTCTATGGAAGCTGCCGACTCGGGATGCGGTGAGCGTTTCCCACCTGCCGCTGCTGGCGCAGCATCGCTATAGCATCACTCGCTACCGGGTGCTGCTGCATGTGCATGATGCTTCGCAGATGGGGAAATCATTTTGCATGGGGGAAGGGGATGCCTGGCAGGACACGGAGGAGGTGCCTGCGCTGGCGATGGCGGCTCCCTTCCGCAAGGTGGTGGAGCGCTTGCTGAAGGATTTTTGAAATCGGATGTGACGAGGGCGTTCGCATGTGCTTTTCTCCGCGCCGGATGGATAGACTCGCACGTTTGTTAGTGGTTCCGCTGTCAGTGTGGTTGTTGCAGTCGTGCGCGGTCGTGCCGAAGCCTGATCCGAAAGTGCCCGGCCCACTTGTGCGCAGGATGGTGAGCCAGAAGGTAAGCGCCGTGGTGGTCACGGACCGCGCGGACCTGAGCCGCTGGGTAAGCCGTGGATTCGCGATCTCGCATGCTCCCGGCGATGCCGATGGTGGCTCCGCGACTCCGATCACTGCGGATGGGTATTTCCTCACGGCGGATCATGTAATCGCGCGGATGGCTGGGAGAAACGTGTTTGTTCTATACGGTCGGGGAGGTGCTCTTGCTCCGCAGAAGGCGCGTGTGATCTGGCGCTCCGAGAGTGCGGATGTCGCGCTGTTGCACATCCCCGCGAGGACTCCGAATTTCTATCGGTGGACCGCGCCAGACCGTTGGCTGCCTGCCGGAAGTGGTATCATTCATGGCGGCATCGCTACTGGCTTCAAATCCGCGCCCGGAAAACTCAGCACGGCACTGGCTCCCGAGGGCAATTTCACCCGCACCCGCCGCTTCAAGATCGACATCCCGCTCCAGCCCGGTGACAGCGGCGGCCCGGTGGTGGATGCTTATGGAAATCTGGTGGGCATCAATTCCGCTGTCGAGTATCTGGTGCCGATGGAAACCGCCTTCTTCGTGGACTCCGAGGCGAAGCGCCCGAACATCCGCATGCTCGAGTCTCTGATCCGCGAGGATCGCGTGCGAAACAGCAGGGCAAAAACCCGAGTAAACTGAAACATGCGGACACATTTCAAGGAGCGCGCGCGGACATCGGCGATCACTGCCGTTTTTGGATTACTTGCTTCCTGCTCCACCTTCGAGGAATCCGGCCTGCCCGGCAGCGCCGCATCCATGGCGCGCAATCAGATCATGTGGGTGCAAAAGGAGCCATCCACTTTCGGCCACTACCGGCTCAGCTCGCTGGAGCGCATTTATCCAGACCTCAGCTTCTTCATCGCCAAGCACGGCATGCCCGATTTCCTCGCCGAGACCGACAGCCGTGGCCGGAACTATTTCATCCTCTACTACATGAAACCCCGGCATGCCTATGCGTGTAGAACCCGCTCCGGCCAACGCGACGCCATCGAATTCGCCGGACCCTATCCCATCACGGACAAGGAATACGAAATTCTTGAGGGCCACCGTGCCGGAAAAAAACGCTGATCGCGCTTGGTAGGCGAAATTTTTGGCTCTTCGGCGTTCCTAGTGGATTCCAAGTTCCGGGGTCGCACACGCATATCTCCGGCGAGGGTGCTCCCCCCGATACCCGCCATCGGCACTTCGTCTTGCCGACGGCAATAATTCCGTTAGCCTGCGACCATGTATCGGACCCTTGATCCCGCGCTCATCGTCCAGACCGTCGGGCGGCTCAAGCAGCGTGTGGATGATCGTTTTCCGAAATCCGGCCTCTCCAAAGTAGCCGCCGAGCTCAACCAAGTGGCGAACCAAGTCGTCGCCCGTACGGATAGTATCTGCAAACCGCACCTGCCTGTACGTGCGGGCAGTTTACTGATCGTCATCGGCTTGTTAGGTGCGCTCGCCGCCGTGCTTTTCAAACTGCGCCTCACTCCTGACCAATGGACGTGGCTCACCTTGATCCAAGCCATCGAATCCGCCATCAACGACATCGTTTTCCTGGGCGTGGCGTTGTTTTTCCTAATCACGCTGGAAGTGCGCATCAAGCGCCACCGCGTGCTCAAGGCGATCCATGAACTGCGCGCACTCGCGCACATCATCGACATGCACCAGCTCACGAAAGACCCATACGTGTTGCAGGAAAACGTCCCGCAGACCGCGAGTTCGCCGGAGCGCAGTCTTTCGCGCTATCAACTCGCGCGCTACCTCGACTATTGCAGCGAGATGCTTTCGCTCATCGGCAAGCTCGCGGCGCTCTACGTCCAGCGTTTTGATGATCCCGGCGTGCTTGCCGCAGTCGATGGCATTGAAGATCTCACCAGCGGACTCTCGCGAAAAATCTGGCAGAAAATCGCCATGCTCGATGGCAGGAAGCGGCCGCAGGATTGAGGCGCTGAAACCCTCCCGCCTTGCCAAGCGCGATCCGCTGTGGATGGTCAGTGCCCATGGCTGACAACGCAACCGCAACAAATCCGCTGTCTGAAACCGAAGCGCGCGATCTCCAGTGGCTGCGTGAAGTCTATCAGGGCGATCACCAGCGGCAGCTCACCTGGCGCGCGGTGCTCACTGGCGGCGTGCTCGGCATGCTGCTTTCGATTTCCAATCTCTACACCACGCTCAAACTCGGTTGGGGATTCGGCGTGGCGATCACGGCCTGCGTGATTTCTTACGTCATGTGGAACGCCATGCGCGCCCTCACCGGCGGCAGACTCAGCCAGATGTCGATGTTGGAAAACAACTGCATGCAGAGCACGGCCAGCTCCGCAGGCATGTCCACTGGCGGCACCGTGGGCAGCGCCTTCGCCGCGCTCTACATGGTGCAAGGCTATCACCAGCCGTGGTGGGTGCTTACCGGCATGGTTTTTCTAACCGCCGCGCTGGGCGTCTTCCTCGCCATCCCGATGAAACGCCAGATGATCAATCAAGAGCAGTTGCCTTTTCCCAGCGGCATCGCGGCGGCGGAAACTCTGCGCAGTCTTTATTCGGAGGGTAAGGAAGCGATGCAAAAAGCCCGCTCGCTCCTGCTTGGCATCGCCGTGGGCGGCGTGGTCGGCATTCTCAAAAACCTCGGCTCACTGGCAGAAACATTTTCACTCAACATCGTTGGGAAAACCGCGGCGTGGATTCACAAGATCGTGCCCATCCCTGAGCTGCTTCCGTTTTATCACAAGCTCATGCCCAACGGTGTCCGCATCTCTGGTTTCGGCTTTGAACCCGGCGTGCTGATGATCGGCGCTGGCATGATCATCGGCATGCGGATGGCGCTCTCGATGTTGTTAGGATCCGTATTGTTGTGCGTGGTGCTCGCGCCCATTCTCACTCATCACGATATGACTTACGCCTCTCTTGCTGGCTACAAGTCCACGATGTGGAGTCCCGGCATGGAGGAAGTCATTCCCCGCCGCTGGGGCGTGTGGGGTGGCACCGCGCTGATGGTGTTTGCTAGTCTGACTTCCTTCGCGATGCAATGGCGCACGCTCGTCCGTGCGCTGCGCATGAAAAGCTCCGGTAACACCTCGCCAGTGGCGCATCTCGAAGTGCCCATGTCCTGGATGTGGATCGGCCTGGCTCCTATCACCATCGGCTTGGTGATCCTGCTGAAGATCGCCTTCGATGTCGGCATCATCCTCGGTCTCTTCGCGGTGGCGATGTCCTTCGTGCTCTCGCTGGTGGCCTGCCGCGCCACTGGTGAAGCGGATACCACACCGGTCGGTGCGATGGGAAAAGTCACCCAGCTCATCTATGCGATGCTGGCACGCAACAACACCGTGGTGAACCTGATGGCCGCCGGCACCACCGCCTCCGCTGCGGGCAGCGCGGCGGACTTGCTGACCGATCTCAAGAGCGGCCACTTGTTAGGAGCGAATCCGCGCAGACAATTCCTCGCACAATTCGCAGGCGTCTTCTTCGGAACGCTGTCCATCGTCCCGGCCTGGTACGCTCTCGCGCCCAGTGTGGAGAGTCTGACCCAGCGTTTCCCGATGCCTGCCGCTAACGCGTGGAAAGCCATGGCCGATCTACTCGCTGGCGGCGTGAGCGAACTTCCTAACAGCTCGCTGTGGGCAGTTCTCATCGGCGGCTTGATCGGCATCGTGCTGCCAATCATCGAAGCGAAAAAGCCAAGCCTCAGTCGTTTTCTACCATCCGCGATGGGACTCGGACTCGGCTTCGTGGTGGATTTTTCCAATAGCCTCGGCTTCGCGATTGGTGCCCTCATCGCATGGATGTGGGCAAAACGCTCGGCTGGCCACGCCGGAGCCTACCGGATTCCCTTAGCCTCCGGCTTGGTCGCGGGCGAGTCGTTGTTCGCCGCCATCATCGCCATCCTTTGCGCGGCGAAAGGGTTGGTGAGTTGAGGCTGGCAAGTCCATGCATTCGTCGATAGAAACCCAGTAGATGAATTCCTCGATTCTTTCTATAGCGCCCTGGTTTTTGACCACCTTCATAATCGGAGGAATTTACATCACGACCGCTGTCATACTCTTGAAGGAGCGTCACTTCAGCGCATGGCTGATGCTGGCGGGAAGTTGCATCTCGCTGCTTGGCCAGATCGGATCGATGGCCATTTCGTTCAACCTAATGAATTCTGGAAAACCCAACTTTGAATTCATTATCGCAATCTCCGGTTTTTCCTATCTGGGAGCTCTGCTATTCGCCATCGGACTGTTGCTGCATGCGCTACACCTACGAGGCAAATCCAATCGCATCCAGGAACTCGAAGCGATTCTAGCCTCGTTGCAGGAGAGGGGAGCACACGCGCCCTCGCGTGTCGAATGAGACGCCCCCGTCTCATTCCAGCGGACAGGATAATGAAGTCTCGAAAGCAGGTGAGTCGCAGCCACAGGAAAAACTAGTGGTCGCAGACGCAGGTTTTCGACGAGGGCGTCGAAAACAACACGCGAGGGCGCATGTGCTCCCCGCAATTCATCACGGCAGCCTGCGCATCACCTTGAAGTCGCCAGCCTCGCAGGCGCGGACGAATGCTTCGGCGTAGCTCTTCAGCTTGTCCCAACAGAGGCGGATCTCATCGGCCTCATGGTGGGTGACGGAATGATCGTCGGCGGCATCGGTGATCTGTTCGAGTAGGTCGGAAAACTGGCCGATGATTTCCTGGGTGGCGGGCAGGACGTGATCCACTTTTTCACCGGACACATCGGGGTCCGGGACGAAGTGGCCGTTCTGCCTGCGGCAGAGCCACTCGACGATGCCGTTGTCGCCACTGAGGTCGATGATCTCCAACACACGATCGAGCGGGTTCTTGCTGCCAGTGACGTTCTCGTTGGGTTTTTCAGCCCACTTGTAAACGAGCGAGAGTGACACACCCAATTCCGCCGCGACGGCTTTCGGGGTGGTTTTGCGTAGCGCCTGCCTCAAGACTTCGTGGCTTTCCATGCGGCGAGCATGACAAGCGCATCAGCGCATGGGAAGCAGGTAAATGATGTGAAGGTAAGGTGCGTGGGGCACTTTCATTTGAAGGGTTTCCGGGCTTGCAGGGCAAGGGATGAGGTCTTTAGCTTTTGGGCATGTGGATTACTTGTGTCAGGGCGCTTGGATTGGTGGCGATGTGTTTGTCGTTGTCCCGTTGTGGTTCTTCGATGGGATCTGGAAATCTGGGGGGGCCGAGTGTGGAGGTGCGGGATGCGGCGATCGCTTCGGAAGCAAGCGGGGATTTTTATTATGGCAGGAGGTATTTCGTGGAGAAAACCCGGTTCTGGGGCTATCTGCGCCAGCCACGCCAGCCGTGGAGCCGGGCGAAGTTGGTGATGTTTCGCGAGGATATGAAACATGCGCCGGACAGGCTTTCTGAGAGTGGTCCTCCGGGACAGAGCTATGCTTTTGACAATAACTTCGAGTACCGCATCCGTGGCCGCTACACGGGTAGGCAGGCTTATGATCCGAACAGCAACCAGTTTCTGCCGGAGTTCATGCTGACCGGCTATGAGCTGGTGGATCGCCAGCCGGGCTGGCTTTTCCGCCCGGATGATCGTTACGACCGCTTTCGGATGACGATGATGCCGCGCTAGATCAGCCGTTGTAGGACGACTCCACGCGCTGGGCGACGTCGCGATAGCCGTAATCGACTTCGTAGATCTGCTTGAAGCAGTCCAGTGCGGAGGCTTTGTCGCCCATTTCGCCGTGGATGAGGCCTTTTTCGTAAAGCACTTCCTTCTTGGTGCCGTCCATCGCGTGGAGATCGGAGAGGGCGTCGGAAAGTTGTTTGATCGAGAGGTCGAACATGCCCTTGGCCTTGAAGGTGCGGCCTAACAGAAGCAGAACCTTGGTGCGGATGTGGGGATTGCGCGTGGCCTGCTGGAGGTGGGGAATGGCGGCGCTGAGATCGCCGGAGTTGTAAAGTGCGCTGCCAAGCTCGAAGCGGAGTTGCGGATCGGTGGGGTTCTGGTCCACGCGGCGCTGGGCTTCGACGACTTGTTCTGCGAGGCGATCGGCGCGGCGGGCGTCGAGGGCGGCCTTGAGTTCGATGTTGTCTGGATCTTGTGCGGCAGCGGCTTCGAGATTTTTCAAGTCCGCTTCGATGGCGCGGTCGTTCATCGTGGAGGCCTTGGTGGCGAGGGCGACGTCGCCATTGCTGAGCGAATGAGCCCAGGCGTAGAAGGTGTGGGCGTTGTGCCAGTCTTCGAGTTGCTCGTAGATGGCGGCGAGTTCCTTGACGGTGGCGAGGTGGTTCGGGTCGGCGTTGTATTTCTCGATGATGTTGTCCCGGCGCTCTAGGAGCTGGTCCATGGTGAGGCCGGTGCGGGAGGCTTTTTCGAGTTCTTCAAACTGGGAGGCGTCCTTCATCAGTGAGCGCATATCGGCGTTTTCATCCCACTTCTGCTTCTGCATGGAGGCGCGGGCGGAGGCATCCTTGGAGCCCTTGATGGCGACGCCATCGGTGGGGTGGTGCTTGATGATGTCGTTATAGACTTCCGAGGCGAGGGTGGGTTGTTCGCGGGTGATGTAGAAGGTGGCGAGCTTGTGAAGGAGCTTGGCGTTTTCCGGGCTGCCGCGGCGGACGGTTTCGAGTGCGAAGGCGGCGGATTCGTGAAATTCCAGTTTGAGGAAGCAGTCGAAAAGCAGGTCGTTGGCTTGATCGTTGAAGGGATCTTTTTCGAGTTCCTTCTCGATGAGCGGGAGGGTTGCCAAAGGGTCTTTTTTCGCCTGACCCTGGAGTTTCATGACGCTCATGCCGCCGGTCTGGATGCCGAAAAGCCCGCCTTTTTTCTTGGCTCCGCCAGCGTTCTGGACTTCGCACTTGCGCAGGAGTTTGCGGCCTTCGAGGAAGCCGGGGCTTTCCTTGAGAACGCCCTGGAGCAGGGTGATGGCGTAATCGAGATTCGATGCCTGGACGGCGGTGATGGCTTTGAGCCACATGGGCTTGAGGTTCGATGGAAGTTCCTTTTCTGTGATCTCGGGCATGGCGTGAAACTTGGTAGGGATTTTTTGAGACGCATCCGGTGCAGCCGGGCGACGGGAACGAAAGTTGAATGCTGCCCGGCGGCTTGGCAAGCGTGTGTGATATGGAAAAGCGGGTGCTGCCGGAATCCCAAGGCAAACAAGCTGGGGAGCCATGTTTTTTAACCGCGAATGGACGTGGATAAACGCGAATATTAAGAGTTCAATTCTCAGGATCTGGAATTCATTTCAAAACCTTTCTTCATTCGCGTCATTTCGCGTTCATTCGCGGTTAAAAAATCTCTGGCTTGATCGCTCCGCAGGAATCCGGCGTTTTTGGGGTTGCTGGCGCGGGTGGTATCAGATACCTAACCCGCACTGGTGGGGCTGGTGCTCCACAAGCCAGAATCATCCCACGTCATCATGCCTCCTCGCCCGCAGAATAAGGGACGCCGTCCCAGCAGTAACCGCAACCGTTATGGCCCGCCGAAACGCTCCACCAAGGACGATGAGGAAAAGGCTGTGGAAGTGGATGGCGAGATTTCCTCGGTGCTCGCGGGAACGATGTTCCGGGTGAAGCTGGAAAGCGGCCATGAAGTACTGGCTCACATTTCCGGTAAGATGCGCAAGCGTTTCATCCGCTTGGTGGTGGGAGATAAGGTGAAGATGGAAATGTCTCCGTATGACCTGACGAAGGCACGGATCGTTTTCCGGGTGGGCTGAGATTGGCTCAAGCCTCTTCGGTTTCGAGTGCGGCCGCCGCGCTGATGCTGCGCCTTTCGATGACGATGTCGCCGAGCAGTTCGCTCTGGCGGACGACGAATTGGTTGAGCTTCATGAGTTCTAATAACGCGAGGAAGGTGACGATCACTTCCGCCTTGGTGGTGGCGGTTTGGAAGAGTTCCTCGAAACGCCGCGCTTCGCCGGGGCGCACATTTGCCATCAGTAGTTCGATCTTGTCGGAGACGGTGTGGCGGTCGTCGATGATGTCGCCGAAGTCGTGGGATTCTTCGAAGCGTTTCAGCACGTTTTGAAACGCGCGGATCAGATCGAAGATCGAGATTTCCGCCAGAGTGGGGGCTTCTTCCGGCGGGGCGTCGGCAGTGTCCGGTTGGTGGGCGAAACGTCCTTCTTGTTCGAGTTCACGCAGTGAAAGGAAACCGGCGGCGTCCTTGAATTTTTTGTATTCAATAAGCTGGCGGATGAGTTCCCAGCGCGGATCGTCATCTTCCGCGTCTTCCTCCGGCGGTTGGTCCACGCGCGGCAGCAGGGTGCGGCTTTTCAGATACATCAGATTGGCGGCCATGACGATGAACTCGGAGGCGAGGTCGATGTTGAGCAGCTTGAAGGTGTTGATGTAGTCGAGGTATTGGCGCGTGATGCGCTCGATGGAAATGGAATGGATGTCCACCTCGTCGCGTTTGATGAGGTAGAGCAGCAGGTCGAGGGGGCCTTCGAAGATTTCGAGGCGGACTTTGTAGTCGTTCGCTTCCACGGGGCGGGTCGTAGGGGATGGAGGGGAGGGGAGCGAGGCAATTTTCCCTCGCCACTCCCGGAGTGCGGAGTTTTACTCGCGCTGCTGATAGCCGAATCGAATCATGGAAACCGAGCAACTGCAAAATTTCAACGACCGCCTCAGCCAGTGGGTGGCGAATCAGGGCTTCTGGTTCCAAGTTCGCTATTCAATGTCCGGCAGCGGGATGAAAGGCCGTGCGATGTTCCACCTGCTGCGCATCGCTTTCCGCATAACGATCTTCCTGCTAGTCGTGGCTGTGGGAGTCTGGATCTACCTCGTGAAGAGGACGGATTCCGCGCGGTTCTCTGAAACATTCCGCAAGGAGCTGCGCGACGGATTTTCCGCGTCCGAACTCGAAATCCGCGGCTTCAACCGTCTTCAAGGCCAGCTTGAAATCAACCGGCTCGCCTCGCAGGGCGGCGAGGAGACATTCTACACTGCTCTGGAAGCGCGCAACATCCGCTGCAAGATGAGCCTAGTGGACGGACTGATAGGCATCTGGAAACCCGGCATCATTTCCATTTCACGCCTGGACATGGACCTCCGCGCCGGTGCCGACGATGTGGATTCCGCGCGTAAACTCTCGCAGGCGCTTTTCCGGAAACCGAAAAAGATCGAGATCAGCGCCCTAGAAGTCGGAGACGCTACTTTCCGCTGGGGCTACTCGGATCGCACTCAGGGCAGCATAGAATCCAGCGCGTTGAAAATGCAGCGCACGCCGACCGGCTGGCGCTTGGGTTTCAGGGGCGGCACCTTCAGCCAGAACTGGCTGAACAAACTGGAAATCGTCAACCTCATTGTGGTGTGCGAACCGGCCGGGGTGTTGTTTGAAAAGGCGGAGTTCAAACTCGGCGATGGCAGCGTGGACATGTCCGGCCTGCGTCTGGAAGGCGGCGAGCGTCCACAAGTAAAAGGAATCGCGAAGGTCCGCAATATGGATCTGGAGCAAGTCCTTCCACCCGCGCTGCGCACCTTCGTCGAGGGTTCGATCTCAGGAGACTTCAATGTCTTCGGCTCCACCAATACCTCCGACGGCATTGGTTTTGAAGGGCAGATCGCACTTGATGGCAAGGACACCATTTCACTGCGCGAACGCTTCCACATCCTCAAGGCGCTCTCGGTCGTGGACTATTCCAGAAACTATCACCGCATCGACTTCCGCGAGGGTTCGTTCCAATTGAAGACCATCAAGGGCGGTCTTGAAATTTCCGCGCTCAAGCTCAAGGCGGAGGATCTCTTCACGATGGACGGGGCCATGAAAGTGCGCCTGCCTACCGATCAGGAAGTCCAGGAAGCCGTGGCAAAGGGCACCGGACTGAATTCATCGCCGATCTTCGCAGCAGAGGATGAGGCCGCAGTTGTAAAGAACCTGCCCAAGACCGAATCTGAGTGGACTATCAAACGCGTCAACCAAGAGGCTGGCCGCATCAAGGACGGTACCCAGAGTGCGGACTCGCTCACCCTTTTCGACAGGCTCGGCATCGGCATCGAGATGCGCCGTATGCAACTCCAGGCTTCCGAGCGCATGTCCCGCATGCTCCGCTACGAGGGCATGTTCCGCGTCACCCTGCCGAAAGATGCATTCGAGCGCGCACCTCAACTTCAGACGATGTATCCGCTCGATCCGAGCAACGGCCGCATTCCGCTGAACGTGCCGATCGAAGGTCACCTTTACGAACTCACGCTCAAACAGGCCGAGGAAATCTATCAGCTCGGCCAGCGCTGACCGGTATCACGCGCCGATGCCTAGGCTGTGGAAGATTTCGCGCGTGGCGCGGCTCTTGTTGAGTGTGTAGAAATGGATGCCGTCCACGCCCTCGTTGAGCAAACCGGCGCATTGCTCGGCGGCGTAGTGGATGCCCACGCGTTCCACCGCTTCCAGTCCGCCGGTTGCACGGTTCAGCGCACGGATCAGCTTCGCAGGATAGCGCGCACCGGCTGCCAGTTCCGCCATCCGTTTCATGCCTTGCAGCGAACTCACCGGCATCACGCCCGCGAGGATTGGCACTTCGATGCCCGCCAGCCTGCAACGATCGCGGAAGTCGAGGAAATCATGGTTGTCGAAAAACAACTGCGTGCAGATGTAGTCCGCGCCCGCATCCACCTTCGCCTTGAGGAAATCCAGTTCATCCACCCTGTTAGGAGTCGTCGGATGGCCCTCCGGGAAACCGGCCACGCCGATCCCGAAGCCACGCGGGTCCGGATGTGCGCCGGATTCATTGAACTCACGGATGAAAGCCACCAGATCCGATGCGTGGCGGAAGTCACCTTGGCTCCAGTCATAGTCCGGTTGGTCGCGTGGAGGATCGCCGCGTAGCGCGAGGATATTTCCCACACCGGCGGCGGCGTAGCGTTCCAGAATCGAGCGCACCTCCTCCTTCGTGTGGCCTACACAAGTCAGGTGCGGCACCGGCGGGATCGAGGTCGTTTGTTTGATCCGCAGCACCAGATCATGCGTCATCTCGCGAGTCGTCCCGCCCGCGCCGTAAGTCACAGAGACGAAGGACGGCTGCAGCGCCTCCAGCTCGCGGATGGCCTGATAGAGATCCTCCCATGCCGCCGCGCTGCGCGGCGGGAAAAACTCAAAGGAAAGCGAGGGTGTCGGAGCTGCGAGAATGTCTCGGATGTGCATGCTGGAGGTGGGTCGGGTGAAATAAGCGTTCCGGTCCGGAGGTCGAAACTTTTCCGGCATTCCGGAGTTTTCTTTTCGATCACTCCGCAGAACGCGGGCTAAACAAGCTGCATTTGCCCATGAAAACAATCCCTGTTTCCCGAATTGTTGTCCTCCTGCTCGCACCGGCCTTTTCCCTCGCCAATGCCCAGGACGAGTCCAAGGGCGAGCGCCGCCAGCCGGACCGCGATGGCCCGAAGCGCCCCTTCGTCGAGTTCTGGAAGAAGGTGGACAAGGATCACGACGGCTTCATTTCCCGCGCCGAATTCGATGCCATTCCGCGTGTCCAGAAACTCCCGGAGGAAAAACGCAGCAACCTTTTTTCCCGTCTCGAAAAAGATAAGGACGGCAAGCTCGGTCGCGAAGAGATCGCCCGCATGGGCCAATTCCAAGACGGCCATGGCAAGCCGATGCAGCGCCTCTGGGAATTGGACACGGATAAGAGCGGCGGAATCAGCCTCGAAGAATTCAAAGCCGGGCAGTTCGTGAAAAAACTCCCGCCCGAGAAGCAGGAAAAACTCTTCCAACGTCTCGATACCGACGGCGACGGACTCATCACACCCAAGGACAAACCCGAGCCGCCCTTCAAACGCGAAGGCGGAGAAAAACGACCCGATGGCGAGCGCAAGGACCCGCGCCAAATGCTCCGCACGCTCGACAAGGATGGTGACGGCGCCGTCACCTTCGAGGAATTCCGCAACGGCCCGATGGTGAAAAACCTCAGTGAAGACGAACAGGAAAACCGTTTCGAGGAACTCGATCGCAACGACGACCTCAAACTCACCGCCGATGATTTCCCGCCTCCGCCCCCCCGGGGCGACTCCAAGCCCCCCGAAAATCCGCCTGCTGCCGAATAGCCGCGGCACCCATCGTTCACCCGATCCCCGTCACGCCCCCGGTGACGGGGATTCCTGTTTTAACTCGAAAACAAAATTTAAGCCACGGATTACACGGATTATTAAGAGGTTGTGGGAACACTTTCCAAAACAGTTTGGTGCATTCTGAAATCCGTAAAATCCGTGGTCCATAACCCAACGAATCACCCCTCCAACCTCGGATTTCGGCTTCAAAGCGCCGACGGAGTAGCGCAATAGCATTCCTCTTCGTCCCAACGGGACGGCTCATACCAGCCCGGCACAAGGTGCCGGGATCAACATCGCCCGCGATTCCGTGTCCTGAATGGACACCTCATGCGGATGGCGCTCCGACAATTACAACCCGCATGAAGCGTCCCGTCAGGACGCGGTTCCTTTGCAAACACGATACCCGGCACCCTGTGCCGGGCTGGTATGAGCCGTCCCGCTAGGACGAAGAGTGAAACATCATGCGGTTACTGTTTTCAGTAGCAAGTATCCGAAACAGAACTCAAAGCGCCGCCGCGATCTTCTCCAGGCCTTCCATCATGCGCGTGCGCGGACAGCCAAAGTTGAAGCGGAAGTGGCCGGGCCAGCCGAAGAAGGCACCGTCTGATAGAAACAGTCCGGCGTTTTTCTCGAAGTGGGATGCGGGGTTTCCGAGGTTCATTCCGCTGGCGTCGATCCACGCGAGGTAGGTGGCGTCTCCGGGTTTGATGGTGAGTCCGGGACAGCGGTTGCCGATGAAGTCTGCTAGAATATCGCGGTTCTTTTTGAGATAGGAAACGAGTTCCTTGCGCCATGGTTCGCCGTGGCGGTAGGCGGCTTCCGCAGCGTAGTAGGAAAGCGCGTTGATTTCGCTGAGCGTGTGGCCGCGTGCAGCGCTGAATTTCCGGCGCACACTGTCGTCCGGTATCACTGCGAAGGCATAACCGAGACCCGCGATGTTCCATGTCTTGCTGGGCGAGAGCAGGGTGATGAGGCGGTTTGCGAAACGAGCGGTTAGATTGAGCGCGGAGAAGTGAGGAGTGGCGGTTTCGTCGAAGATCAGGTCGCAATGGATTTCATCGGACACGAGGATGAGATCGTGGTGCTCGCAGAACTCGGCGAGTTTTTCAATGTCCGCTGCGGGAAACACGCGGCCGAGGGGGTTCTGCGGATTGCAGAGAAGAAACACCTTCGTTTCCGGCGTCACGGCTTTTTCCAATGCCTCCCAATCGAAGCACCATTCGCCCTCGGTGAGGATGTGATCCACGCTGATCAGCGCGGCCTTGGCATCGTGGTGACTACCGATGAAGGGCGGATAGACGGGCGTGCAGGTGAGCACCGCTTCGCCGGGTTTGCAGAAGGCGCGGATGGCTAGCGACAGCGCGGGGACGAGGCCGCCGAGATGGACAATGTGATCCAGTGGCACACTCGCACCACGGCGCTCGCGCAGATAAGTGAGGATGGCTTCGTTCAATCCATCGTGCGGATGCGCGTAGCCGAAAACACCATGATCCACGCGGCGGTGGAGCGCCTCGGTGATGCACGGCGCGGATGCGAAATCCATGTCCGCAACCCAGAACGGATCCAACTCCGGGCGGCGGTCATATTTGATGCAGCCGGTACCGCGGCGCAGGATGGTCGTGTGGAAGTCGTAACTCATGCGCGCCGTTCATCGTGGCGAATGGGCCGATTTTCAAGTGGCGATTGCGCAATGCGGATGGCGGTAGGTTTGTTGAATCGCAGCTTGGCGCGAATTCAACGCGAAATCCGAAGTTGATTCGTGAATGCCTGCCTAAAACCACTGAAACACTGAGAACCCCTGAGGACACTGACGATATAGATGAAGCCCGGAAAAGTGCATTGCTCATTCGCCCCAAGAAAATCAGTTCCTTCAGTGGTGCTCAGTGTTTCAGTGGTTAAAAATGGCGAACTTGCCATCCAACTTCGGAATTCGGGTTCAACGCAAGCGGGGTGGAAATCCCCCATGCCCAAGCCGGGCAGATTCCGCGTTTTTGAATTTGGCACGACGGGCAAAAGCGAGTCTCTTGTCGGAAGTAAGAACGGCGGGCAGACTCCGCTGCACAACGCCATGTCCCAAGCCATCATTGATCCCGAGGAGGTCCGCCGTTTCGCTGCGGAGCTGAAACGTTTCAACGGCGATCTGCGAGAGCGGACATCGTCACTGATGGCGCGTTTCACTGCGCTCGGCGATACGTGGCAAGATCAGGAGCAGGAAAAATTCTCGGGCGAGTTCGTGCAGTTGATGAAGACTTTAAAATCGTTCCTTGAGTTGTCCGAGCGTCACACTCCTTACCTGCTGCGCAAGGCGGATCGCATCCAGCAATACCTGGATCAGCGTTGATTTCCCGGATACCCGCCCATGTCCGAGCAAGTCAAAGTTTCCTCTATCGACGCGTTAGAATCGTTTCGCGCGGACTTGATCCAATATGTCGAAAAGGCGCGCGTGGCGCTGGAGGATGCCGAGGGCGAGGTGAGGCGCACCCGCACTTGGCTGGACGTGGAACGCACCAATCACTGGACCCGCGAGATGAAGCTGCGCGTCAAACAACTCGAACAAGCAGAGGCGGAACTCTACAACGCCACCATCACCCGCCCGAAGGAAAGCCACGCATTTCATAAAATGGCAGTGATGAGGGCGAAGCGCCGGCTTGAAGAAGCGGAGGAAAAAATCCTGGTGCTCAAGAAATGGCGGCAGACTTTCGACAACCGAGTGACGCCGTTGCTGCGCCAACTCGATCCGATGTTCTTCCTCGTCGGCCGACATTTGCCGAAGGGCATTCACTCGCTCGGCGAGTCCATCAAGGCGCTCCAGGCTTATGCGGAGAAAGGCCCGATCGCGAAACCCGCTGCGCCGGAAGTACCTGCGGAAGGAGGTGCGGAGTGAGCGCGTCCGGTAGCAGAGGTTTACTCACGATGGCCACTCGCCAGCTCATGTCGCGCTGGGAAGAGACGTGCAATTCATGGCGCGATCAGAAGGCGGACGAGTTCGGGCGGGTTTATCTATCAGAGTTGAGCCATGAAGTGAGTTCGGCCTTGAAGATTCTCGAAGATCTGGATCATTTGTTAGGAAAAATTCATGCAGACTGCGACTGAAAATTTTGATCCGCGCTCGGTGCGGGAAGGGCTGGAACGTCTCAAGGCAGGCGTTTCATCCGCTGCTGCCACCGAGAAGAGCCTGATGAAGAGCAAGGCGGAGCGGCTTTCCGCCCTGCGCAGAGAGGCCCAGCATCATGCGGAGCAGGATGCACAGAAGTTGGAAATCCGCATCCACTCACTCAACGAGGATTACAAAGGAAAACTCGCGCAGGTGCAGGCGGCGATGGAGCTGCGACACGCTCGCATTCAGCAGGCGTATCATTCCAGCAAGTCATCGCTCGCGCGTGGGATTCAGGAATCCAAGGACCGCAAGATCGGCAAGGTGCAGGGAGCGATCATGCGCAATCGCCAGACGCGCCAGCAGGAACTCGAACAAGCTGGCGAACAGCTGCGTGTGTTCCAGGAAGAACTGATGGCGGATCGCGGCACTCGCCGCGATGTGCGCAAGCGGGTGCTTTCCGCCTGCCGCACCTTCCGCCCGTGGATCGACGGATGGTTTGACGGACGGCGTGGAAAATTTCCCGCCGAGGAGGCTCCCGAGTCTGCGGAAGAGACGCGCATGGTTTTGTTAGGCCGGCTTGATGAGGCGGGAAACATCGCCGATGAAGCGGCGCGTCTGCCGCTGGTGAAAATTTTTCGTTTTATCCCGCTGTGGGTGCTGGCCTCCGTGGTCTTGGTGATGCACTTGTGGTACGGCATGCGTGCGGGTGGTGGAGGACTGCGCATGGTGCTGCCATCACTGCTGATCGCGGAAGGCGTGTTGTGTTTGCTCTGGCTAGCTGCGCTGGCTTCAGCGTGGTCGGTCATCCAGCGGGCTGCCTGCAAACTCGCGTCCGCTAGATTTCTGGAAACAAGCGCCCTGAATCAATCCGCCGCGCGGCTGGAAGCCATGAACGCGGAGATCAAGAGCGAGCAAGCCGAAGAAGGCCGCAACCTCAGCGAAACCTTCCGTGAATCCGATGGCGAATGGCGCACCCGCATGGCCGATGGCCAGCACAAGCTCGATGAGCGATACGCCCGCATGCCGCTCACTCTGGAACGGCTTCACCAGCGCAAGCTCGCGAAGCTGAACGCCGCTCACGAACTCACGATCAGCGGCGCTCGTTACGAAGCCGATGAGCGTCTGCGTTCTTTCGCGTCTTCACAAAACGTAACCAAGTCCTCGATTGATGCGGAAACCGAAACCTCGCTCGTTTCTCTGGAAGACACTTGGAAAACCACAGCGCTATCCGCATTCGGCGATCTGTCATCTCTAACGGAAACCTCGCTGGAGTGCTTCCCTTCGTGGTCATCTCAGGTTTGTGAAACCTGGGAGCCACCCGCCCAAGCGCCCGCTGCGGTGCGCATCGGCAGGATCGAGGTGGATGCCGCAAAGCTAGCGGATGGCATGCCTGCGGATCAACGTCTGACGTTGCCGGATGGTGGCCGCATTGCCGCGCCCTTCGCGCTCGCGTTTCCAGATCAAGGCTCGTTGCTGATAGAGAGCGATGGTTCGGACGATGGTGCATCCACGCGTGCGCTGCAATCCGTCGCACTGCGCTTGCTGGCTTCACTTCCGCCGGGGCGGGCATCGTTCTTGTTCATCGATCCGGTGGGCCTCGGCAAGGACTTCGCGGGCTTGATGCATCTCGCCGATTACGAGGAGACACTTATCAGTCATCGCATCTGGACGCAGAACACTCACATCGAGGAACGCCTCGCGGAAATCAACGATCACATCGAGAAGGTCATCCAGATGTATCTGCGCGATGAGTTCGCGAACCTTGCCGAATACAACGAGCAGGCGGGCACTATCGCCGAAAAGCAGCGTTTCGTAGTGATCGCCGGGTTTCCCGCAGCCTTCAGCGATACCGCGATGAAACGTCTGCGTTCCATCGCATCGAGCGGCGCACGTTGCGGTGTCCACTTGCTGATAGAGCACGATCTTCGTCAACCAGCGCCCGAAGCAGCGCTGGAAGATGAACTGCGCCGCAGTTGTCTGCGCCTCGTTTCGCGCGATGGCGCGTTCCATCTAGCAGATGCGCCAGCGGGTGCGGACGTGGTGGTGTTCGATGCGCCGCCTTCGCATCAGGATTCGATCACGCTCGTGCATCGCATCGGCAAGGCGAGTGTGGATTCCAATCGTGTGCAGGTGCCGTTCTCACAGATCGCTCCGGCAGAGGATGAGTTTTGGAAATCCGATACCAGCGAGGAGTTACGCGTGCCGGTCGGTCGCACCGGTGCGAAGAAACTTCAGATGCTCGCCATCGGCAAAGGCACGCGCCAGCACATGCTAGTCGCGGGAAAAACCGGCTCGGGAAAATCCACGTTGTTTCATGTCATCATCACCAACCTCGCCCGCTGGTGCGCGCCGGATCAGGTGGAGTTTTACTTGGTGGACTTCAAGAAAGGCGTCGAGTTCAAGTGCTACGCCGCCAAACATCTGCCGCACGCGCGCGTTGTCGCCATCGAGAGTGACCGCGAGTTTGCACTCAGCGTGCTGCAGCGGGTGGACGCCGAGTTGAAACGACGCGGCGAACTTTTCCGCAAGGCGGGTGCCCAGGACGTGGCAGGTTATAAACGCACGCCGGGCAGCGGACCGATGCCGCGCACGCTGCTGCTCATCGACGAGTTCCAGGAATTCTTCACCGAGGACGATGCCGTGGCGCAGGAAGCTTCGTTGTTGTTAGACCGCATCGTTCGCCAAGGCCGCGCCTTCGGCATTCACGTCATCCTCGGCTCGCAGACACTCGGCGGAGCCTACACACTCGCCCGCGCCACGCTCGGCCAGATGGTCATCCGTGTCGCGCTCCAGTGCAATGAGACCGATGCCCATCTCATCATGGACGATGACAACCCGGCACCGCGCTTGCTCACGCGACCGGGAGAGGGGATCTACAACGATCAGGCCGGTGCGCTCGCCGCAAATAGCCCATTTCAAATCGTCTGGCTGCCTGAGGACGAACGCGATGCAGTGCTCGATGAAGTGAGCGCCCGCGCCGCGAAAGCCTCGGCACTGCCCGCGCCGCCGATCATCTTCGAAGGCAACGCTCCTGCCGAAGTGCGAGATAATCCCGAACTCGCCACCGCTCTACGCAGCAAGCCAGCCACGCGCCCGCGCACGGCACGCGCCTGGCTCGGCGCACCGAACTCGATCAAAGGCCCTACCGAGGCGGTCTTCCAGCGCCAGAGCGGCAGCCATCTGTTAGTCGTCGGTCAATCGGCGGAGCGATCGCTTTCCATGCTCGCGATCACGATGGTTTCCATCGCCGCGCAATATCCTGCGGGTCAGGTGGAATTCGTGGTGCTCGATCCCCATGCGTCCGAAGCCGCAGCCGATGGGATTTTCCAACAACTCGCCGCCATTCTGCGCCAGCGCATCAGTGTCGGCGGCCCTGCGGAAACCGCAGAACTCATGGCCGGACTAGGCGCGGAACTCGCCGCCCGCTCGCCCACCTCTGGTCGCGATGCGCCGGAGGTTTTCCTGCTCGTCCACGATCTCCAACGCTTCAAGGCGCTGAGACCCGAGGATGATTTCAAATTCTCAATGGATGACGAACCCGCCGCCATCAGCTCGTCCAAGGCATTCTCCGATCTGTTAGGCGAAGGTGGTCCCTGCGGCATGCACGTCATCGCCTCCACGGACACCTGGAACAACGTCAGCCGCTGGATTCCGCGCAAGCTGATGGCCGAGTTCGAGATGCGCGTGCTCTTCCAAATGAGCGCCAACGACTCCGCCAACCTCATCGACTCACCCGCCGCCACCACGCTCGGCCTGCACCGCGCGCTCTTCCACAACGAGCACCTAGGCACCCTCGAAACCTTCCGCCCGTATGCCATGCCGGACTCCGCGTGGCTGGAGGAAATTTCCGCCTGCGATTGATTCCACGGGAAAACAAGCGGAGAACCAGCGTCCTGCCTCTGGATCCGTGATTGGTAAAAATTACTTGCCCATTCTTGATGCCTGATGCGCCAGATTGTTGCAGACATTGCCGCTCCGATGAAGGGCAGGTGAACCGGTTTCGGTTAGCAATCGGGTGAACCTCTTGAATGAAGGCACTTTCAACACGCGCTTGAGATCCTGCCATTTCTGGACGAGTTGGATCGCTTTGATGCGGTCCTCATAACGGCGGCTTTTACCACGAAAACTCTTCAACCCGTAGCCTCACTACACTTTAAATTAGTCGGGAGGATGAAAGCCACTTGAAGAGATTTTTTTCAATTTCCCGAAATTTGCCCTTGTTTAGCCAAAAAAATCATGAGAGTTAATTGTCACAGCTTGTGAGTTGTTCACACACTTGAACGATCCGCATCGCTGTCATTTCCAGACTCCAGATGGACAAGGCCCGCTCATTGCGTTTCCGGGGGGAAGCGCAGTGCAGTTCCAAGTCCCATCAGGATTTCTTTGGGGGGAATGTGCTACATGAAAGGCGCGGTTCGGAAACGGGCTGCGCCTTTTGATTTCACCCAATCGCCTCAGATGGCTTTCAAACAGTCACCATAATTTGCTCGACCCGACAGCAGCCTGATGTTGCAGTGACGCCGAAATTCGTGATTTTTTAAAGAAGTAATACCGCATCGCCGTCCATTGCCTAAACCGGAATTCCCTGAAACCATGAAAAACCTGACACCGAGCCTTCCTTTGAAAAGCATGGCCCTCACCGCAGCCATCGTCGCCACTTTGTCGCTCGGCCAAGCCAGCGGTCGCACGTCCGACCTCGACGGTGACGGCACCCCGAACACCGTGGATACCGATGTGGATGGCGACGGCACTTCCAATGGCGAGGACCGCAATGTGGACGGCGGCATCTGCAAGCGCGGACCTTTCAAGGGGAAATTCGTCGGTGATCGTTTGAAAAACAGCGATCCTGCGGAAAAGGACATAGATGGCGATGGCAGGAAGGATGATGCCGATTCCGAACTGGACATTGATGGCGACGGCAGGAAGGACGATTCACGGCAGGAAAAGGACATTGATGGCGATGGCAGGAATGACGATTCCGATAGTGAAACCGACATCGACGGTGATGGCCGTGATGACAACGATCTGGATGAGGACGACATCGATGGCGATGGCCTAGATGATGACGACGTTGACGAAGATGACATCGACGGCGACGGACTGGATGATGACGACGCTGACGAAGACGACATCGACGGCGATGGCCTGGATGACGATGATTCAATGGAAGAGGACATCGATGGCGATGGTTTCGATGATGACGACTCCGAAGAAGACGACATCGATGGCGACGGTATTGACGATGATTCCGATGGCGACTGCGATGGCGACGGCAAAGGCCGTGGTTCCGATGACGACGACGACGGCGACGGAGTCGGAAACGATGACGATCTGGACGACGACAACGACGGCACGGAAGACAACGATGAGGTCAGCATCGTCGCCAGTTAGACGAATCCGCAGGTTGTCGGAGTTACTTCTTTAAGCGCACTCCAGCCGGGTGCGTCATCGTTTTTCCGCCTCCATGAATTCGTTAATGACAAAACCACTGGCCTTGCTGGGCATGGGATTTTTTGCGGGAGCATGCTTGGTCCACACGGGCTGGTTGATTTTGGATAAACCGGCTGTCTCACAGCCAAGTCCATCCGTTAGAGCGACGCGTTCGGCCTCGTCCGGACCGGCAAGCGCGAAATTGCAGCCGCAGCATCATTCCACTATGGAAAAGGCACGAGCCCTTGCCGCCCGCGATCCGCTGGAGGCGTGGAAGCAATCCCTCGATATTCCGGATTTCACGGAGCGCAGCGCATACATCACGGGCCTGATGGAGGAATGGGCGGCGCAGGATCCTCTGGCCGCTCTTGAAATGGCTGGCACGCTGCCGGTCGGATTGTTGAGACAGAAAGCGCTTGATGCGGCCTGCGCGGGTTGGGCTTCCCGTCAACCGGCGGATGCTGCCGCATGGGCTACCACTCACCTCAAAGGTCCGCAGGCTGCTGAGGCCTATGGCACCATCGCCCGCGAATGGGCGGCATTGGATCCCGCCGCCGCCGCAGTATGGGTCGGCGGGTTGCCCAATGGAATGCTGTCCGAAGGCGCGACTCGTTCCGTGATCGGCGCATGGGCGGCGAAGGATCCGCAGGCCGCCGCCACATGGGTCGATTCGTTTTCAGAAGAAATTCGCAAGACCGAGGCTCTCTCCGCACTTGCTGCCGAATGGTGTGCCCGCTCGCCGCAGGATGCTGCGAAGTGGGTTGAAACCCGCCTCAAAAATCCCGAATCCGCCGAACTCGCGGAATCCCTCGTCGATGTATGGGGAAGCCAAGATCCCGTCGCCGCCTCGAAATGGGTGATGACACTCGATGGGGAAATCCAAACAACATTAGCAACCGCGCTGCTATATCTGTGGGCGGATGTGGATCCCAAGCTGGCGGCGGATTGGGCGGCAGGATTTCCCTCAGGAGAAATGCGCGGCGAGGCCATTCCTGAGATCGCCTCCACTTGGGCCGCGACTGAGCCTGAAAAAGCCGTGGCTTGGACGCTTTCGCTGCCGGATTCCCCGGAGCAGGTGAAGGCCTTGAACGAAGCCGTCCGCTCATGGGTCAGCGTTTCTCCTGACTCACTCGCGGCGTGGATCGAGCAGCAGAAATGCGATGACGCCTCGGATGATCTGCGCGCCGTGGCTTCCGGCACACTGATCGAGTCCCGCCCGCAGCAGGCACTCACCTTGGTCACGAAAATCTCCAATCAACGCCTGCGCGAGGACACACTTGCCAAACTTCTCAATCGCTGGGGTAGCGAAGATGCGGCGGCTGCTCGTGATTGGGCCGCGCTGGCCGGACTGCCTCCCGCCGTCAGTGCGCGACTGAAATTCCCGCCCGCCGAAGAGCCCTGAGCGCCGGATTTCCGCGAGGCAATCAAGCTAGAGATTTTTCAACCACGAATGGACGCGAAGGAACGCGAATGAAGAGGCTTATTGAATCAAGTTTTCTGACGCCCAAGCATTCAGTTCTGAAAATTCGCGTCCATTCGCGTCCATTCGCGGTTAGAACACATCGAATCTCCGTGGTTGCTCCATAGCTTGATCGCCGTACGGATTTCTGCGAAAACACGTTCTGGACAGCCGGAAAATCACCGCCTATTTTCCGCGCTCTTCCACCAAACCATATGATCCGTACACTCATCCCCGGCGCCCTGGCTCTTGGCCTGCTCGCCTCCACATCCGCCCAGACGCCGGACGCAGACGCCTCGAAAAAGGAAGCCACCACGCCTCCCGTCGAAGTGCCCGCCAAGCCGAAACTCGATCCCGCCGTCGTCAAGGGCGACTCATCCTATGCCCTCGGTTTCCGCACCGGCAGCACCTTCGGTCAGCAATTCGGCCGCTTCGGTGTGACTGCGGATGATATCCAGCAGGACGTTTTCCTCAAAGGCTTCATGGCCGCAGTCAAGGGCGACAAGCCCGAGCTCGCTGAGGAGAAACTCCAAGCCGCCATGCAAGCTCTCGGCGACATGCTCCAAGCCCGCGAGAAGGAAATCTCCGCCGCCAACCTTGCAGCAGGAAAGAAATTCCTCGAGGAAAACGCCAAGCGCGAAGGCGTCACCACCACCAAGAGCGGCCTCCAGTATGAAGTGCTCGCCAAGGGCGGTGAGGAAAAATATGTCGCCCCCAAAGAAGAAGGTGCTGAAGACAACAAGCAGTTCATGGTGAACTACAAGGGCACGCTCATCAGCGGCAAGCAGTTCGACGCCTCACCCGAAGGTCAGACAGTTCCCATGACACTTCAAGTCGTTCCCGGCTTCAAGGAAGCACTCACCACCATGCCCGTCGGTGCGAAGTGGAAACTCACCCTGCCATCTGATCTCGCCTACGGTGAAGAACGCCGCAGCGCGGACATCGCACCTAACAGCGTGCTCGTTTTTGAACTGCAACTCGTCAAGATCCAAGACGCCCCCGCAGCACCGGAAGGCGGCATGCCATTCCCGATGCCGCAAGGCGGACCGGGTGGCCCTGGTGGCCCAGGCGGCGAGTAATTCCTACCGCTTCGATATCCTTTACTCCCAAGGCCGCCGGTTAAGTCCGGCGGCCTTTTTCATGCGGAAACGGAGCGCTGAAATGGTGCGTGGAATTCTTTATCCCAGAGGGCGTGGATCGTGGTTGCTGCGTCTCGCAGCAAGGTCACATTGCGGCGAGACGCAACAACCACTTGGCACAAACCCCCGGGTGATCGTCTATCGCTCCTCGATCCGAAGCTCCTAGCTGCGATCCTTACCGGGATCAAGAAACGTGCTGACAAGATCGAATCCTAACAGGCAATAGAATGAATTCCGCGCTACGATTTTCACTTCCGGTCCTTCGCACGCTGGAATCTGGAACCGCGCTCCGTCGTTTCAGGCGGGGCTTCGGGTTTCTCTTCCATGCTCTTGATCGCGGGAAGTTCTGGCGCGGCTTCCACGGCCTTCACTTTGATCTTTGGAGCACGCTTGGGTTTCGCAGTGACAGGTTGTCCCTGCCACCGTTGTGGCAGCTTCCAGTCGGTGCGCGTCAGCAGTGCTTCTAACAAAACAAGAACCGTCAGTGCGATTCCGAGCGGTAGGAGCAGCGTCGTTTCAGCGATGAATGGTGGGCGCAACCATGCTTTGGAAATATCCAGCAGCTCGCGGCCACCCGTCTGATTCGAGACAGCGCGCAGTTCCGCGAGTCTTTCCGGCTCGAAGGCCCACTCCACTGCGGAGCCGACACCCAAGGGGCCGAATGCCAGCGCGTGTTCTCCCACCTGCACCGCGCCGCGCACCACGCCGCCTTCGTTGAGATCGCGTGTTAGAGAGAAATGCCCGGGAGCAATGCGCCGCCATGGAATATCCACGGTGCCGCCTTCTGTGTCGTCGCGAAGGCGTACCTTCGGTGGCATGGCAGATAGTTTCTGCGACCATGTTTCCGGATCGTAGAGCAGATCGAGCGTGAGGCGTGTACCATCGAGTCGGTGGCGCAGTGCGATACCGGGCGGTGTTTCGCTGCCCATGAGGAAACGTCCCATCGTTTGAAGGAAATCCCCATAACTCTCCCACGCGCGGATCTGTTCCGAGTGCGCACCACCTAACGGAAACGAAACCGCTGCGCTGCGACCAAGACCGCGCCGCGCGTGTGCGACGAGTGGTGCGTGGTATTCGTCCGTGGAAACGAGCGAGACCGTCGCATCATCACGGGCGTAGGAGAGATTGTAGCCGTCCGCCTGCTTCAGCCACTCGAAAGGGCGTGGTGAGATTTCCGCCCAGCGCCCAGTGGCCTGCGTGCCGACTGGCTCCTTGATGAATGCGGAGCGCGCGATGGTCACCGTTTCCTGCGCGAAGATTTTTGGAATGTCCATCGGCTGGTCCGAGAAGAAGATGCGACCCTTGCCACGTTTCGCGATGTCATCCAGCAACGCGGAATCGCAGTCCGTATCCTGGCCGAGTCCGATCACCGAGATCGTGCAGCCATTGTCGGTCATCGTTTTCACGAGATTCTGATAGTCGCCGGGTTCTTCGGAATCCTGCGCGTCTGAAAACAGGATGACGTGGCGCGTGCCGGCTTTGGATTCCTTGAGTTCATTCCACGCGGCTTTAAGCGCTTCATACACGAAGATGCCGCCGCCTGCGGACTTCACCTTGCGCACGCGGCCGGTGAGTTCGTCCTTGCGGTTTTTGATCTGGGTGAGGGGAATCACGGTGGTCGGCTGGCTATCCACTGCAAAGACGCAGACCTGATCCATCGGACCTAACAAGTTGATCGCATCCGCCGCGCCGGAGTTGGCGAGGTCCATTTTGGTTTTTCCGCCAGCCACGCCCACCGACATCGAGCCGGAGCGGTCCATCACGATCGCCAGCGCGACGGCGAGCTTGCGGTGCTCGGACTTGAGTTCCATCGAGACGGGCAGCAGCGCGTCGATCGAAGACTGGAAATACCCGCCGGAGCCGAACGAACGATCACCGCCCGCCATCATCAGGCCGCCGCCTTGTTCGCGGACGAAGAAATCGAGCGACTTGAGAAATGCCGTGGGCACCTCGTAAGCGGGGACGTTGTTGAGCACCACGGCCTTCGCGCCGCTCAATAATCCAGGGTGGAGTTTGCCAAGATCGGTGACGGTTTCCACGGTGAAATCCAACGCCGTTAGCGCCTTCGCCAGCGGGTCATCCTGATAGCGCGTAGCTAGAATCAAGCGCGGGCCGCCAGTGATCTCCAGCCAACGGGACATCCGGTTGTTGCCGGGGTGCGCGTCGTTTTCAGGGCGGACTTCCGCCTGGTATTCGTAGCCGCCTGCGCGCGTGATGCGGTCGGTGAACTCGACGGTCGCAAGTCCGTTCGCAAGCGTGACGGATGATTCGGTTAGAGTGGTGCCGTTGCGCCGCAGGATCAGAGGGAAGGTGGCGTCCGCAGCGCCGCGGATGGTGATGGAGATGAGGAAGGGTTCTCCGACCTGCACCCGCTCGGGAAAATCCAGACGCGTCACGCGGAAGTCGTTTTCCTTCTCATCACGGATCAAACGGAAGTCCAGCGGCACACCGCGCGCCTGCATTTGTGAAGCGGCCTCATGCAGTGGCTCGGTGGCGAATCCATCGGTGAAAAGCAGCACGCGTGATGGCTTCCTCTCGTCCACTTGCGCGGCGATGGATGAGAGCGCGAGCCCACTGCGAGTGAGCTTGCGTGAGCCGGTGAACGACGAGCCATCGGCTCCCATCTCCGCGACTTCTGCGGCGTAATTGATGAAATGCAGTGTGTCGTTGCGACTGGGTTTGGATTTCTCTAACAGCCGCCGCCATTCCGGCAAGTTGCGGTCGATGAGATCCTCGGTGGAGTCCGAGCGGTCCAGCAAAACGTAAAGATCCAGCGAGTTCTGTTGGCGTTGGATGCGCGGATCGGCCAGCGCGAACACGGCTAACAGAAGTATCACCGCCCGCAGCGGAGAATGCAGCCGCAGCCCGCGCCAGAACCATCCGGCCAGCGCGAGCGCAGGCAGCAGCAGGAAGTATTCGGGTGAGGTGAAGGTCATGGGATGGTTCAATCAGGAGTTTCCGATTCGGCGAGGTGCTCCAGCAATTCCGTGAACGCCGCAGAACGGGTGTAACTGAAAGTGGTGGGCAATTGTGAATAGCGGATGCATCTAGGTGGGGAGCACACGCGCCCTCGCGTGTCGCGGAGTGCGCCCTCGCCCTCCGCCTGCTGACCCGACGTGCGGACTCCGATACCGGAGTGCGAGCCGCATGAGCGCGACAGCCAAGTTTCCGGCGAGGGCGCCGGAAACAGCACGCGGTGGCGCGTGCGCTCCCCTTTGCGCCCTCCTGGTAACGCCGTGTCGCCCTCAAGGTGCCATGCCACATAGCGCCAAAGGTGCTCTTCGCTACAGGTTTTAAAATCGGGGGCGTTCATGAGGAAAAACTGACTCGACATTCAGGTCATGTGACCCGACATTCGGGTCATGAACTCCACTGCTTTGGCGGAAATATTCGGCAGTCGCGCGGCGGAAGCGGTGCTGCTGCATTTGTTTCATCACGGAGAAACCTACGGCAGAGCGGTATCCAGCGATTTTCAAATCTCGTTGGATTCGGTCCAGCGGCAATTCGAAAAATTCGAGCGCGCCGGGGTTATGGTGGCCATGCGGCATGGGCGCACCGTGGTCTATTCCTTCAATCCCCGCTCCAAGGCGGCGGCGCGGCTTAAAGATCTCGTGGCGGTTTTTTACGACAGCATGTCGCTCGAAGCGAAGGAGCAGCGGTTTCCCGTCCGCCGCAGGCATCGTGCGAAGGACAAGCCGGTGATTTATGATCATCCGTGAAGTGCTCATGCGATGGCGGGTTTCGTCGCGGTGTATCTCCAGGAAACCAGCAGCGCCGCGAGCAATAATAGAATCCAGATTCGCCACAACGGGTCCGGGCGGGTGTGGCGTTCCATGGCTGCGCTGCTTTGCGTTTCCGCGACATCGGTGGTGGCGCACTCGGAAAAATCCGCCTCGCGTGGATCGCCGAAATGCACGGCGGCGGTGAGTAGCTCCTTGTCCCCTTGGCGGATCTTCATGAAACCCGGATCACGAATCGCGGTGTGCTCACCTTCCGTGGTGACGATTTTCCCATCGGGATTGGTGGCGCTAACAGAAAGCGGTACGCCGGGCAGCGCGGTGATTTCAAGCGGCTGTCCTGTTTCGAGATTTTCGGAAACCGGAGCGATCTTCGCAGCACGCACGGACTCGGCGAAGCGGTGCAACAACACGATGAAGGCTGGTTGTTTCTCCGCGTTGGAGAGCGTGGGATCGAAGTTGAATAATAACTGCCGTGCGCTCTGGTTTTCACGGAGGAAAATCAACGGTCGCTTGTCTTGCCAGAGCAGCACTTTGTCGGCAGGGCTTCGTTCGAGTTGGATCGTCTCGCGGGCGAGTAGCGATTGCCAGTTCAGGCCGTCCATCAGCGGATGGGCTTCCGCGATGATGCCGCCCTTGAGCCATGCGCCGGTGCGGGTCTCGTCCTCCACGAAAACGATGGCACCACCTTCAGGCAATGCGGGATCCAGTGGATTGTAGCTGGCGATGGATAGATCAGCGGTGGCTGCGTCTTTAGAAGATTCTGCGGCATCGAGAGCGTGCAGGAGTTTTTCACCGAAGCTGCTGAACGCAGGTGACGTGGCTGCGAACAACGAGATGGGCTTGGGTTTCGGAGCGATGAGCGGCAGCACGTCATCGAGTGGAAAGCGGTCGGGCGAGAGGATGACGCGCACGTTTTCCGCATCTTTTGGAAACGCCGACTGCAGCGTGACGAGTGCGCCTGGCTCAAGCTTCAGCGGGCGTGGCTCGGACGCGCCGCTAGAGGTTCGCAGTGTCCATGTGCGTTCGATGGCTTGTTTGCCATGGTTTCTAACAAGCGCGCGCCAAACCAGTGCGCCCTCCACAGTCGTGAACGATACACCAGTGAAGCCGACGTTTTCAAATGCCTCGCCGACCGCGATTTGACCGGCCTCGTAAGGAAGATCGGCGACGGGTGTGTCCGTGAGATAAAGCACTGTGCCCTCGCGCGAGACGAGCGAGCGCGCAAGTCGCAGCGATTGCGTGGGGTCGATGGGACCATCGCGCGGTTGCCATTTTTCGAGAGCGGTCTTGAGTTCATCCAGCGATGCGCCTGCGTACAAACGCGCACGATTCGGCATGGATTCCAATACTGTGAACTGGATGTCCGTCGCGGAGCCGCGTAGTTCCGGCAGCATCTCCGTCAACTTATCGACTGCTTGTTTTCTGAAAACACTCATCGAGGCGGAAGAGTCCATCACCACCGCCACACGCTGGATGCTGCCAGATTTTCTGAAACGCGGCTGTGCGAGAAACCACGCCAGCAACAGCACCGCCAGCAACTGCATCCATAAAGGTATGGACGGAAGTAATCGCTCGAATCTGCGACCACCAGCTGCTTCGCGCCGCATGTGATCCAGCAGGAACAGCGTGGAAACCGGCAGCTCCCTGGCCTTCCGTTGAAGGAAATGAATCGCCAACACCGCCGGGATTCCAAGCAGTGCGAGTAGGCCGAAAGGATTTGCGAATTCAGGCATGGATTTATGACAAAATCATTTTACCGGCTTTATGAGGATGCTGAGTCGTGGCGGCGGTTTGCAACCGCCATGCCGTTCCATTGCCTGTTGATGGGCATGGCGGTTGCAAAC
>JANMLQ010000319.1:0-7509 GCA_031372635.1 Akkermansiaceae bacterium | reverse complement strand
GGTGGTGACTTTGCCGTTTATGGAGAGGGTGATGTGCTTGCCCTCCACCTTGATGTGATAGTCGAACCACTCGCCATCCGCGACGGGGGCGGTGTTCATCACGTCCTTCACTGCATAGAGCCCGCCGGTCTTTTTCGGATCCTGGTGGGTGGTGCTGTTGACTTGGCACTCGTAGCCTTTGGCGGGCCAGCCCTTGGCTTGATATTCGGTGTGGATGTAGATGCCGGAGTTGCTGTTAGGCATGTGTTTCACCTTCGCTTTGAACTCGAAGCTAGTGAACTTCGCGTTGCCCTCCGCGCCGGTGTAGAATAGGTGGGCGCGACCCGTGGCCACCTTGATGGCCCCATCCTCGATGACGAAGCTGCCGGGGGTTTCATCGTTGGATTTCCAACCTTCAAGGTCTTTGCCGTTGAACATGGAAACCCAACCGTCCTTGTCAGCAGCGGCGGAAACGAGGGTGAGTGCCGCGAAGGCAGCGAGAGCGAGTGATTTTATTTTCATGATGGTTTGATCCAGAACGCAGGGCCGTTGGTTTTTTTATCGGGGGAAATTAGTCCTTCGCATCCGCGCTGTGATCGCGGAAGGCGATGGCGAAAATCACTGCGACCACCAAAGCCATGCCTGCGGGAAACATCCAGTAGGTCTTCCATAGCGCCGCCGTCTTATCGAGCAGCGATGCGTCCACCGCCTTGGGGATTCCCGCCGAGAACATTCTGCCGAACTGCTGCGCGAAACTCAGCGTTTGCTCGCCGCGCGCATCCGAAATCGCACCACCTAGCGCGGTGGCGGATTCCTTCACCGGGCCGAGTTTCATGTCCGCCATCTTGAAGCCGGTGTACATGCCCACGCCCTGGGTGAAAAACACCAACATGCTCTGGGCCTGCCCGCGGATTTCCTTCGGCGCGACGCGGTCGGTGTAGATGAAGCCGGTGACGAAGAAGAAATCATAGCAAATGCCGTGCAGTGCAATTCCTAGAAAAAGCATCCACGCCACCTGGTCAGGAGCGCCGAATGCGAACAGCAGATACCTGGCTGTCCACGCCAGCATTCCCACCAGGATCATCCATTTCACGCCGAGCCTGCGGAAGAAGAACGGCACTAACAGCATGAAGATGATTTCCGACATCTGGCCGATGGTCATTGCGGATGCGGGTTGTTCAAAACCCATGTTTCCGAGGAAGCCGGAAGTATTGGAGTAATAGTAAGCCAAGGGCACACAGATGAGCGTGGAGCAGATGATGAATACGAGGAAGGCCGGCTTGCCCAACAGGCGGAAAGCATCGATCATCAGCACGGATCGGATATCGAAGGGCTTGCCCGCTGCTGGCGGAGGAGTGTGGGGAAGCGTGAAACTGTAAACTCCAAGAACTAACGACGAGATACCCGCCATCCAGAATAGATTGATGCTGCCCGACCAACCGAGGAATCCAGCCACCAGACCAGCCACGATCCAGCCGATGGTTCCCCACACCCGCACTTTGGGAAAAGTTTCCGAAGGCAGGTGGGAAAAGGCGATGGTGTTACCAAGACCGAGAGTGGGCATGTAACAAAGCATGTGCCCAGTGAAGAGCCAGACCACGAGACTGCTGTTCTTCGCGGCGATGGCTCCGGGCACCATCAGCATCAGTCCGCCGCCGATGAGTAGCAGCGCCCCCATCACCCTCTCGGAGGAAAAGAAGCGGTCGGCGACGAGTCCGAGAAACAACGGCGCGATAATCGCGGCAAGCGGCGCGGTGCCGTAGGACTCCGCGATGATGCCAGCGAGTCCGTTTCCTCCAAGGATCAGGAACAAGGTGACAAACCACGCACCCCAGATGAAGAACTGGAGGAACATCATCAGTGAAAGGCGGACGGTGGTGGAAGAGGTGTTAGCGGACATGGGCGGGTTGTTTAAGAAGTGACGGGTCAAAAATTCCTCCGCATTCCAAAGAAACCTCCATCCGGTGACAAGGCGCGAATCATGAACCTTGGACTGCGGTGATCGGCCACGGGCCGTTTCACCGCTTTGAGGTTGAAGCGGCGTGTTTCGGCAATTCTCGGATTTTCCAAAGCATGGATTCAGGATTTTGCGTGATGGGGACGAAGTTGTCAGAGGATTCGGCATGCAAACCCCAAAGCGGGGATGCGCCGTTGGCTTTCCCCGCAGTCCAAGGTTCCGTTTCGAGGTTGCATTGGGACCTTCATTCAAAAACCATCGGGCAACTCACAAGAAATCATGCCATCCAAAACCTTCATCGCAGTGGACCTTGGCGCGGGCAGCGGCCGGGTGATCGCAGCCACCACGGACTTCTCGAAACTCGAACTCGAAGAACTCCATCGTTTCGACAATCCCGGCACCGACCTGCCCGGCGGCGCGTTCTGGAACGTGATCGGTCTTTACCGCGAGATCATCGAAGGTCTGCGCCGCGCGGTCGAGAAACATGGCGACTCTATCGTTTCCATCGGCATCGATACCTGGGGCTGCGATCACGGATTCATCGGCGCGGACGGTGGCTTGTTAGGAATGCCGCACCAGTACCGCGACCCGCGCTTCGAGGGCATGGCGGAGGTGATGCACGGCTTGATGAGCGAGGCGGAAATCTACTCGCACACCGGCATCAAGACGAACTTCTACAACAGCTCGCTGCACCTGCTAGCAGAGGCGCGGAAGAAAAGCCCGGCACTGTTCGAGGCAGAACGGCTGCTGTTCGTGCCGGACCTGTTAGCGTATTGGCTGACTGGTCGCCAAGCGGTCGAGCGCACCATTGCCTCCACTTCGCAGATTCTCAATCCACACACCGGCGACTGGGCTTGGGAGGTCATCGATGCGCTCGGTTTGCCACGCAAGATCTTCGGGGAAATCGTCGCGCCAGGCACTGTGCTCGGCCCGGTGCGCGAGGCGGTGGCATCCATCATCGGCAAAGCCGGCATCCCAGTCGTTGCCACCGCCTGCCATGATACGGCATCCGCAGTCGCAGGCATCCCGATGACCGGCAGCGGCAACCTCTGGCTCTCCTCCGGCACCTGGTCGATCATGGGCATCGAGTCAGACGAAGCGATCACCACCGCTGCGGCGCTGGCGCATGGTTTCTGCAACGAGCTCGGCGTGAATGGCAGCGTGCGTTTCCTGAAAAACATCTCCGGCCTGTGGCTGATCCAAGAATGCAAACGCCAGTGGGAACTCGATGGCATGCCACTCGACTTCGCGACCATGGCGGAAATGGCGGATGAAGCCGAGCCGTTCACCGCGTTCATTGATCCAGACGACGCCACCTTCGCAAGCCCCGGCGGCATGCCTGCGAAAATCCAAGCATGGTGCGAAAAATCCGGCCAACCCGTGCCGCAGACGCCCGGTGCCATTCTCCGCGTGGCTACCGAATCGCTGGCGCTGAAATACCGCAGCGTTTTCGAGAACTTCAAGACGCTCACCGGCACCAACTTCACCCGCCTCCACGCCGGTGGCGGCGGTATCCAGAACGAAGCACTCAGCCGCGCGACTGCCAACGCGCTTGGCATCGAAGTGATCGCCGGCCCGGTAGAAGCTACTTCATGCGGCAACGTCATCACGCAGATGATCGGCACCGGCCACCTCGCAGATCTCCAAGCAGGCCGCGAACTCATCCGACGTTCGTTTGATTTCCGAATCTATCAGCCGCAGGACACCGCAGCTTGGGACACGGCCTACACGAAATTCAGCGAGTTGCTTGCGAAGAACGGATCTTGAAGAAGATTGGCCGCAAAGAACGCAAGGAACACAAAGATGAGATTTTTTCCAGAGCATGACAGGTGCTTGTCCAAACTAATCCTGTTTCCCGACCTCTTCAAAATCTGAGCAATCTGAGCAATCTGAGCAATCTGTGTAATCTGTGGTTCAATTCCCGAACAAAGAACCAATCTCCCAAGTCTTCATCTTTGCGCTCTTTGCGTTCTCTGCGGTTAAATCCAAACTAAAACCCATGAAACCCCACTTCCATCTTCCGCTCATCCTGGGATTTGCATTCGTCACCGCTTGCGAAAAACCGAAGAAGACCGAGAACGAGGAGCCGACAAACACAACGCCACCCGTGGTCACGAAACATCAGCGCGATGACATGCCTGCGGAGCGCAAGACTAAGTTGCGCAGCGAACTCGCCACCGCCGAAAAAGTCGAGCTACCGGAATTGCGCGCGAAGGCGATCGTCGAAGTCGCATGGAATGCCATCGAGTTGGAACCCGAAGTCGCGCTCGCGGCACTCGGACAACTCGGCACCGATAACCCGGAGCGCATCCAACTCATCCAGCATCACGCCATGCGGCAGGCAGAGCAGGATCCTCAAGCAGCCTTAGACTGGGCGGCAACACTCGGATCAGAAGTAGAAACCGCCGCCGCGAAGGCATCAATCGCACTGACCATGGCCGAGAAAGAACCTGAAAAAGCCGCCAACCTTCTATCAGAATCCGGCATCGAAGGCCGCGAGTTCGATGTGGTGGTGGTGCAGGTGCTCCAGCGCTGGGCGCAGAAATCCCCCACTGATGCTGCGGCGTGGGTGCTGCAGTTTCCCGTCGGCCAATCCCGCGAGGCTGGCATCAAGGCCGTCGTTGCCAGTTGGATGGACACCGATACCCAAGCCGCCTTCGCATGGGCCGCCGCGCTGCCGGATGAAACCCTGCGCGCTGAGGCGGAAAAGGGGCTGGAGGAAATAATCATGGACAAGCCTGAGGCGGCGAGGCAAGCCGCTCTCCTTCACGCCAGCCCGCAGCTGCGTGAAAAAATCCAAAAGCTCGTGGAGATGGAACGCTGAATACGAATATGGAGAAGGGGTTTTAAACCCCTTTCACTGGCATGGAAATTTTAGAAATGGGTAGAAGAAAGGGGTTTAAAACCCCTTCTCCATATTGATCATCCCAAGACGGCTCAACTCGCGGGCGACGATCATCAGCGTCTCACGCACGCCGGGGGCGTAGCCGCCATCGGTTTGCACGGCGAGCATCACGCTGCCTTCGCGGATGAACTCTAACGGCACAGAGCCTGCGTAAAGTTTAAGAGCACCGGTGCCGAAGCCGAGATTTGGAAGCAGGGTCTTGAGCGAGTCGATGGTCGCCATTTCCGCAGTGGCAACGCGGGCGATGTTGCGCATGCCGGGAAGCGCGCGTGAGCGTTGGAGAATCTCGTCCGCATTCATTTCGCGATCCACGCCGAAGATGGCACGCAGCTCGAGTTGGCGGATGTTGAAGGAGTCCGATTGGCTGTCATCAAACGGCTGCGCAGGAGCCGGAGCTTGGACGACGGGAGCAGCGGCTTGAACAACCGGGGCCGGAGCTTGCACAAAAGGAGCTGGTTCAGGCGCGGCGGCAAACGCGGCTGGCACATGAGCGGGAGCGGCAAAAGGCGCGGGTGCTGGCGGAGCCGGAGCTGCGATGGTCGGTTCCGGCCATTGGGCGAAGGCGGCGATCGCGGCCTGCGCGGCCTGCGTGGCGGCAGGGCGAGGCGTTTCGGCCACTGAGAAAGGTGAGGCGGGCGCGGCTTGCGGCGTTTCAGCCACCGCGAAAGGCGAGGCTGGAACCGCTTGAGGCGGCGCGGAAAATGGCGAGGCTGCCGGAGCCGGAGCGGCAGCGGTTTCAAACGGACTCGCAGCCATGGCCCGCGCGGGTGCTTCGAATCCGAATCCTTCCGTCGGCTCGGCCACTTGGAATGGCGAGTCCACTTTGCGGCGCTCCGGGAGTTTCACCGGCCTGCCGAATTCCCCGCTGCTGGCCGCGGTGCCATCCTCCACCACAGTGAAGGGCGAATCCTGGCGCGCCGCTGCAAACGGACTGGCCGCTGCCGCTTCTGGCTCATGAACCACCGCGAACGGCGAATCCTGACGTGTGCCCGGTGGGTTTGGGAAACTCTCGAATATGCCTCGGTTCGTGCTCATTTTGAAAATCAGTAAGGAGTTCTGGCGTGCGTCCTTCGCAACACCGTCGGCAAAAGAGCTTAATCTTCGCGGAAAGTCGAGCCTCACGGCAAAAATTTCACTCCTGGCCGTTTTCGCCGAGCAGGCGTTTGAGCCGGTTCTTCATGGAAACCTTCGCCACCGCCGACAAGCGATCCACGAAAAGCACGCCGTTCAAGTGGTCGATTTCATGCTGCAAGGCCCGCGAGAGCAGGCCATCGGTCTCGATTTCCAGCACCGAGCCATCGAGCTGCGGCAGAGTCGCCTTCACCGCCATCGGCCGCCGGACTTCCGCCCGGATGCCGCGGATGCTGAGGCAACCCTCGGTGCCGGATTCCTTTTCCTGACTGAAGGACAGCTCCGGGTTGATGAAAATCAGCGGCATGATCGATTCCAGTTCCGTCTCCTCGCCGTTCACTTTGAGAAAGGTCACACACTCAGGATCGTGCGAGACATCGATCACCGCCAGCCGGATGTCCTCGCCCACTTGCGGCGCGGCGAGACCCACGCCATTCGCATCCGCCATCGTGTCCAGCATGTCCGCCACGAGTTGAGTGATCGTTTCATCCACCTCGGTGACGGGGCGGCATTTCAAGCGGAGCACGGGATGGCCGTATTGGACGATTTCGCGGATCATGGGCGGGGTGAGGGAGTTTCCTAACCGGAATGGCGGAAAAGGTCAAACTTCACCTCACTTCTCCACCAGCGTGCCTTCGGTGACACCGAGTTTCTCAAGTGCCTGCACTTGCTCGATGATTTCGGAAACCTCCGCATTGCCGGTTAGAAGATCCTGATAGGCACGGATCGTGCTGGCGGCGGTGGCTGCATCCTCGTCTAGCAGCTCCACGCGGAAACGCCGCAGACCAGCGGCTCGCAGCGGCTCGTGGAAACGCGCGCCGGTCTGTGCCTTGCCATTGAAGAGCGTGTTGCGGCAGCCGACATCCGCCTGCAGCCGATGCAACTGCCCTACGCGGTCCCGCAGATGCACGACGTGTTTCTCGCAAGGCCGCCCGCAGTCTTTGTAAGTTGTGCCTTTACTGAGGAACACGCAGAACACGCAGTGCTCCATGTGAAACATCGGCATGTGCTGGTGCAACGTGAGCTCGAACCACTCCGGCGGCGCGGTGCGCAGTAAGTCGAGCACCTGGCCGATGTTGAGGTCGTAGGAAACCGTTAGAAAATCGAGGCCCGCGTTTTCCATCAGCAACCGCGCGGTGATCGGGTTGGCGACGTTGAGCGAGAAGTCGCCTGCTTTTCTGAAATCATCGCGATGCTTGTAATGTTCCAGCGCCGCGAGATTACGCAGTAGCAAGCCGTCGGGCTTGGCATTCTCGATGAGCTTGAGGTATCCGATCTCGCCGGGCTTGAGGATGCGCGGTGTGGCGAGGTGGATCGTGGATTTTGAATTTGAAATTTGAGATCTGAAATTGGCAACCGCGTCCTTGTAGCGGCGCGGGTCTTCAAAATCGCAGTAGATCGTTTCCACGCCGGATTCGATGGCGGCGGTGAGTTGAGCGAGGTCGCGGCAGAGAACGGACAAGGAGGGAACATCGAACGCCGAACTTCCAACATCGAACATCGAAGGAAGAAGATCGCGGTGGGTGGTGGTGATGGG
>JANMLQ010000288.1:0-4151 GCA_031372635.1 Akkermansiaceae bacterium | reverse complement strand
AAACGGGCGGCCATGAGGACGTGTTCGTAGCGGCGCTGGACGAACCACTGGATCATGCTGACTTGATATTGCGCCTTGGTTTTCAGCGTCTGCGCTTCGGTGCGGACGATGTTGGCTTTTTTCAACGCTTCGATTTCCGTGATGCGGCGGAGGATATCGACATACTTGAGGGAGGCGACGCCTGCGCCGGGATTGGTGGCCGGGGCGTTCTTTTTCTTTGTCTTGGGATCTACTTCGCCGAGTTCTTTGTCGCGTTCATGGCGTGCCTTCCAATCTCCGTCGGCGATGATGACTTTCTTTTCCTCCTCCATCGTCTTGTTGAGTCTGTTGAGGCCATTGACGTCTTGCTTGGCGAGCATGGCGACGTAGATGGACTCGGCGAGGGACATGCAGAGATTCGCATCTCCGGGATATGTCGCAGCGGCAGGAAGCTTCTTGAAGCCAGTGTAAAGATCCGGGCCGCCTTGGCGGAATGGCGATACGGTGGCGAGGATTTCCGCGATGGTCTGGCGGTAGATTTTCGCGGCTTCGTCGCTCTCGGGCGGCTGGCTGAGGTATTTCTCGAAGCGGGCCTTGAGCAGGCGGTTGTCACCTAAGGGAATCGCTACACCGCCGACGGTGATGGTTTCCGCCGCGGGATCGAGCATCGGGATTTCTTGGCCGAGGGGGCTGGCGGCCTGCTGCTTGGGAGGTGCGGCGGCGGTGTCTTGCGGTGGAGCCGCAGGCTGCACGGGTGCGCTCGGCGGTGTATAGACTTGCGCGTGGGTGAGGCTGGCGAGCAGCAGGGGAATCAGGAGCCTGGTTTTCATGAAAGCGGGAGTTATGGGTTTCAGAGGCGGTTGACTCCAGTGGCGACGGCGATGCCGCCTTGGCGGAACTTCACGCGGAAGGCGTATTTTTGTTTGGCGTCGATGTTGAGCTTGTTGAACTCCGGCGGGATTTCGATGCCGATGAATTCCTCTCCGCCTGCGGTGTCCACGCGCACGCTGACGAGTTGGCCGCGATCGGTGGTCCATTGGAGCTTCTGGTCGATCTGGCCTTCGACGACGTATTCGTTGCCGCGCAGGCTGTTGCCGTTGTCGAGCAATTCGTCGATGCTCAGCTTGGAGACATCACCGAACGAGGCGGTTTTTTTACCGAGCAGGGATTTCCCGGCGAAGATGGCGACGGCGATGGCGGCGGCGGCACCGATGATGATGCCGGGATTGATACGGGAACTAGCGCGACGGGCCATGACTGGGTAAATGCTGAGACTTTGAAATGCTGAGAAGCGGAGATGAAGAGTGTGGTGGGATTCAAGATGCCTAGGAAGCGGGAAAAATCGAGAGGAAAGCCAATGCGGGATGATTTCAGCATTTCAGAATCTCAGCTTTTACCCATCAGTCCCACTGCGACCTGCAGGCACCGGCCCAGGCGGCGATGAGGGCTACGCCGATGTGTGCGCCGAGGGCGTAGAGGCAGGCGTTTTGGGCGGAGAGGCCGGTGTCGATCACGGATTTCACGGCATCATGGACCTGCGTTTGGAGGGCCTCGACGGAGCCGGACCATGCCCAGTAGGCGGAAATGAACGGACGGGTGAAGGCCTCGATTTTCTCCGGTAGAGCGAGCACCGCGCCGGAGAGCGGAAGCTGGAAGCCGACGAGGTAGATTGAGAGCAGCGAGGCTTGCTCGGCGGTGCGCATGAGCGCGGAGATGGCGAGGCAGATGGCGGTCATCGCCGCATTCACCAGCAGCAGGAAGCCAGCGTGCTGGATGAAGTCTCCTCGAAAGGTGCCGAACAAGTTCACGAAAAACGCCATCCACAGCGACTGCGTGATGACTAGGCAGGCGAGAAACGCGACCTTCGATGCGAGATACGCCGATGGCCGCAGCCCGCCGAATTTCTCCTTCTCATAAATCGGCCGCTCGCCGGCGATCTCGCGCGCGGAGTTGTTAGATCCCATCAGCGAGAGCAGCACCACTTGGAACATGATGATGCCAGAGACAGCGGAGCCGACCTTTGCCTGATCCGAGCGCACGCTTTGTTGTTCTTGGATTTCCGCGAAGACATCGGCCTGTCGTGTATCTGAAAAACGGCGGATCGGCTCGGAGGCCTTGTTGCTGAAAATCGTCACGAGCACCGGGAAGCAAAGCAGGATGGCAAGCTGGAGGAAAACCTGGCCGCGATCCCGGAAAAAGATCCGCCAGCGGCGCGAGAGCAAGGTAGCGAGCTGGCTGAAGAAACCCGGCAAGCGTAGCGTTTCCGGAGTTGTGGACTTGGTGGTGATGGGCTTGCTGGTGGTGGCCTCCGCATCGCCATCCTTCGGGGCGGTTTCGGTTTTCACAAGCGCTGGGACTTGCAGGCCGCCGCTGGCGAGCAGACGCTCGCGATTGCGGTCCATCATTTTCTGATAGGACTCGCGGTGCTTGTGCCAAGATGACTGCCAACGCTCGGACGCCTGCGTGGCGAGGCGCGGATAGACCTCCTCGGTATCGGTGACGGAGAAGTAGTGGGTGAGTTGCTCGGGCGGGCCGTGGAAGGCGACGCGACCTTCGTGCAGAACGAGGATGGAGTCGTAAAGCTCAAGGTGAGAGAGCGAGTGCGTGACGGAGAGCACGATGCGGCCGTCCTTGCGCGAGAGGTCGTGCAGCAAGCGCACGATCTCGCGTTCCGAACGCGGATCGAGACCGGAGGTGACTTCATCGCAGAGCAGGATTTTCGGATCGGAAACGAGTTCCATTGCGAGACCGAGCCGTCGTTTCTGCCCGCCGGAAAGCACTTTCACCTGACGATCGCTGATCGAACTGAGTCCAGTTTCCTCCAGCACGCGGTCGATGCGTTTGTCCAGCTCTGCGGTGTTGCGAGTGCGCACGCGCAGACGGGTGGCGGCTTCCACAGACTCATCGACTGTTAGAGGGTCGTAGGCGATGGAGAACTGCGGCACGTAACCGATTTCCGAAGGGGAAAAATCACCGTCTTGCGAGAGATTGCGCTCGTCCCAATGCAGTGAGCCGGAGGACTCGGGATTGAGGCCGGCGATGGTCTTGAGCAGTGTCGTTTTACCGCAGCCGGAGGGACCGACGATGGCCATGAAGTGGCCTTTCGGCACCTTGATCGAGACGCGGTCCACCAACGGGACTTCCTCGCCGTCTTTGCGGATGGTGAAACTGGCTTCCTTGAGTTCTAACACGGGCAGGGTGGTGGCTAGGCAACAAAAACGGGGTGAACGCGTCTTCTCTATCGCGACAGGGGAAAAAATCGCGGCTCGTTCAGCCGAGCGGCACGATGCGGATGGTGCCTGCGGGTTTGCGATGGAGATCGGCGGTGAGCGTGGGGGCCATCGCTGCGGTGGGCGTGGCTGGCGTACTAGTGTTTTCCAGCGCATTGCGCAGCGCGCCTTCCACGAGTTGGCCGCAGTGGATCTTCATCGGTGGCAACGCGCCGAGATCGCCGCTGAGTTCGCTAGCGGTGAGGTTTTTTGCCTCGTCTGCCGTTTTTCCACGCAGCAGCTCGGTGGCCATGGACGCGACGGCGATCGCAGTCTGGCAGCCGAAGGCCTGGAACGACGCGCGGTCGATCACGCGCTTGCCGTCCTTTTCGGTGAACTTCAGCCACATCCGCAACATGTCGCCACACTCGGGCGAGCCGACGGTTCCTACCGCATCCGCATCGGGGATCTCACCCTGGTTTTTTGGATTGGCGAGGGCTTCCTGGACTTTGCTTTCAAACGAACTCATGCGAGCAGCAGCCTAGGACTGCCTGCGGTTCATATCAAGCACCGGCGTTTCCGAAGGATTCGCAGTGACTTCAAACCGACTTACGTCTGCGCACATACCAAGCGATGGAAACCAACACCGCCATAGCGGCGGCGATCAGTATGAACAGAGGGCGTGAACGCTCATTTGCCTCAGGTTCAATCACGCTACCTTCCTCCTTGTCCGTGCGGCGGGCATGGCCTGTGGCGCGTTTTTCATCGCGCTCGCGGGTGGAGCGGGCTTTTTCGATCTGCTCCGGTGTGGCGGGGCCGTCCGGGCCGTATTCGATGTTCGAATCGGTGAAACGGTAGGTGCGCTTGCCTGCCTTGATCTCGCCGTACCACTGCCGCCAGCCTTCGAGTTGCTCGTGTCCTTGATAGCCTTCGGTCTTTGGGAAAGGTTTGGAAACAATAGGA
>JANMLQ010000261.1:0-13405 GCA_031372635.1 Akkermansiaceae bacterium | reverse complement strand
TGAGAATCTGCTTGAGGACGACCACATTGGCCCGGGCTGGTTTTGTGTTGTTCATAACACCCTACCGAGTGGCAGGGATTTCAACTCAACTCCAGCCCGATTTTCCACCTCAAGCTATGCCGTCCTGTGGGACGGCTGTGTTCCGGAATCTTGGCGTCTTGATCGTGGATGAGGTCTCGATGGTGACGCCGGATAAGATCGACTGTATGGACGCATCTCTCCGCAGAGTGAGGCGCATCAATTTACCATTCGGAGGCGTGCCAGTCGTCTTCGTGGGAGATCTTCATCAGCTCGAACCAGTAGTTTCCAATTCAGATGATGCCTATTTTTTCACTCACCGTTATCGGTCTCCTTTTTTCTTCGACGCTGATATTTTCCAAGACGTGGACATGGTCCCCGTCGCCCTGACCCGAGTTTTCCGGCAGGATGATGAGAACTTCATTCGGCTGCTTGATCAGGTCCGAAGGGGGAAGTATCTTAGTGCAGCCGTGGAAATTCTCAATGCTGCGTGCCTCAACCGGGCGAATGATACCCCGTCTCTCTTTCTGGTTCCCACAAACGGTGCTGCCGGGGCAAAAAACACGAATGAACTGAATGTCCTGCCCGCGCCTCTCCACACATTCAATGCGATCATCAAGGGGCAATTCAAAGTGGGAGAAGACCGCTGCCCCGCACCCGACAAGCTGGAACTCAAGGTAGGTGCCCGAGTGCTTTTCGTGAAAAACAACCGACCCTACTGGGTAAACGGCACCTTGGGCGAGGTGCTGGCAATTGAGGAAGAGATCATCCGTGTGCGAATCGACAAAACCGAAAGTGTGGTGAGCGTGCAGCGCGTCAGTTGGGAGCAGATCCGCAATCAATACGATCCCATCGAGAGGCGGATCAAATCGGAAGTGGTTGGGTCATTCACTCAGTTCCCTCTGACTCTCGGCTGGGCGCTAACAATCCACAAATGTCAGGGTATGACGCTGGATTCCATTCGCATCGACATCGGCAACGGTGCGTTCGCAGCGGGTCAAACCTATGTCGCGCTTTCCCGGTGCAAAACATTGGAGGGTGTCTCTCTGGATGCGGAATTGCTGCCCAAGGACATTATCGTGAGTGAGGAGGTTAGAATGTTCTACTGCAGTCTTCACGAGAGGGTGAAACGCGCGGCGGAAAATTCCCAAAGTGAGCGGGCCTGAAAGGCGCTAATTTAATCTTGTATCCCGGCTAACAAGCATCCAGGCCAAACCCTAACGAGGCGGGGGAGGATTCGAGTGGCTGGCGGAGTCCACAAATGAGCGGAGTTCGGTGATGGGCCGTTGATGGGGTAAAAGCTGGGATTTTTAAAATTGAAACACTGAAATTTAGAGACACCACGGACTGGTGGTTTTCCAACATAGGTCGCGCGGCCTCTCCGCAGGCCGCATGACAATGATGGAGAAAGCTGGATGCCAAGGGAAGACGGGAGGACACGGCTTAAGCTGTGCTTTCGCGATCCATTGTCATGCAGTCCCGGCGGTAGCGCACCGCCTTTGAACTTCGTCACCGGATGTTTCCGATGACGCGCGAAATCTCAATACGAACCTCGCGATGAAATCGTTCCGCACGTTCTGAACAAGCGTGTTTCCGCGATGACGGAATGCCGCCATCTTCCGCTTGCCACGGGCAGGCATCCACCTACCCTTGCCCCGGAATCACTCATGAAAATCTGGCTCGACGGTAAATTGGTGGACGAATCTGAAGCGAAGATCTCGGTCTTCGATCACGGACTTTTGTATGGCGACGGTGTCTTTGAAGGCATCCGTTTTTACAACGGGCGCATCTTCCGTTTGGAAGAGCACATCCGCAGGCTCTTCGATTCCTCGCGGGCGATCATCCTCGATCTGCCGTGGACACAGGAGGAGGTTTGTCGCTTCACCTGCGAAACCGTGGCCGCCAACGGTTTGAGCGATGGCTACATCCGCCTCGTCGTCACGCGCGGCGCTGGCGAGCTGGGACTCAATCCTTACCTCTGTCCAAAGCCTTCGATGTTCATCATCGCATCGACGATCAAGCTCTACCCGGACGAGCACTATCAGAATGGCCTCTCCATCATCACCTGCGCCACACGCAGGCCCGCGCCCGGTGCGCTGATGCCGCAGGTGAAGTCGCTCAACTACCTCAACAACATCATGGCAAAGGTGGAAGCGATCCAGGCGAACGCGCTCGAAGCCGTGATGCTCAACGAGCAGGGCTTCGTGGCCGAATGCACCGGCGACAATTTGTTTCTCATGAAAAACGGCAAGCTGCTCACACCGCTCATCAGCGATGGCGCGCTCGACGGCATCACCCGCTCGGTGATTATCGAGATTGCGGAGAAACTCGGCGTGCCATTCGTCGAGAAGTCGCTCACTCGCTACGACATTTTCACGGCGGACGAATGCTTTCTAACAGGCACAGCGGCAGAGGTGATCCCCGTGGTCGCGCTTGACCGCCGCGTGATCGGCAGTGGGAAACCCGGCCCCTTCACCGCGCGTTTCCTCGCCGCTTTCCACGAGCTTGCAATGACCACCGGCACACCCTTCAACTGAGCGCATCATCCGGAATGAAATGTGACTTCTGCGACAAAAAGGCCACCGTCTTCCTCACGCAACTCGTCGAGGGGCAGATGAAGAAGGTATGCCTTTGCGACGATTGCGCCAAGGAGCGCGGAGTCACCGATCCCACCGGGTTTTCTCTAGCAGATCTGCTGCTGGGAGGCATGGCCGCAGGAACCACTGCGGTGGCATCTGGTAAGCCCCAATCCGCGCCTCCCACTGTGGGCGGCGGTCGCAAGTGCCCGAGTTGTGGGTTCACGCTGGATGATCTCCGCCGCGTGCGTCGTTTTGGTTGCAGCGATTGTTATGCGACCTTCACCGAAGAAGTCGGCCAGATGGTCCGCGGCATGCACAAAGGCACCTCGCACATCGGCAAGGTGCCTGAGGGCTTGATGGCCATGCAGGTTCTCCATCAGCGGCTCGAAGAACTCCGCTCGCGTCTCGATCAGGCGATCTCATCGGAAAGCTACGAGGAAGCCGCCGGCATCCGTGATGAAATCCGCAACATCGAACTGGCTGCCAAAGCATGAACATTCTTTTCTTGCGTCTCGTGTTTCCTACTTTTGAGTCTCCACAGCCATGATGCGTTTCTCCACCCTCGTAAAACACCCCGCCGACTGGATGACCGGCGGGCAGGGGGATCACAACGCCGTGCTCACCTCGCGCATCCGGCTCGCTCGCAATCTGCGCCGCCATCCTTTTCCCGGCTGGGCGAAACGCGAACAACGTGCCGCCGCTCTCGATCTCATGCGGCCTGCCGTCGAATCGCTGCCCGCGATGAAGGATGCGTTTTCCCAAGAACTCGGCGATCTTTCCTCGGTGCAGAAACAAGTACTCGTCGAGCGCCACCTCATTTCACGCGAACACGCCGCTCGCGGTGATGGCTCTGCGGCGGTTATCGAACGCCGCCAGACCTTCAGCCTCATGCTCAACGAGGAGGACCACCTCCGCATGCAGGCGATCCGCCCCGGACTCCAGCTTTCCGCCGCATTCAACGCTCTATCAGAACTCGATTCGGAACTCGAAGACTCACTCGAATTCGCCTTCGATCCCACGCTCGGCTATCTCACCACCTGCCCGACCAATCTCGGCACCGGCCTGCGCGCTTCTGCCATGCTGCATCTGCCCGGCCTCGTGCTCAGCGATCAGATTGGCCAGGTCCTCCAGGCCGTCAATAAGATCGGCCTCGCCGTGCGCGGCCTCTATGGCGAGGGTACCGAATCACTCGGCAATCTCTATCAGATCTCCAACCAGTCCACACTCGGCGAGAGCGAGGAAACGATCATCCGCAGACTGGAACGCGTCATCTCCCAAGTCTCCAACCACGAGCAGAACGCCCGCGAAAAACTCGCCGAGGATGATCCGGAAATGGTCGCCGATAAAATCGGCCGCGCATACGGAGTGCTTCGCCACGCCCACATCATCGATTCCAAGGAAGCCCTCAATCACCTCTCACTGCTGCGCCTCGGCGGCATCCTCGGGTTTTTCCCATCCGCCACCGTGATGCTCTGCGACTCACTGCTGATGGACATCCAGCCCGCCCATCTCCAACTCCACTCCGGCAGCAAACTCTCACCGGAAGAGCGTGACTCGATTCGTGCGGAAATCGTGCGCTCCCGTTTGCATTCCCTCGATTCCCCTGATAACCGTTCTTCAACCCACGAAACGAAACCTCTCTCCGAAAACACCAACTCCGGCGACGCATGAACAACTTCACCCCACGCGCCCAACAAGTCCTGGCCCTCGCCCGTAAAGAAGCGGACCGCTTCAATCATTCTTACGTCGGCACCGAGCACTTGCTGCTAGGTCTCATCAAACTCGGCCAAGGCGTCGCGGTCAACGTGCTCGAACGCATGGGCCTCGAACTCGAAACCGTCCGCATGGAAGTCGAGAAGGAAGTCGGCTCCGGCCCACCGCAGAAATCCTCCGGCAACATCCCTTACACGCCTCGCGTGAAAAAAGTGCTCGCCCTTGCCAACAAGGAAGCCAAGGCGCTCAACCATTCCTACGTCGGCACCGAACATCTTCTGTTAGGCCTACTCCGCGAAGGCGAAGGCGTCGCCGCACGCGTGCTCAAGCGTCTCGACGTGGACATCCAGCGCACGCGAAACGAAATCCTCGCTGAGATCGACCCGAACTTCTCGCCTGACGATCATGACGATGATGACGACGATGATGATTTGGAAGACGGCGACGGCCCCTTCGAGGACGAGCCACAAGCCCAACAGGGCGGTCAGGAAAGCGAAGGGAAATCCAAAACTCCCGCACTCAAGGCATTCGGGCGTGATCTAACAAAAGTCGCCAAAGAAGGCGGACTCGATCCCGTCATCGGTCGCGAGTCCGAGATCGAGCGCGTCATCCAGATTCTTTGCCGCCGCACAAAAAACAACCCCGTGCTCATCGGTGAAGCCGGCGTTGGCAAGACCGCCATCGTCGAAGGTCTCGCTCAGGAAATCGCCACCGGCAACGTGCCGGAAATCCTCCGCGATAAGCGCGTCATCACGCTCGACCTCGCGCTCATGGTAGCTGGCACGAAATACCGCGGCCAGTTCGAGGAGCGTATCAAGGCCGTCATGGATGAGATCCGCAAGGTGAAGAACGTCATTCTTTTCATCGACGAACTCCACACCATCGTCGGTGCCGGTTCCGCTGAAGGCGCGATGGACGCCTCCAACATCATCAAGCCCGCGCTTTCACGTGCCGAGCTGCAATGCGTCGGGGCGACCACGCTCAACGAATACCGCAAATACATCGAGAAGGACTCGGCTCTTGAGCGTCGTTTCCAACAAGTGAAAGTCGAAGAACCATCCGTCACGGATGCCATCAAGATCCTTCAAGGCCTTCAGGAAAAATACGAGAGCCATCACAAGGCGAAGTACACGCAAGAGGCCATCGAGGCTTCCGTGAAACTCACTTCGCGCTATCTCACGGCGCGTTACCTGCCGGACAAGGCGATCGACGTTCTCGACGAAGCCGGTGCCCGCGCACGCATCGGCACCATGACCCGCCCGCCCGCTATCAAGGAGCTGGAAGCAGAGATCGAGCGCATCAACCGCTCCAAACTCGCCGCCATCGCCGAGCAGAATTTTGAAACCGCCGCGTCACTGCGCGATGACGAAAAACACGCCAAGAAAAACCTCGAAGACACGCTCAAGAACTGGCGTGCCGCTTCCGAGGAAACCATCGTCACCGTCACCGATGACGACATCATGGCCGTCGTTTCCAAGTGGACAGGCGTCCCGCTCCGCCGCATGGAGGAGAAGGAAACCGAAAAACTCCTCAAGATGGAGGACGAACTCAAAGGCCGCGTGATCGGTCAGAACGAAGCGGTCATCGCCATTTCCAAAGCGCTCCGTCGTTCCCGCGCCGACCTCAAAGACCCGCGCCGCCCGATTGGTTCATTCCTGTTCCTCGGCCCCACTGGCGTTGGCAAAACCTACCTCGCAAGAAACCTCGCCGAGTTCATGTTCGGCGATGCGGACTCGCTCATCCAGATCGACATGTCCGAGTACATGGAAAAATTCACCGCCAGCCGTTTGATCGGCTCGCCTCCGGGATACGTCGGCTACGAAGAAGGCGGCCAGCTTTCCGAAGCCGTTAGACGCCGTCCTTATTCCGTCGTGCTCTTCGATGAAGTCGAAAAAGCCCACCCGGATGTCATGAACCTGCTTCTTCAAATCCTTGAGGAAGGCACCGTCACCGATTCGCTTGGCCGCAAGATCGACTTCCGAAACACGATCATCATCATGACCTCCAACGTCGGAGCCTCATCCATCAAACGCCAGACCACACTCGGCTTCGGCGCGATGGCAGAGGACCAAGCCGATCACGAAGGCATGAAGGAGAAAATTCTCGAAGAATCAAAACGCTACTTCAAACCCGAGTTCCTCAACCGCCTCGATGATCTCGTGGTTTTCCACATGCTCGAAAAGGTCGATCTCAACCAGATCGTCGATCTCGAAGTCAGCAAACTCGTCAAGCGCCTTGCTGAGAAGCAAGTGTCCCTCACCCTCACCGCCGAAGCGCGCGATTTCCTCTCGCTGAAAGGCTTCGATCCCGCCTACGGCGCACGCCCGATGCGCCGCGCTGTCGAACGTTTCCTCGAAGATCCACTCGCCGAGTCCCTACTGCGCGGCGACGTAAAACCCGGCGATGCCGTGAACGTCGTGAAGAAAGAGGACTCCGAGGAACTCACCTTCGTCTCCACCCGCCCGGAACCCCGGCAGGAAGCAAGCGTCTGACGGAGCTGCTCGTCATCGCGAAGATGTTTAGCCGAAAACTTTTCCAGTCTTCGATTCGCGGTGGGTTGATATGCTGCCGCGCATCAAGAATTGTGGATTTTGGGGTAATGAGGTGAAGGGGTTTTAAACTCCTCTCACTGGCAAGGAATTCCCGGTAATGAGGTAAAGAAAGGGGTTTCAAACCCCTTCTCCATAGCCCAGGGCCATGGGGTCAGGCGGCATCGCGATCCGAACGCTTGCGGCGGATGCTGGGCGGGCGCTCGCCGGTGACGACTTGGCGGTTGATGGTGACGGCCTCAATGTCGTCACGGGAGGGAATGTCGAACATGACTTCAAGCATCATGCGCTCGAAGATGGAACGCAGGGCACGTGCGCCGGTGCCGCGTTTGACGGCTTCTTCGGCGAGGGCGCGCAGGGCATCGCGGGTGACGCGGAGTTTCACGCCGTTCATGGCGAGCTGTTTGCCGTATTGTTTCACCAGTGCGTTCTTCGGCTCGGTGAGAATGGACATCAGCTCATCTTCGGTGAGTTTGCGCAGCGAGGAAATGACAGGTAGGCGACCGATGAACTCGGGGATGAGTCCGAAGTGGAGGAGATCTTCCGGTTGGACACGATCGAGGATGTTCATCGATGGATCATCGAGGTTTTCCTTGGTGTTAGCCGCGTGGAAACCGAGTGTGTTACTGCCGAGGCGGCGGCGGATCATGTCTTCCAGGCCGACGAATGCGCCGCCGACGATGAAGAGGATCTTCTCGGTGTTGACTTGGATGTATTCCTGCTGCGGATGCTTGCGTCCGCCCTGCGGTGGGACATTGCAAATGGTGCCTTCGAGAATTTTGAGCAAGGCCTGCTGCACGCCTTCGCCGGAGACATCACGGGTGATGGAGACGTTCTCGGTCTTGCGGCCGATCTTGTCGATTTCATCCACGTAGATGATGCCACGCTCGGCGCGCGCGACATCGAAGTCCGATGCTTGGAGCAGACGCAGGATGATGTTTTCCACATCCTCGCCGACGTAACCGGCCTCGGTGAGGGTGGTGGCATCCACGATGCAGAAGGGGACATCGAGCACGCGTGCGAGCGTGCGGGCGAGTAGTGTTTTGCCTGAGCCGGTGGGGCCTAACAGGAGGACGTTGGATTTTTCGATCTCCACGTCTTTGAACTCCTCATCGAGTTTTGCCTGGTCCTGGCGGAGCCGCTGATAGTGGTTATAAACTGCGACGGAGAGTACCTTCTTGGCGTTCTCTTGGCCGATGACGAACTCATTGAGCTTGGTGAGAATCGCGGCGGGTGAGGGGATCTTGAATCCGGGCTTCTCCGCTGGGGTCTTGCCCTTGGTAGGTGCGCCGCCGAGTTCCTTTTCGAGGATGTTCGAGCAGACGTCGATGCACTCGTTGCAAATATAGACTCCGGGGCCTGCGATGAGTTTTTTGACCTCCGAGTGGCTCTTTCCGCAGAAGGAGCACATGGTGAGATTGGAAGCGCGGGCCATGGATTTCAGGGTCGGGTGTTTGCGGGATCAGTCTTCCTTCTTGGTTTCAAGAAGGCCGGTGACAGCGTCGGGAAGTTGCTTGCGGCTTTCGAGAACCTTGTCCACGAGACCGTATGCCACGGATTCCTCGGCGGTCATGTAGTTGTCGCGATCGGAGTCTTGTTCGACTTGCTCAATGGTCTTGCCGGTGTGTTTGGCGAGGATGCCATTGAGTCGATTTTTGAGTTTGAACATGAAGCCGATGGTGCGCTCGACATCTGAGGCCGTGCCTTGTGCGCCGCCGGATACTTGGTGGATCATGACGTGCGAGTTCGGAAGGCAGAAGCGCTTGCCCTTGGTCCCGGCTGTTAGAAGAACCGATCCCATTGAGGCGGCGATGCCGATGCAGTAGGTGTTCACATCGCAGGTGAGGAACTGCATCGTGTCATACATCGCGAGGCCCGCAGTGACGGAGCCGCCGGGCGAGTTGATGTAGATGTGAATGTCCTTCTTGGGATCCTGCATTTGCAGGAAAAGTAATTGCGCGATGACGGAGTTCGCAACGAAGTCGTCGATGGGCGTGCCAATGAAGATGATGCGGTCCTTGAGCAGGCGCGAGTAGATGTCGAAGGAACGCTCGCCGCGTCCGTCTTGTTCGATGACGATGGGAACGTAGTAACTATTTTTCGGAGCAGGTGAACTCATGGATTGGAAAGTCATGTTAGTCTTCGGTGAGAATGGCTTCAACTGATTCAAAAACTTCGGCGTGTTCGACGAGGAAGTCAATTACCTTGCCGGTAGCGATGGAACTGCGGACGGATGGCAGGCGGCCTGCGCGCTGCATGTCCTTGATGAATTTCTTCGGCGCGAGTTTGCGAGACTCCGCGATGCGGGCGAGGTGGTTGATCAGTTCCGCATCGGTCACGACGATTTTTTCGACGCGGGCGATTTCCTGGAGCATGAAGTTGGTGCGGAGGTTGGTGATCGCTTGATTTCCTGCGCTGGCAAAAATCTCCGCTTGCTGGGATTCGATCTCGTCTTCGCTCATGCCGGCCTGCACGCCGCGCTGGACCATGGCATCTGCCTGGTTCTGGGTTTCTTGAGTGACGAGTTCTTCTGGCAGATCGAAGTCCACGAGCGAATTGAAGTGAGCGACGATCTGGTTGACCTTCATATCGGTGATGCGGCGCTGGCGTTCGTTCTGCATGTTTTCACGAACGATGTCTGTGATCTCGGCCATGGTTTTTCCGGGGGCGAGCTTGGCTGCTAGATCGTCGTTGAGTTCCGGCAGGATGGCTTCCTTGAGTTCCTTGACGGTGGTGGTGAAAACAAGCTCGCGGTTCTGAAGATCCGCTACGGGGAAATCTTCGGGCAGCGTGATGGTGATCTCCTTGGTGTCCCCGGTGTTCATGCCGACGAGTTGCGCGGCGAATCCCGGCAGGAAGGCTTTTCATCGAGACGAACCCAGAAACCATCGCGCCCGGAAAGGTAGCCTGCGGGTTTTCCGAGAAACTCTTCGGTCGGTTTGCCTTCGCAGGTGGATGAGTAGTCGATGACTGCGAAATCCGCCATGGCGGCGGCACGGCCTTCGATGTCTTTGAAATCGGAGAAACGCTCTTGCAGTGCTTTGAGTTGGGCGTCCATCTCCTCGTCGGGCACTGCGGCGGGAGGCACGGTGACTTTCACGCCTTTGTAGTCCGGCAGTTTCACCTCCGGGGCGAGGGTCAGTTTCGAGCTGAAGGAAATGCCGCCATCCGCAGTGGTGCTGAGGTTTTCCGGCATGCCGAAATCGAGAACTTTCAGATCTTCCTGCTTGAGCGCCTCATCGAAGGCTTCGTTGAAAAGTTGCTCGTTGAGTTCCTCGGTGATTTCCTTATCGAAGCGTTTTTCGATGATGGCGCGGGGAGCTTTTCCGGGGCGGAAGCCGGGCACGCGGGCCTTGCTGGTGTAGCCTTTGACGATCCGATCGCGTTGGCCTTTGACTTTATCCGCTGGAATCTCAACCCGCAGGGTGGCGACGCATTTCGGCTGCTTCTCGACAACAATGTTCATGGTAAATGGGGACCGGCATCAGCGCCGGGGCGGGGAAGCTAGGTGAATCCGCCCGCCATTGTCAAATGGGGTGTTGGAAAACGCAGGCGGAATATCCCCGCTTCTTACGTTTTATCTTCACCCGGCCACACCCCCAGCTAGAGTGCGCGGCATCTTATCATGCACGAGGCCCTCATCCAATTGATCCGCGACGCCTTGGCCGATGTGGCGACGGACGTTTTCATCGTCGAGGGCGAGCCGCCACGAATCCGGCGCGAGGGCGAAGTGGTGGTGCTGCATCCCGGCCCGGTCTCGCGCGAGGCGATGGAAGGGTTTTGGCAAGAGTGTGGCATTGATCCCGCTACACATGCGGAAGCGGACATTTCATGGCGCATCCCGCAGGGCGGACGACTGCGTGTGAATCTCTATCACACGCTCGGCCGTCTCGCCGCCGTGATGCGGCCGATCCGCAATCAGATCCCACCGCTCGCTGAACTCGGGCTGCCTGCGGATCTGCTAGAGTCATGGATGCAGCGCCGCTACGGACTCATTCTCATCACCGGCCCGACCGGTTCCGGCAAGTCCACCACGGTCGCTTCGTGTCTGGACTGGATCAACCGCAACCTCGCCCGCCACATCGTGACGCTGGAAGATCCGATCGAGTATCTGTTTGAAAACGAGAAGTCGTATTTCTCGCAGCGCGAGATCCGTCAAGATTCTGAAACCTTCGCGCTCGGACTGCGTGCAGCGTTGCGCCAAAGCCCGGACGTGCTTTTCCTCGGAGAAATCCGCGATGCGGAAACCGCCATCACCGCGCTACACGCCGCCGAGACCGGACACCTCGTCATTTCCACGCTCCACAGCAGCAGCGTGGCGGAGACGCTCGAACGCTTCTCACATCTCATCAAGTCGGAGACATCCGGCGCTCTGAATCTGTTAGCCTCGCAGCTCGTCGGCATCGTTTCCCAACAACTCCTGCCACGCCTCGGCGGCGGCATTTTCCCCGCGCTCGAATACCTGCAAAACGAAGCCGCCACCCGCCGTTGGATTCTGTAAAACAAGCTCCCCGAGCTACAGGACCACCTCCAGAAATCCAACGGCGTTTCCTGCTGTTCGCTGTTGGATTACCTTGTCGCCTCCACCCGACAAGGCTTCGTCGATCCAGACGTGGCCCGCTCGGCCTGCCCGCGTCCGCAGGATTTTGATCGCGCCATGCGCGGAATTTCAGGATAACACCCGTAAGCTATGGCCCGCGACATCACCGAATACCTGAGGGAAGCCGTCACTCGTAGTGGCTCCGATCTCCACCTCAGCGCTTGGGCACCCGCCTGCGTCCGCGTCAACGGCGTCATCCATCCCATCGATGAAACCGTGCTCAATCCGGACACCGTGCGTGATCTCGTATTGGACACCCTCACCGAATCCCAGCGCGCCACACTCGAACAGGAATGGGAGCTCGACTACGCGCTCCAAGTCGATGGCGTCGGTCGTTTCCGCGGCAACGTCCATATGGCTCGTGGAAACGTGGAGGCTGCCTTCCGTTTCATCACCCAGGAAATTCCGGAGCTGGAAAGCCTCGGCCATCACTCAGTCGTCGCCGAGTTCTGCACCCAACGCAGCGGCCTCATCCTCGTCACCGGCATCACCGGCTCTGGAAAATCCACCACCCTCGCCTCGATGGTGAAACGCATCTCAGAGACCCGCAGCGGAGTCATCATCACCTTGGAAGATCCCATCGAGTTCATCTACCAACACAGCTCATGCCTCATCAAACAGCGCGAAGTCGGCGGTGATACAAAAAGTTTCCCACGCGCCCTCCGCCAAGCCCTGCGCCAGGACCCAGACGTCATCATCGTTTCCGAAATGCGCGATCTGGACACTATCCGCATCGCCCTCACCGCCGCCGAGACCGGCCACCTCGTGCTCGCCACTCTCCACACGCCGGACGCACCGCAGACCATCGACCGCCTCGTCGATGTCTTCCCCGCCGACCAGCAGCCGCAAATCGTCGCCCAGCTCGCCACCGCGCTCCAAGGCATTATTTGCCAGCGCCTCATCCCCCGCGCCGACGGACAAGGCCGCGTGCTCGCCTCAGAAGTTCTCGTTCCCGGCCACGGCATCCGCAACTGCATCCGCGAGCGCAAACTCGAACAAATCGTCGGCCTCATGGAAATCGGCCACCGCGAGGGCAACCGCACCATCGACGATAGCATCATGGCTCTCATGGAAAACGGCCTCATCACCCGCAATGACGCCATCTTCCACTGCCGCGAGCGCAAGACCTTCGAAGCCCCACCCAAAGAACTCAAAAAGCCCAAATCGATCTGGACCTAAGCCACCATGGACGCCCCAAGCCCACGCTACATCATCACCCGCGCCGTTTCACTCATCGCGCTGCTCGCCGCCCTGCTCTACGGCTACAGCTTTGTCAAAAAAATCCAGCGCCGCTCCGCCATCACCGCCGAGCTCCAGTCCATCACCAGCGATAGCTCGTTCTTCAAGCAGTTCTACGCCGATGACGCAAAAAAGTCGCTCGTCCGCGCCATCGGCCTCATCGCCGAAGCCGGTGCGCTCGGACAATCCACCGATAAGGCCATCGACCTCGGCATGGGCCTCAAGACCAAGTATTTCGCGAACGATGCCGACAGGGATGAGCCACCCGCCCGCGAGAAAATTATCCGCGACTGCCTGCGCGGCAACTACGAGAACTTCCTCAAGCTCGGCTTCAAACCGGACTTCCACACCATCGCCGCCATGAAAAACGGCGAACTCCCGCCCATCCCCGATGGCCCACAGAGCGGTCAAAAACCGGAAATCTCCAACCTCATCCCACCCGCCATCTCGCCCGGCATCGAAAAGGTCATCGCTAACCTCGAACTCCGCCCGCCGCAACAGGAGGAGCAAAAACCCACCGACATCCAGATCGCCACCGCCAAACAACTCGCCCGCGACCTCGCCGACGCCAAAATCATCGAAGAACCCGTCCGCGAACGCATCCTCGAAGCCCTCGGTAAACCCGCCCCCTGATCCGCTGATTGATCCGCGCCGATGCTCTGAACCGGGAGCACACGCGCCCTCGCGTGTCGCGGAGTGCGCCCTCG
>JANMLQ010000243.1:0-23186 GCA_031372635.1 Akkermansiaceae bacterium | reverse complement strand
CAGTCTAAATGACACATGCGGAACTACGAAATGGAGAACCGAATCCACAGTCCGCGATAGCGGGCATGGGCTCTGCTGATGCGCCCGCTGCTTCTGCACGCGTCTTCAAAAGCGACTGAATCCGGGCATCGACGCGTCCTACATTTCGTGTTTCACTCCGGCACTCCGACACTCGGAGCCTTGCGCGCAGAGTGTCTGAGCATCAACAATCCGCTTGCGTGACGTGGCATATCAGGAAAACATACGTCATGCCAAAACTGACCCTGCACATCCCTGAAACCATGGTAGCGGCAGCCAAGAGCGAAGCCGCAGCGCGCCGGGTCTCCGTTTCCAAGCTCGTCACAGACTATTTCGCCACGCTCGCCGCGAAACCATCGGTTTCAGATGGGGAAGACTTGCGACTGTCACCGCGGACAAAACGTCTCTCCGGCTGCATCCCGGACGGAGAAATGAATGCCTACATCGACCATCTGGAACGGAAACACTCGTGAACGCGTTGATCGACACCAACGTCATCGTGGACGTTCTCGCCAAACGCGAACCGTTCTTCACGGATTCCGCACGGGTTGTGGACCACGCCGAACGTGGCGAATTCTTTGCCTCGATCTGCGCCACCACGGTCACTACGGTTTTTTATCTGTTGCGCCGCCATCTGGGAACCGCCGACACGGTCGGAAAAATCCGGGATCTGACTGCCATTTTCGCCGTCGCCCCGGTGAACCAAGGTGTGGTGGATGCCGCTCTGAACGATGCGTTTCCTGACTTCGAGGATGCGGCCCTCCACCACTCCGCCGTGCTCGCCGGAGCGGATTGCATCGTCACCCGGAATGTGGCGGATTTCCGAAAGTCCTCGATTCCTGTCTATTCTCCTGCCCAATTTCTCGCCGTCCTGAACAAGCGCGACACGCCCATTTAACAAACACACGCCACCATGAACATCGCCAAACTGATGAAACAAGCCCAGCAGATGCAGGCCGGGCTCGCCGCCAAACAGGAGGAACTCTCCCAGCAGACCGTCGAAGCCTCCGTCGGAGGTGGCAAGGTCACCGTCATCGCCACCTGCGCCGGAGACGTGCTCTCCATCAAGATCGATCCCTCGGTCGTGGACCCCTCGGATGTCGAGTTTCTGGAGGATCTCGTGCTCAAGGGCGTGCAGGAAGCCATCACCACCGGCAAGGACAAGACTGCCGCAGAGATGAAGAAACTCACCGGCGGCCTCGGCATTCCGGGGCTGTGAGGTCTGAAATCTCAGCTTTTCAGCATCTCAGCTTTACCCCCATGAACTCCTTCCGCCGCCGCACAGGATGGACACTCGTGGGTCTCTCGCTGGCGCTACACCTTTTCACGGTTTTTTGTTTTTCCCGGCAGCCGGATCATTTCGCGGCCTTCACCGTGCTGCCGATCTGGGTCTGGGGCGGCTTCGGCGTGCTGCTTTCCAGCATCGCCTTCTATTTTCTGCGCGCCTCTCTTTCACTGATCGTCACCGCCGTCTGGGCCGTCACCCTACTCGTCGGCGCGGACGAGGCGCGCGTGCTCGGCAATCTTGGAAAACCCGCTCCCCTACCCGGCCCCGCAGCGTTTCATGACGGACTACCCGTGCTGCGTGTGGCCACATTAAACTGCGCGGACTTTAACTACGGCGATCCCTCAAAGGACATCGCCGCTTGGGAACCGGACATCCTGCTGCTGCAGGACGCCTATCCGAACCAGGTCAGCCTCATCGCCAAGGCGCTCTACGGCGGCCATGGCGATTACCGCTCCCACACCACCAGCGGCATCGTCACCCGCTGGAAAATCCAGCGCGAAGTCCGCAATCCGAGCCAGCGCAACCAGCAAGTCACCATCCTCCTGCCCGATGGCTCCACCATCGAGGTCGTCAACGTCCACCTCGCCACCGCCGCCACCGACCTCCGGCTTTGGAAACGCTCGACCTGGACCGCCCACCGCGTCAACCGCGCCATCCGCCGTGGAGAACTCTCACTCACCCAGCAGATCCTCGAACAAACAGCCACCAGCTTCCCCAATACGCCGACGATCTTCGGCGGTGATTTCAACTCCCCGGCCACCGATGTGGTCCACCGCCAGCTCGCCCGCGATTTCGTCGATGCATTCGCCACCGCCGGCACCGGCTGGGGCGATACCTTCCAGCGCCGCCTGCCCATCCTCCGCATCGACCACATCTACGCCACCCGCCATCTCACGCCGGTTCGCAGCCAAACCGTCACCACCCGCCACAGTGACCACCGCATGGTGATCGCGGATTTCTTGAAACCTTAGGTGCAATAGAGCGCAGTCAATGCACCGGGCCGATGCCGACCAGATCGCGATCATCGAGTGCCGCTTCGCGAAACGATTCGTCCATCGTGATCGCCTGTTTTAAATGGCTTCGGGCGCGGTTCGCTTCGCCGAGCGTCCAGAGGTAGCAGGCGAGGTTGTAGTGGAAAACAGCCATGTCGAAAAGCGTCTTGGGGCCGCGTAAAAGCCAGTTGCAAGCGGCGTAAGTATCGCCTGTTTCATGGAGACAAAATGCAGCGCGCAGGAAAAAGACCGGCTCGTCGGCGGCTTTCAAGCAGAGCAGGCGGGCGGTGTCCGAGGCCGAATTCCAGGATTGGCTGAACATCTGGACGGCCAGTTTCAACTCCAACACGGCCCGCAGGCCACGCGCCTCGGTGGGCAGCGATTCCAGTTCATAGAGAGCCTCATCGGGAAGTCCGAGTTCGAACCAACCTGTCGCCGCCTGCAACGTTCTCGTCACGCCCATTTCCTTGAAGCTAGGGTAAGCGCCCCCCACTGGCAAACCTTCAGGTTGGCAAAATCGCGCTCCGAAAACGCCAAGCCTGCCCCCACCCACGTAGAGCATAGACTCGGTGCTCCGGGATTCCCTCCTTGTCCCCAGTGATTCCCGTCTGCCTGTGGTTTTTGGCAAAGGATAAAAGTAGTCGTGGACTTCAGTCCGCAGGAAATCCGAAGAACGGACTGAAGTCCGGAACTACTCTGCGCGACCGTCGCGGTGAACCCCTCTTCATCGACGCCCGCAAACTCGGCACCCTCATCGACCGCGTCCACCGCGAGCTGACCTACGCCGACCTCGATAAAATCATCAGCACCTATCACAAGTGGCGCGGCGACTCTCTATCTATCAACCATCAACTCTCAACCATCAACTATCCCGACCTCCCCGGTTTCTGCAAATCCGCCACCACCGCCGAACTTGCGAGCCAGTTCGCGGAATCCGACAAACTCGAAGCCGCCATCCGCGCCAATTTGAAAGGCCTTGGCTATGCGCTCTGAATCCACCCAAAAAGAAACCCCGGGGCCTGACACCGCCGCGAAGGACGGGAGAAGGGCACCCGGGATGCACGCAGGGAACCTCCCCAAAATTTGACCCAACAGCAAGGATGAACCCGACTTTTTTGACCAAATCCAGCCAGCTCTCGCGGTCGAGCAGCTGGATGCCTATCCGACGGACTTGCCGGAGGAAGCGGTGTTGACCGTCCTCGTGCAGGCAAAAAATTGCTGTGCGCTGGTGGGCAAAGGAATCAAGTCATTACACGTCTCTACGGCATCGACGCTCACAGAGCGCCGCTAGACCGAAAAAACGGCGGCCCCTCGCAGGACCGCCGTTTGGTATCAGAAGTTTCGTTTTAGGAACGATCAGATGCCTTTCTTGACCATGTCGTCGAGCAGGTCGATGACGCGGTTGGAGTAGCCCCACTCGTTGTCATACCAACTGACGAGCTTGAAGAAGGTCGAGTTGAGTTCGATGGAGGAGCCGGCGTCGAAGATCGAGGAGGCCTTGCAGTGGATGAAGTCGGAGGAAACCACTTCGTCTTCGGTGTATTCGAGGATGCCCTTGAGGTAGGTCTCGGAAGCCTTCTTGAGCGCGGCCTTGATTTCAGCGAGCGAGGTTTCCTTCACGGTCTTGACGGTGAGGTCCACGACGGAAACGGTGGGAGTCGGCACGCGGAAGGCCATACCGGTGAGCTTGCCCTTCACTTCCGGGCAAACGAGGGCGACAGCCTTCGCAGCACCGGTGGTGGACGGGATGATGTTGAGAGCGGCGGTGCGGCCACCTTTCCAGTCTTTCTTGGACGGGCCGTCCACGGTTTTCTGGGTGGCGGTGTAGGAGTGGACGGTGGTCATCAGGCCTTCGGCGATGCCGAATCCTTCCTTGAGCAGCACGTGCACGAGCGGAGCAAGGCAGTTGGTGGTGCAGCTCGCGTTGGAAACGATGTGATGTTTTGAGGCATCGTAGAGTCCGTCGTTCACGCCTTGCACGAGCGTGATGTCCTCACCCTTGGCAGGAGCGGAGATGATGACTTTCTTGGCACCGGCGGTGATGTGGCCCTTGGCTTTTTCCGCATCGGTGAAGAGTCCGGTGGATTCGATGACGACTTCCACGCCGAGTTCCTTCCAGGGGAGACCTTCGGGGCTGCGGGCGCTCACGACTTTGATCTCGTGGCCGTTGACGACGATGATGTCGTCTTCTTCGAGTTCCGGTGAGGATTTCTTCGAGGAAACGGTGCCTGCGAAGCGACCCTGCGTGGAGTCGTATTTGAGGAGGTAAGCGAGGTTGTCCGCAGGAACGATGTCACCGACGGCGGCAACTTTGAAGGTGGTTCCGAGGTGGCCTTGCTCGACAAGAGCACGGAAGACAAGGCGTCCGATGCGGCCGAATCCGTTGATGGCGATGGTGGTCATGACAGTGTGTGTGGAGTGCCGGAAATGCGGCTTTTCCGCCCGGCGGGGCGGGATCATGCACGCGATGGCGGAACCGTCAACCCCCGGAGGCCAATGCGCAATAAATGCGGGGTTTTCCGCAAGGCGGTGGGTCAGGCTTGAATCCGGTTCATTGTGCCGTTCACTGCCACGGGAGATCGTTCATACAGAACCAAGCCGACACGTCGGATGTGATCGAGCAACCCGGAATGCGTCAGGTTCGGGAAAAAAGAGAGGTCCATCTGATAGGGCAGCAACAGGTCGTCCAGTTCCTCATCAATCCGCGCCAGCAACGTCTGGTCTAGGTCGTTTCCCAGGAGCGTGAGATCAATGTCTGAACCGGGGCGCTGGGTTCCCAATGCACGCGAACCATAGAGCACGGCCTTTTCCACCGCTGCATGATGCGCCAGCACTTCCCGGATGCGTTCCAAGGTGGTCTCGGACAGGCCGTGGTTCATGTGGGCTCCTCCTTTTCCATGTCCAGAAACCGGCGCTCGAATGCGATGAAGGCCGGAACATAGAGTTTCAACACCGCCTCCATGATCTTGACTGCCACATCGTCGTTGTAGGTGTGGGAAGACTCGTTGCGATGCCTGATCATTTCCATCCATGTCTCGCCGTTTTCGATGAGCTCCGCAGCGAAGGCCGCACGGGTGGCATCCCTCGAGCCATAAAGCTTTTCGGACGAGCCGCGGGCGCTGAGGAAATCCTTCAGGGTGTTCCACGCCAGCTCATGGGTGAACTCGAAGGCCTGGATCAGTCCCTGCCGCTCCAGATCCGAGAGATCCCGCTGCTCCGCCAATTCAGACGCCCCCTTCAAGCGTGCGAAGGCCCGCTTGAAATTGTCGAAGCGCTGGATCCAGCGGACATCGGTACTGCTCATGGAAGGGAATGTAGCTAAATGGAAGGGTGGAGGAAATCAGAAAACCTCACTTTTCCCTGCTGTATGCCTGATGCGGCAGTGATTTTTCCACGCATCAAACTCTCATCGGGCGCGGTGGCGTTCACTTGAGGTCTTCGAGGCGTTGGCGGCACCAAGTGAGACCTTCGGTGTATTCCTCGCTCTGCGGGCGGGAGGCGAGCAGGCTTTCCCAGAGGCTGACGGCATCGCGGAAAGTGCGGGCGGCATCGTCCTTGCGGCTGGAGAGTTGGAAGGCGTGGCCGAGGTCGCCTAACAGATAGGCACCGGAGCGTTGCAACTGCTCGGGACGTGGGCCGGTGACGCTGCGTGCGGATTCAAGAGTGTTGAGTAAATCGCGGGCTTTGCCGATGAGGGCGATCTCTTCGTTGCGGGTGCCGGACATGCCGAGCATGCGTCCTTTCTGCCACCAGAGCAGGGCGAGCCGGTAGGAAACCATGGCATTGCCCGGCGAGGAGGCGCGGATGCGTTCGAGCATGCGGATGCCTTCGTCGAAGTCCTTCATGGCGTCGCCCGCGAGTCCGCGGTCGCGGCGGATGCCGGCGCGCAGTCCAAGTTGCGCGGCTTTTCTGGAAACGGCCTCGGCGTTGTCCGGCTGCTCTAACAAAAGTGAATCGAGCAGTTTCATGGCCTCTTGGGAAAGCGACTCCGCGCCGGTGATGTCGCCGGAGAGCACGGCGGCTTCGGCCATGGCTCCGTAGCAGCCCGCAAGGTCGAGCCGGAGTGCGGGATCGCCGGGTTTCTCTTTGATGAGCTTGGAAAGCTCCGTCATGGCGAGCGTGCGCACCTCGCGGGCATCGCCGAGGCTGCCGATGCCTTCGAGAATCATGGCGGATGATAGATAACAAGCGGCGAGCTCGGAGCGGAGGATGACGGCATCCGGGCGCTGGTCGGCGATGCGGTTGAGCGTCTGGGTGGCGCGCATGAGTTGTTCGAGTGCGCGGGTGTCTTGGCCTTTCGCGGCGAGGAGTTTTGCCTCATGGAAATCCAGAATGGCGAGGAGTTGGTCCATGCGTTCGGCATCCACATCCGAGCGCGGGACATCGGCGAAGGCTTTGCGGGCGTTTGCGAAAGCGGTCGTGGTTTCAGGATCGGAGTTGGTCTGGCGTAGCAGGGCGAGCAGCAGCGAGTTGGTGGCGACGCGGAATTTTAAGTCCGCATCCATCGGCAGGGTGGCCCATGCCTGGAGGGCTTCGCCGAGCCTGCGCGTGGCGGCGGGCACGTCACCAGCGGCGATTGAAACTTCGGAAAGCTGGAGCCGTGCGCGGGCGCGTTCGTCGGCGAGTGATGTGATGTCCTTGGTTCTTGTTAGAAAATCCTCGAAGTAGCGTTCGAGGCGTTTGAGACGCAACTCGCGACCATCGAGCGGCGGCAGGCTGCGATGGCCTTTCTCCATGGCCCATGCGAAAAGCCGGTCGCCAATGAGGCGGGATGCTTCCAGACGGGCGATGCCGAGTTCGCGTTCGTAGGTGAGTTTTTGCTCGGCATGAGCGGCGTTAGCATCGGCGGAGTTTTTGGCAGCAAGCGACTGCCCGGCGGCGTTCTTCAGGGTGCGCACGTCGGCCTTTCGCTTGTCCCGCTCATCGGCGAGCTGCTTGCCAGCCAGATGCCAGAGCCCGGCGAAAACCACAGCCACAGCGGCGGCTCCACCTAACAGGAAGAGCGTCCAGCCTGTGCGTCGCTCGGCTCTGCGGCGCTGGCCTAACAGAACATCGCGCTCCTTTTCCGTAGCGATCTCCTTTTCCACCGCCTCGAATCCTGCGGCTACCTCGATCATGGTGAGCGGGCGTTTTAGGGGATCAAGTTCGAGGCAGCGGTCGATCCAAGCGCGGTAGTTGGCCTCCAGAGGGTTGCCGGGAGTGTCCGGCCACGGCGCTTCGGCTTTGGCCTCCAGATTTCTGGCGATGCGTGCGAGGTCCGCCTTGATCCCATCGCGCTGAGTCTCGCCATTCGGCGGAGCCACGTAGTCAAAGGTATCGTGGCAGCGGGGAAACCGTCCTGTTAGAATACGGAACGCGATCACGCCGAACGAGAAAACGTCCCAACGATAGCCCGCTTCATCAAGATAGCCCGCAGGATCACGGAGCTGCTCGGGCGGCTGATAGAGCACGGCATCGGTGAAGTGGAACTCTTCGACGCCCGGCATGTTACCGAGGGTCCAGTCTGTTAGGAGCGCGCCGCCATCGGTATCGAAGAGCACGTTTCCGGGCTTGATGTTGCCATGGGGGACACGGCGCTCGTGCATGGCGGCGAGCGCGCGGGCGATAGATTTCACCAGCTTCCATGACTCCAGGCCGGGATGCTCGATGAGGCGGTATTGCAGACTAAGAGGAATCGGCGGCGCGTCTTCGTCGAGTATCGCGGCGAGCGGGGAAACCCGGATGGCAGGCATTTCCGAGAACTCTCCGGAAACGACGGGCAGCACTCCCGCAGGCCAGCCGCCCTGCTCGAGGCGGAGCGTCATTTTCCCTAACAGCTCGCGGCAGATCGCGGAATCATCGAAGATTTTCAGCGCCAGCGCGGCCCCCGCCTCGTCCTCCGCGTGATACACCCGGCCACATCCGCCGTAGCCAACGAGTTCCACAACTTTCAGTCCATCCACACGCGGTGTCTCCATCGCAGGGCTTTCTAAACGACAAACTCCAATCCGCCAACCCCGAAGGTGGATCGTCTGCGGAGCTTGGGCTTGATCGGCGCTGCACCCGCCGCATGCTCACGCCATGTTCCGCCACATCCTCTGTCTGCTGCTCACAATGTGCGCTACCGTCCGTGCGGACAATGCGGTGCTGGAGGCGTGGTTGAAACGACAGGCTTCCATCGAGTCTCTGGAGTCCGCGTTCACTCAAGAGCGCAAGCTGCCCTCGCTCAAGGAACCCGTCACCACTCCGGGAAAACTCACCTTCGCAAGACCAGGCCGCGTCCGTTGGCAACTCGGCGAGCCTGCCGCCACGCTCGCGTTGTCCGATGGCACCACGCTCACACTCATCGACTACTCTGCGAAAACCGCCCGCCGGATCGCTGCGGACTCGCCCCAAGCCGCGCGTTTTTCCCTGCTCACCGGCAAGGCATTCCAGACTGCCGCTGATTTTCACGGCATGTTCGAAGTGACTGCGCACCGCATCGAATCCGGCATCCACCAATACACGCTCAAGCCGAAAGAGCGCCGCATGCGCTCGCAAGTGCCGTGGGTATTTCTCGATATCGACCCCGCGAAAAACGAACTGCGCGCGATGGAGATGGAGCTTCAGGATAAGTCCCGCATCCGCACGCTTTTCCACAATCCGCGCTTCAACACCAAGCCCGCAGCGGGGCTGTTCACGGCGGATCTAACAGACCTGACGGTGAAGTGAGTTACAAATACGTAGGCGCATTCGTAAGAATGCGTTCTTCGTTCCCCCTCCTCGTTCTTACGAACGAGCCTACGATCCGAAACGAGTGCGCTCGTGGTTGTGGATCTTCCAGAACATCGGCCAAAATTCACCCAAGCCCGCTGCTGGCAGATCCGGAAATCCTGGGAGCATCGATCCCGCATACGGCCATTCACGCCAATCCGCCACCAGTCCCGCACGTTCCGGGTTTTTAAAGATGTAGATCACTGTGTCTTCGAAGGCATCCGGCCTGCGTTCATTTTCCCGCAGCACATGATCGTAGGCTTGCGGTTGGAGCTTTACTCCGCAGCTTGCAAGTTCCGCGTTCCAATACTTGCGGAAAAACCTCGATGCTAGCCGCTGGTCCGAGCCTTCCCACAAACCCATCCACAGGAAATGAGCGTGATCCGGCATCAGACAATAGGCGGCGCAATGTTGGTGGTATCGGGACATCGTATGCAGCAACAGTTCGCGGACCCGTGCGTGCATCCGGTCGTCTAGCCAACCCCGCGCACGATCACGCATCGTCATCGTCCAATGGACCCATGCAGTGCCGCGATACGCCTGTTCATAAAGACGTGGAAGATGGTCTGGATGATCCATAGCTGATGGGTAGCGTCTCGTATGTTCGCCGACAAGCACGTAGGCGCATTCGTAAGAATGCGTTCTTCGGGTATCCGGCGTCCCCCCTCCTCGTTCTTACGAACGAGCCTACAAGAAGCCTTGCCCGCGAGCGCTGTCTTCCATACCTAAAGCGCCTCGCCCAAAATTCCCCATGTCCGCCACCATCCCCGTCGAGCACAACGATCCCATCAACGCGCAGATCCTCGCGATTTCCGAAGACCTGATCGCAGGCTTTCAGCGCCAGCCATTTCACTTGATCGCGGAGAAATCCGGCGTGCCGTTAGAGACGGTGCTGATCCGCATCCGGGCGATGCAGGAAGCAGGCATCGTGCGCCGCGTGCGCCAGACGCTGCTCTCCACCAAGCTCGCCCACGGCGCGCTCGTCGCGTGGAAGGTGCCGGAGGAAAAACTCAATGCTGCCTTCGACTTTATGGCGAAGGACGATCCGTTTTCCGGCCACGTCGTCATCCGCTCCACCGACACGGATGTTTCCGGCTCCGGCTACCGACTGTGGACGACGCTGAAAGTGCCGGTAGGCGAATCGTTAGACCACCATGCCACCGCATTGCTGCGTCTCACAGGTGCCACCGAATACCTACTGATGCCCGCCAACGGCGTGTTCGCACTCGGCGTGGGACACACCCGCCGCAAGTCGCTGGAGCCCGGCGAAAAATCCGACGAACCCGCCGTAATGATGACCACTGCCACCGTCGATCTCACGCCGGAGGAGTGGAATGTGCTGCTCGCTTTAAAAGAAGAACTCACACTCGATGAGATCCGCGAAAACCCGTGGGACGACCGCGCGAAGATCGCCGGAGTGAGCTTGGAGCGCTTCTGCGAGATCGCGGAAACACTCAACGCCAAAAAAGTCATCGGCCGTTTTTCCACCTTCCTCGAACACGTCAAACCCTCCGCCAGCGGCGAGCGCGTCACGCGTTTCAACGGCCTCTTCCACTGGGCTGTGCCGAAAGGCCGCGAGATCGAAAGCGGCGCGGAAGTGGGCCGCCATTTCTGCATGACCCACTGCTACTGGCGCGAAGGCGGGCCGCAGTTTGGAAACGTCAACATCATGGGCGTCGTCCACGGCACCGAGAAGGACCGCGTGCTCGAGCACAAGGCCGCCATCGACCGCCACCTCGAAGCCTCCGGCATCCCCGTCTCCTACACCAACGTCTTCTGGGGCGGCCGCTCGGAAATCAAGCCCTCGGAAATCTCGCCGGAGGTCTATGCGGACTGGCACGCCAAGCACGCCGTCTGAATCGTGGCGCGGGCATCCTGCCAGTTGTGTTCCGAGAATGATTCCAATCTCCGGGCAGTGCCAATGTGACGATATTGTCACTTTTACGATTCGCTCATACCTGCATAAATCCCTGCGCTCCCAAGCCACGCTCCGAACAACAGCTTTCCGGATGGAAACTGCTGGGGCGCTTCATCGGTGTTCTCGACGAGCACGGCTCGCGCATCGCCCCGGACCAGCGTGAGCAGCACGGCCTGCGCGATTTGGACCGGCGGACTTATTTCGGCCTCTTCCTCTTCGGCTTGTTCAATCCGGTGGTCACCTCCATGCGAGCGCTTTGCCTCGCCTCAAAGCTCGACCGCGTATCGGACATGCTGGATCACAAAGGCCCCATCGCCATCTCGCGCTTCTCCGACGCGCAGCATATGTCTCTGCCTCATCAAGGCCCTGTTGCTCGCCGAACTCATCCGCTCCAAACCTAACAAGCGCATGATGGAACAGCTGCAATGACACCAGATGGGCGAACTGAGCGACGAGCAACTCGCCAAATGGCTGGCCGACGAAGAAGTGATCCGCGCCCGGTGCGCGCCGATTAGGCGCGACAGCTTTGTTTTTCGTAGGGCCGCTGAATCAGCGGCTTTGGCCTTGCCACGGGGATTTCGCAACCTAGAGTCGCCCTTCGTTTTTCTTTCTCTCACAGGCAGTTGGCGCCCCGGTGCCTGTGGGAATTCCTTATCCGGGGCAACGTCGGAAGGAAAACGAACCCCTAACCTAACCCCAAACCACACAACACCATGGCTTCCGCACTCGCAGAACCCACCAACCCTGAACTAAACGACCTGATCGACTCCAAATTCCGCGAATTCAGCGCTGGATCGATCGTCAAGGGCACCATCCTCGAAATCCGCCCACAGGTCGTGCTCGTCGATATCGGCTACAAATCCGAAGGAGCGATTCCTTCCAACGAGTTCGAGGACGAGGAAATCGAAGTCGGCGACGAAATCGAAGTCCTGCTCGAAAAACTCGAAAACGATGAGGGCATGGTCGTCCTCTCGAAGGAAAAAGCCGCCCACAAACAAAACTGGGAAAAGATCGTCAAAGTCTTCCAAGACGGCGGCCTCGTCCGCGGCAAAGTCAAATCCGTCGTCAAAGGCGGCCTCACCGTCAACGTCGGCGTGGAAGCCTTCCTTCCCGGCTCACAGGTGGACATCATCCCGCCGAAGGATCTCAACGAATACGTCGGCAACGTGTACGAGTTCAAAATCGTCAAGATCAACGACGAGCGCAAAAACATCGTTATTTCCCGCCGCGAAGTCATCGAAGCCGAGCGCTCCGAACTCCGCCAAACCTTCCTCCAAGGCGTCAAAATCGGCGACAAGGTCACCGGTGCGATCAAGAACATCACCGACTTCGGTGCCTTCGTCGATCTGCAAGGTATGGACGGACTACTCCACATCACCGACATGTCGTGGGGCCGCATCAACCATCCTTCCGAACTCCTCCACATCGGCCAATCCGTCGATGTCGTCATCCTCGACGTGGATAAGGAAAAAGAGCGCGTTTCCCTCGGCCTCAAGCAAATGTCCGACAACCCATGGGAAGACATCGAGCGCAAGTTCCCCATCGGCCAGCATGTCAAAGGCCGCGTGACCAAGCTCCTTCCCTACGGCGCGTTCATCGAAATCGAGCGCGGCGTCGAAGGCCTCGTTCACGTTTCCGAACTCTCCTGGGTCAAGCGCATCACCCGCCCGAGCGACGTGCTCGAGATCGGCCAGGAAATCCAGGCCGTCGTCCTTGGCATCAGCATCGAGGAGCAGAAAATCTCCCTCGGCGTGCGCCAACTCGACTCGAACCCATGGGACGAAATCGAACTCCGCTACCCAGTCGGTGCCACCATCAAGGGCCCGGTCCGCAACCTCACCGCTTACGGTGCGTTTGTGGAACTGGAAGAAGGCATCGACGGCATGATCCACGTCTCGGACATGTCCTGGACGCGCAAGATCAACCACCCGTCCGAAGTCCTCAAGAAGAGCGACGAAGTCGAAGCCATCGTGCTCGCCATCGACAAGGCCAACCAACGCGTTTCCCTCGGTATCAAACAAACCGAAGGCGACCCATGGAGCCTCATCGACAGCCGCTTCAAAGTCGGCGACCTCGTCAAAGGCACGGTTGCCAAGATCGCATCCTTCGGCGCATTCGTCAGCCTCGACGGTGACATCGACGGCCTCATCCACATCTCCCAGCTCAGCGAAGAGCACGTGGAAAAGGTCAAGGACATCATCAAGGTCGGCGACGAGATCGAAGCCCGCGTCATCAAGGTGGACAAAGTCGAGCGCCGCATCGGACTCTCGATCAAAGCCGTCGGTTACTCCGAAGAGCAGCTCAAAAAGGAAAGCGCCAGCTTCGAGTCACTCCGTCCGTCTTCCGAGATGGTCGGCCTCGAGCAAGCGTTCAACCTCGCCTCCGCCGCCGCTTCCGAAGAGTGGAGCCCCGGTCAGGACTAATCAAAGTGGCGGCGATCACCGGTCGCCGCCATCATTTCAAAAAAGCCGGACAGGGAAACCTGTCCGGCTTTTTTGTGTCTGCAACAAGGAGAGATGTCGGCCAAGCTACCGCCCGAAATGCAGCGCTTCCTCGTATCTTCCCGCAGCGGGAGTGTAGCTTGAAGGAACAAAGTATCCCTTGTGCGGTGTTGTAAAGTTATCGGGTCTTTCAACCCGCGTTCGCGAACCACATGAAAAACAAGAACAACCGATCTGCGATCCAGGCGATGGCTATATTTATTCTGTTAGCCGCCATCGGTGTTAGCTGGTATTTCACCCGGCCACAAGCCGGTCCATGGCGAGACTTGGAAGAGCTCGCTGCCGGCAATTTCTCCCGGACTAAGGTCTCGGAACGTTCCGCACCCGATCCCGCGCGGGATCGCCGGCGTCAGGAATCCATTTCATTGGCCGCGCAAAAGTGGTATGAGGAATTGCTCGTGAAATATCCGCAAATGAAACCGACATACAGGGATGTTCCGGACGAACAAAACGGATTTCTCCAATTCCTCCTGCTCGCCGAGAGCCTGAAAGAACCAAAACTGCCGGAGGAACTGAATGATATGCTCAGGGGCGATTCCCCATGGGATCCCGGAAAACTCAGGGTGTGGCTGGCGGACAATAGAGATTACTTCGATCAAATCCTGCACGTTGCTGAACTGCCCGACCATTCGATCAAGGGACTGGATTTTAGCCGTCTTGCCCACGGATGCTCGCGCCTCAGTTCCGAATTCGGCAACATCCTCACCTCATCCGCACGCATTGCCTTCGTGGAGGGCGATCAGGAATCCGCGCTTCGTTACGCCAAGGCATCCATCAGCCTAAGCAACCATTTCACTGACATTGAGGTGCCATCGATTCTAGGGGCGGTCATTGCGGAGGGAATTCGCAAGTCCGGACGGGAGTCGTTCCTCGAAAACATCCTGCCGGGTTTATCTAACAATCCACAGGCTTTGGCATCTTGGCGTGGGGCGCTTTTCCGGGAGGAAGGACCCGCCAGTGAGGTTGCCCGATGCCTATCAGGAGAATGGAACGTGATGATGCGCACGAACGTCCTGCCGGCACTGCTAGGAAAATATCCAGCGATTCCCGGGGAGGTTTCGTTTCAAGTTCCGGACGGTGATGCGTTTTTCGATTGCTACACCGCGGCGACTGAAAATCTAGCCGCCAGCCTGTCAAACTCCGGCCCAGATCGCTTCGATCTATCCCACAGTGAACTCAAATTCCCCGAATCCGGCATCAATCCCCAGACTCTTCAAATGCTGCATGATGTGGCTTTCGCCTACCGGGGAATTTTCAACGCGTTGGGAGTCAACTCCACCAACGCAGCGATGATCTCCGCCGCGTTGGCGGTGCAGTTCGGAGAAGAGCCGGGAATCGATCCTGTCAGCGGCAAACCCTTCCTATGGGACCCTAAATCCCGGACGCTGTCATCCCCTGAAGGAGTCGAAGGTCACGATCCCATCAAGCTCCGGTAGTTCGGAGTTTCCATTTCCAAAAAATCACGCTTCAACCCCTTTTCTCCCGATCTGCGACGGTCACATCGACGGCCTCATCCACATCTCCCGGCTCAGCGAAGAGCACGTGGAAAAGGTCAAGGACATCATCAAAGTGGCGGCGATCACCGGTCGCCGCCATCATTTCAAAAAAGCCGGACAGGGAAACCTGTCCGGCTTTTTTGTGATTCAACCCGCAAAGCCTGCCTTCCATCCAATTGCGATTCCACCACCCTCAAAACACGTGCTCCCGGAGTTGACGCGCGGGCGTTCACGACTACACCTATCCGCCATGCAAGCCGACAACGATACCGCCCAAGCCGAAGAAGCTTCGGTAGAAACCACCGAAGCCACGTCCGCTCAGGAAACCGCCACCCTCGATCCTTGGGAGGAGCTCGAAGCCGAAGCAGCGAAGTGGAAAGAACTCTCACTGCGCACCGCTGCGGAAATGGACAACCTCCGCAAACGCACCGCCCGCGAGCGCGAGGAAGCCATCCGCTACGCCAACCAGCGCCTACTCGATGAACTACTCCCCGTCATCGACAACTTCGAGATGGGCATGCTCGCCGCCTCGCAAGACACCACTTCCATGATCTACATCGGCATGGACATGGTCCGCCGCCAGCTCAACGAATTCCTATCCTCACAAGGCGTCGAGGAAATCCCTGCGATCGGCATGTTTGATCCGAACCTCCATGACGCCGTGGCCCAGGAAGACTGCGCCGCCGGTGAAGAAGGCCGCATCCTGCGCGTCACCCGCCGTGGTTTCAAACTCCGTGACCGATTGCTGCGCCCCGCCAGCGTCGTCGTTTCCAAACTCCCCACTCCTGCGGAAGGAGGCGAAGCTTAATCCCTCATGGCTGAAAAACGCGACTATTACGAAATTCTCGGCGTCACCCGCGATGCCGGTGCCGATGAAATCAAAAAAGCCTACCGCAAGCTCGCAGTAAAATTCCACCCCGACAAAAACCCGGGCGATCACACTGCTGAGGAAAAGTTCAAAGAACTCGGCGAAGCCTACGAAGCACTCAGCGATGCGGACAAACGCGCAGCTTACGATCGCTACGGCCACGCCGCTTTCTCCGGCGGCGGTGGTGGCGGCGGACGCCCCAGCGGCGGATTCCACGATCCGATGGACGTCTTCTCACAAATCTTCGGCGGCGCATTCGGTGGCGGCTTCGAGGAATTCTTCGGCGGCGGCGGCTCACGCCGCAAAGGCTCCGGCCAACAACGCGGCTCAGATCTCCGCTACGACCTCGAAATCTCCCTCGAAGAATCCGCACGCGGCGTAGAAAAGGAACTCGAAATCGAACGCTACGTCCCCTGCGAACCCTGCGGCGCGAAAGGCACCAAAGGCTCCGGCGGCGTCCGGGCCTGCACCACCTGCGGCGGCCGCGGCGTCGTCGCCCGCCAAGCTGGTATTTTCATCCAACAAGCCACCTGTCCCGAATGCCGTGGCGCAGGCGAAACTATCTCCGATCCCTGCACCAGTTGCAAAGGCGATGGCCGCGTCCAGCGCGACAGCCGCATCAAGCTCCGCATCCCCGCTGGCGTCGATACCGGCACCCGTCTGCGCTCCTCCGGAAACGGTGATGCCGGCGTGCGCGGCGGCACCGCAGGCGATCTCTACGTCTTCCTCCACGTTCGCGATCACGATGTGTTCGAGCGCGATGACGCAGATCTCTTCTGCGAAGTTCCGCTGCCCTTCTCAGTCGCAGCACTCAGTGGCGAACTCAAGGTTCCCACGCTCGATGGCCAGTCTTCCATCAAGATCCCCGCAGGCACCCAGGGCGGCACAGTTTTCCGCCTCCGCGAAAAAGGCATGCCCACTCTCAACAACACCCGCCGCGGCGATCTCAACGTCCGTGTCCAAGTGGAAGTCCCCACCAAACTCAACGGCGAGCAGCAAGAAAAACTCCGCGCCTTCTCCGAATCCATCGGCGATCACAACTCACCCATGCAGGAAGGCTTCTTCCAGAAAGCAAAGCGGTTCTTCGATCTCTAAGGAGTGACGACACTACTGTCGTCACTTTGCATCTCTAACATGGGGACATGAGTGTCCCCACTCCTTAAAACCATGCCCCGCTTTCATCTCCCCCCCGAGTCTTGGCAAAGCGCCGCACTCACTGGCGACGAAGCGAAGCATCTCTCCCAAGTCCTCCGCATCCGCGCCGGTGAAATCATCACCGTCTTCGACGGCTGTGGAAAACGCGCCGAAGCCTCAGTTCTAACAGTATCGCGCGACCACGTTTCCCTGAAGATCGGAGACGCCATCACACTCGCGCCTCCGCAGCCCACCATCACCCTCGCCCAAGCGATCCCGAAGGGAAAAAACATGGACTTCATTGTCCAGAAAGCTGTCGAACTCGGCATCGCCCGCATCCAGCCCCTCGTCACCAAAAACACCATCGTCCAGCCCGGTGAGGGCAAGTCCGACAAGTGGCGGCGCAACGCTCTGGAAGCCTGCAAACAATGCGGCCAAGACACACTGCCGGAAATCGCCGATCCCCTCCCCTTCGCGCACTGGCTCACCAGTGGCGCGGGCGTCTCGCCCACAGCCAAACTCAAAATCATCGCCTCTCTCGCCCCCGGCGCAATGCCGCTGCGAGAAGTCCTGCACGCCCACCCCGCCATCATCGCCGCCACTCTGTTAGTCGGCCCAGAAGGCGACTTCACTCCAGAGGAAACCACAGCTGCTATCGAAGCCGGGTTTCTCCCCGTATCACTCGGCTCCATCGTCCTGCGGGTGGAAACCGCCACCCTGTTCTGCATCTCCGCGCTGCGTTACGAATTCTCGTGATGCGACCGGAGAAGCACGAGGACCGGGACACGAAAAATTCCATGGTGCGGCAATCAAAAGTGTGCGGTGTCATCTCGAAATAGTGGCTTTCATATCATCCATTGCCATGCGAGGGGGGGCATGCGCGACGGCAGTGATGCGGGCGCGGCAGAAGTCGCGGGAGGCCTCGTCAACCGAATCGGGAATGTGGAGGGCGACCAGTTCGTTACAGCGGAGCACTTTGTCGAAAGCCGCAAATCCCCGGTATGACTGTTAGGGCGCGGCAGTATCGACGATCGTTGTGACAGTCGGCGAGAGGGCACCCGGGGTGGCATGGACAATGAAGATCCGCCGGAAACCATCGAGGAACTGCAATTGCCGCTCAGTGAATACCGTCCAGCCTTCACCCTCTTTGTAGTGGAAATTCGTCTGCGCCATGTTGTATTCATTGACCTTCTTGACAGGCGGGACATTGGTGATTTTTCCGGGCTGAATCCGCAATTTGTGCTCACCAACTTCGATGGCGGCCTCTACGGAAAGCAGGGAAAGTATGCGACATTCACCTTTAGGAAACCCCTTGGCGGAATCGTCGATAAACACCAGCCGGTAGGCGGGTTTCGCACCGGCGCGTCCGGGCAACACAACGACGACTCCCTGTTTGGTGTTAGGAGGAATCTTGCAGGTGGCGGCCATACTCGCTTCCGGCTTCTTGGGATCGACCATCTCTTTATCGTAAAGCACCAGAGAGCCATTGACCGCTAGTGTCACTTGGGGCCGGGACAGATCCTGGGGCCGAAACTCCAACTTCACGATTTTACCTGTCTGGTCGGTTAGATAAAGCGTAGCGTCAGGATTGATCGGATCGTGCAGCACCGCGCGGATTTGGAATGGTACCGGAGTTTCGTTTTGCTGAGCGTGGACTGCTACGGGCAACCAAAATAGAGTTAGGAGCCAAAGTGGATTTTTAATGATCATGCGAATTAAATTTCATTGCTGGATAGCCACCGGAAGGACACCACATTCATGCGCCGTCCGAAAGCCTTATTCGCAGCGGCGGCAGTCGAGGGCACCGCTGTGGGCAATGTGATGTCGTAAGCATTCACCGAGGGACGGTCCACTGGGTCAACGTATTCAGGCACCCGTTGCACCACGGCTTCTGCGAAGGCACGGGCTGTAATTTTCCCACTGGCATCCTGCGCATCCCCGAAGACGCGGATGACAAAGGTGTCAGAGCGCACGGTGGCAGCCGGCTCTAGGATGCGCATCAGATCACCCTGGGAGATCCAGCCGGGAGCACCGGCAGCAGGATTGCCCGTGGTGGCGGCGAGTGTCTTGTAGTTATACAAAGCGGTATTGCTGAAGTCAGTAGCCGCAAGCGGCGTGGTGATCGACGTCAAAGTATTATTGTTGATTCCCGAGTCGATGATGGCTTTCTCCAATGCTCCACTCAAGGATAGGTCCGATTCCGAACCTACCTGGCGGTTCACAAATTCCGACATGGACAAGAACGGGCCACGCAGGCGCACCTGCTTCACGATCTCCGTCGCCAAGGTGGTGAGCTGGGAATCGCTGAGTTCATGATACCCGTTCCATTCATTGGTCTTCGCATCGTCGATCTTGGAAGGAACGACCGCACCATTCACCAAGCCACCATTCAATAAAGACATTGCAAAAATCGGTGTGCCCGGAGTGGTCTTGGTTTCAAGCGCGGCGCTTCTAGCCCAAAGAGTCGCCACTTCGCTCTTATTCATGGATGCCAGCACCGCCTTCCAAGCCTGTATGCTCGTTGAGTTGACGTTGAATGGGCCTCGGACCATCTGGTATTCAGCGGCATTTTGATAGGCCGTTTCCTTCGGTTTGCTAGAGGCGTATAGTTCCGCCTTTGCGCTGGCGTTGGTTTTACCGGCGGGTAGATAAGGCTGGAAGGACTGCGTGGCCAAAGGGGCGATACCATCCATGAATTCCTCGAATACCTTGTCCGGCTTCACCGCACCGCGAGTCGCAAAGGTCGAGAAATAGAAGCGGTCATAGAGGGCGTGGTTCGCCAATACGGAATGATCGAGCAAGGCGGTGGCGGAGATTGCCGCATTGGACTCCATCACCTTATTGGACGACATCAGTGGGTGGAGCAGGGAATTGCCGACGGGTTGCACGAAATGCGGCAGATAGGATGAAGTCAGCGCATTCGAGCGGCGGAAGTCGGCGATGGTCTGCATCGGCCCGGTGGGGATTTCGAGATAGCTCCCGGACTTGATGCCTCTAATGGTCTTGTTGGCGGTAAGGGCAGGAACCCGCGCAACTTTGGTAACGGGATCTTCACTCACATCCATGTAGCCCTCATAATCGCCTTTGCTCAGAAACGATTGAAAGTTCAACTCATAGGGTTGAGCACCGGGCTTACCAGCACTAGCTGGATCCAAGTTCATGGTGACAACCGTTCGCGATGGATTGTGGAAGAGGAAGGGTTTGCCCGCCAAGCGCCCGTCTTTCAGCAAGTTGGTTTGCGGAGAGTCAGGTCCGGACTTGGTCCGACTACCTGTCTCATACACCCCGCCGTTGGTGGTGCGGGCGTAAGCGGAGAAGACGGCAAACGGTCGCACTTTGTCTTGGCTGTTGATTGACTTCTTTGCCGAGACAAAAGTTTCTACCCCAGTCAGTGAGCCAGTGGGCGGACAACGGTAAATCCTGTTGTTAAAAAAGGTCTTGAGCTTGGTGTCGTCCGTGTAATCGAATTTGAGTTGGGCGTAATTGATGGCAGCACTACTCGCAGCGGTCTGGAGCGTGGCTGTCACCTCGAAGCTGGGTGGGGCAAGCGTCTTGGTGCCAATACCAGGTTTTCCTGGCCACCATCCAGGCCGTTGCACCTGATATTCCACGAAATACTGGTCAGTGGGATGGCCAGGTGTGGCCGGGATGTCCCAAGCAACATTCGCCGGATCCCTTGGTCTTGCTGGATCACGTATCATAAGCATCCACCAATTGGTAAAACCACCTACTACAGCCGAAGATGAGCTGCACGATGGGTTGTTGCTGTTGTTCTCGAAACCGAGGCCGTGTGTGAATACAGGTTTTGCTTTAATCCCATTGGCGGTAAGTTTATTTTCCCAGTCAAATACATCGTTTTTGGATCCCGACCGGCTGTCTTTCAAAAAGTTACCGTCTGGATCAAGATAAGGCGCACACACTAGGACTTGGCCGGGCTTCATGACAATCGGACCCGCAATGTCAGATGCAGACGTGTTTACGGGGAGCGGATCTTTCCAGTTCGCAATATTGATAATGAACTTTTTTTCACCTCTGTCAGATTGATTTTGAACCATTTCGTTCATCGATTCAAAATCAGCAGGGATGGCACTTTGTTGCTGTCCCGCTACGGTAAACCTGAAAGCGACGGGAACATTGGTGATCGAAACCACCATTTTGTAAAACGAAATATTAACGTTGTATGGGTTATGTAAAGTGACCAGCGGAGTGACGATAAGATTTACCGTATCATCGAACTTCGCCAATTCACTGAATGGACCGTACTGCCCGAGGTAGGAGGAACCAGCTTCGCGCGTCACCAAGCTAAACACTGTTTCCACTTTAGCGATGACTGGACCTGGAAAATAGGAGGTGGGTGTAGGATTGACAGTTAAAGAACTCGCCGTGGCAGGCAATATCAGCGTCGGATTTGTATCAGGCGTATTGATACTCCTGAACGAGTTGTAGTAGCCCCATAAGGTACTCCAATAAGGATCCGAGACACCCGTGTGGGTAGGTGTGGTGGAGCGGTACACTTTCTGGTTCGTAGTGCCCGTGAATGCAGCGGGAAGACTCATGGCTCCCGTAGCCGTGCTCATTTCAAAAACCGAGGACAAATCCTGCTTTAATCCGCCACGGCGCACGTCCGTCATCAGGCCCAGCGAATAGGGCGTCACGTCATTGCGAAACTGCTTGGTCTTGCCCTTTGCATTGTCGAGCAACTCCACTTGATTGAGGTCAATAATCTTGGCGGAATTTTCCTTGGCTTCCACGAACTTGGCGGTGGTCAGGTCGGTGGGAAGAAATGAAGGTGAAGTGCCGTCAGCTCCCTTCATGACGGATGGATCCGGGCGGTGGCCCGCCAGTAGTGCCCGTTTTTGCGCGAGAGTCGCTTTCCGGTCTGGATCGCGGTAGTGATTGATGCGGGCCTTCACCGACTCGTCGGAGACATGCCACGCATAAGAACCTTGGATTTTGCCGTTTTTGGATACCGGCACGAGTCCGGCAGTCACTTTGGCGGCGGCGGCGGCGCTGGCACCGAGTGAACCTTTGCCGACGAGTTCGATGGTTTTACCCGTCCATGCGGTGGTGACGAAATCTCGACTCGTGGGAGCGGCTGGGTCTGCACTGGAAACCAACCAGCGACGGAAACGATTCGTTTTCTCAGTGGTGTAGGCCGGAGAGGCATTCGGGTCGAAATTCCACCATGATTCCCAGACCCCGGCGGTATTGGGTTTCGCAACGGCAGCCGTGGGATCGGAAGCGAGAATCTCGGAGGTGGCGCTGACTGCCCGGTCAGGCCCCAAGGATTTTTGCAAATCGCCGATGGCCAGCATGAGCGCCAGCCGCGCGTTGGCCCGAGCAGTGGCCATCGCCTCGCCCTGGCCGGAGCTACGCAGGGATATGCTGGACAAGGTCAGTAAGCCCACGGCGATGATCGTCAGCAGGATCATCAGGGAGAGAGTTACGACCAAAGCGAATCCGTTGGAACGTGGGCAAAAGGATTGAATTTTCATGACAAATCAAGATTTTGGAATCGCAAGTAATTTACTTTGTGCTTACTCGAACTGGGTTACTCATGCACCCGCTAGCTGAAGAGAACAACGGCAATTTTGCAAAAAACTAGGGTTTTTAGCGAACTAGTTTGGGCCAGGATTTAGGTTGCGAATCATCCGTATCGTGAGGCAGCTCTAAAATCCGGATGCGTGGCACGCTTCCCTCCATCCCATGGGGCTTGATCTTTCCGGCTAAAATGCCGCGATCTTAGCGTGGGTGAATTGCGCGTTATGAACCTTCGATGATTAACCAACACAATTACGATGAGTTTGATTACCTGGAAGGCTGTCATACCCGCTACTGAGCGAATTCGGGCTTCCTGAATAAGTCGAAGCGGAATTTCACCCTCAAAAAAAATGCTGCGCGCATCGGCTGATCGGTTCGGAGAAGAATCCCATTGCCGTCATTTCAGGGACCCACCATGGTTTCTATCGCTCATTGCTTCAAAGTCACCGCGATTCATGCACGCATCGCAGTGTTGGTTCGGGTTGAAATCGTTTGAGTCGGAAAGGCTGGTATTCATGGGCATGGAAAAGATGGTGGTTCATGTGTTGGGGCGGCTGTTTTTCATCAAACGACTGGTGCCCGTTCATGGCTGTTGGCCCTCCGGTGTGTTCTCCATCCACGGAGGAAAATCTGTGTACATCCTCACCGTGGGCTGTTTGAACTGGGTATCTACCAAGGTCACCACGATCTCGCGCCGC
>JANMLQ010000226.1:0-2476 GCA_031372635.1 Akkermansiaceae bacterium | reverse complement strand
TATGCGGCGAGGCTGGTGCCTGCGATCACACGGCGCAGCATGAGGTCGATGGCACGCTCGACATGCTGAAGAACGCTGGCGTTTTCCCCATCACCCTCGGCATGGAAAAACGGCAGCGTTTCATCGAGTAGCGAAGCATCGCCGGTGGCAGCGAGGTATTGGGAGAGTGCAAGCACCGGCCAGTAAACGATGTCTCCATGAGAATCGCCGGGGCGGATACCACGCTCGCGTTCGAAGAACATAAACCACTGCGGCCAATCGCCATCCGCGTTCTGCTGGCGGAAAACGCGAACTAACAGATCCCGCATCGGCTCGAAGCGGCCAAGCGCAAGCAACAACTCCAACGGACCCTGGCAAACATCGCGCGTGCCCCAGCCGCCGCCGGAGTATTGCTCGAGTCCGCGCGGCGAGAGGTAATGGACGAGCGCGTTCTGAATGAACCACGGGAACATCTCGCCGATGCGCGCCACGGCTTCCGGTGGCTTGGTGCCGAAGCTTAGACCGGCACCGATGGTTTCCCATAAGCCGCCATCTTGCGTGATCTCCGAAGCGATGAGACGGCCCTCGATGGAAAGCCCGGCTGTTAGAGCGGAGGCGGTCACGAGGCAGAGGAAAGGCTGCTTGCGCGAAATGCAGTCCGCGAAGAGCAGCTCGTCACCGCCGATTGTTTCGAGTCGTGTTCCCTGCGCGGGCGCGATGTGGAAACCTCCATCAGGGAAACGACGACCCACATCGCTGTCCGGCACGGCACTGAGGAACACACCATCACCCTCCGCACGCCACTGCGCGGGGATGGAGGCGCTGCCATCATCGCCATTGAGCGCGACGTGGTGCGAGATGAGAAACCTAACAGCAGCGCCTTCCTTCACCGTGATGCTGAGATGCAGCCGGTGTCCGTCATCCGGCGCGGTGGAAACGATTTCCAACAAGCCGCCTTGATGCCGGTAGATCCAGCGGCACGAAGCGGGAGTCATCGCGAAGGCCGAGGGCAGCCCTAACAAATGCCAGCGGCCATCGGTTTCCACGAACACGCGCTGGCCGTGGCTGCGGAACAGCCCGAGGTAACTGTGGCAGGTGGAGAGGAAGCGGTTGATGCTCACATGGCCCTGCGTGACCATCGAGTGGAACACGCCACCCATCCACGCGGTGGAAGTGAGCGCAGATTCATCCGGCGTGAGTGAGCTACCGGAACGCAGCAAATGGCCGTGCGGTCGCAGTACGCGCAGCTCCTTCGCACGCAGCACCACATGGCCGCAATCGCCGGTAAAGAACGATTGAAGTCTGCCGTCCTCATACTCGGCTTGGCGTATGTCATCGCCGAAGATCGCGCGCACTTCCGTTTCATCGAGATCCAGAGTTTCGAGAAACGGAGCGGCGGTGAACAACGATGATGCTGGAATTTCTCCATCGGGCGTCGTTGGGAAATTCTCAGCGATCGCCTCAGGCAGCGCAAGTGCCGCATCAATCAACGCAACATCCGCAGGCGAAGTGGCGCTTGTTTTATCCGCCACGAAGAGTCCGAAAAATCCGCGCCGCGTGCTAGCGCCGGGTTCTAGCAGAAACGGCTCGTCCTGGATGCAAACCAGCGAGTGCTCGTGTTGCAGACGTTTCCCAGGCAACCCGTCTAACAGAGCTGGCGGCGCATCGCCGGCACGCGCGCAGAGCGCATGGAACTGCAGCGCGTCCGTGGCATGGGACACTCCCCTGCCAAGCGAGCCAATGATGGTCCACGGGCAGCGGCCACCCATCGACTGGTTCTGCCGCGATGCGACGGCGACTCCGCGCGTAGTGTGATCGAGCGCTGTGTGGTCCACGTATTGGCTCACGTAGAATTCGTTGAGCCGCACCGCGCCATAGTGAGCGAGTCCGATGTCTTGGGTGTGGATGAGATCGCAGCGAATCGGCGCATCAGTGGTGTTCTCCAGCTCCACATGCCAGAACCACGCAGGCGACGTCTCCGCCAGCACGAGGCGCATGCGGAAAACGAGACCACGAAATTCGCCGCAGGCAGTCATGCCGCTGCCGTCCGCGATGAAAGCCGCGGAACCTAACAGCGGAATCGTTTCCACATCATTTCCTAAAATCCGCAAGTGAATGTTCGCAAGACCGCCCTCCGCCTCGTTGCCGAGGAAGAGGTTGAGCATGATGTCCGCGTGAACGATGCGGCGGATGGAGCCGTTAGAGTTCAGCTCGAAGGAAAGACCCGAGCGGCTTGCGGCGCGAACGGGAAACGTGGCGTTGTTTTGGCTAGGCGTCTTCATGGGGCCGTCGGTTTAGCAACTCAGATCGCGGAGGTCGGCATTTTCAGAATGCAGCTCCGAACTCGGTTCATGATGCACATCCCATTTGCCATCGGCCTTGATTTCAAGGCTGGAATCGTAACGCAGTCGTGACTCGCCGTTCTTGGCGAGCACCACCGCGCCGATGCCCTGCGCGGTGAGCATGTCGAGGATGGATGAGATCTGGACTTTCGGCA
>JANMLQ010000171.1:0-4245 GCA_031372635.1 Akkermansiaceae bacterium | reverse complement strand
ATTTAAGAATGATTCATGAACGCGGCGGCACTTTTCTGGAATGACTGGCTGAATATCCAAACCCTTGGAAATTGAAATTGATTCGCGTCCATTCGCGTCCATTCGCGGTTTTGATTCTTAATGAACCACCAGCGTCTGGATGCGGTCCGGGCCGACGCCGACGAAGGCGACCGGTGCGCCGCAGAGTTCCGAGAAACGGGTGAGATAGGCTTTGGCATTCGCGGGGAGATCCTCGTAGCGGGTGATCCCGGTGGTGTCGGTTTTCCAGCCGGGAAGCGTTTCATAAACCGGCTTCGCTTTGTTCCATGCCTCGCGGTTGGCGGGCGGAAGTTCATGGATCACGCCATCGATGTCATAGCCGGTGCAGATCCGCAGTGTGTCGTATTCGTCGAGACCATCGACGTTGGTGATGGCGAGGCCGGTGACGCCGTTGACCATGCAGGCGAAACGCAGCAGCACCGTATCCAACCAACCACAACCGCGCGGGCGACCGGAAACGACTCCAAACTCGCGGCCCAGGCCGTGCAGGTATTCGGACAGGCCTTCATCAACGGTAGGGAAAGGGCCGGAGCCGACACGGGTGGTGTAGGCCTTGCAGACACCGATAACGCGTTGGATGGCGTTAGGCGGCAGGCCGGAGCCGGTGCAGGAGCCGCCGGAAGTTGTGTTAGATGAGGTGACGAAGGGATAGGTGCCGAAGTCGATATCGAGCAAGGTGCCTTGCGCGCCCTCGAAGAGGATTGTTTGGTCCGCTTTCCACGCCTTGTGCAGGATCGGAATGGTGTTGGTGACGTGAGGACGCAGGCGCTTGAAAGCGGTGTAAACTTCGTCGAGCACTTGCTGCGCAGTGAACTGTGGCAGGTCATATTTCGCGAGGATTTCATTCACCTCGGCGACACGGCGCGTGACTTGGGCGCGGGTGAATTCCTCATCTAGCAGATCCGCGATGCGCAGGCCGCAGCGGTTCACCTTGTCCGCATAGGTGGGACCGATGCCGCGTTTGGTGGTGCCGATCTTCTGATCGCCGAGTGAGATTTCGCGGGCGGCATCGAGTTCTTTGTGGAAGGGGAGAACGACGTGGGCTCTATCAGAAATCAGCAGCTTGTCTGGAGTGATCGCCACTCCGAGCGCTTCGTTGCGCTCGATTTCAGCCACCAGGCCGGTGGGGTCCACGACCACGCCGTTGCCGATGATGTTGACCTTGCCGTCCCACAGGATGCCGGAGGGGAGCAGGTTGAGAATGTAGCGCACGCCCTTGGTGATGACCGTGTGTCCTGCGTTGTTGCCACCTTGGCCGCGCACGACGACGTCTGCGGTTTCCGTGAGGTAATCAACGATCTTGCCTTTTCCTTCGTCTCCCCACTGGAGACCTACGACGATAGTATTCATAATGCGAAAAAATTATTTAACCGCGAATGGACGCGAATGAACGCGAATTTTTGAGATCAATGAGAGAGGACGATGCGTTCCCATTCGAGGGTTGGTTTCTTGAAATTGATGATGAGACCGACGGGAAGGCCGGTGATGCGCAGGTAGTTGAGCATTTGGCCGCGCTCTTGATCGGTGATGCGTTCAATGGTTTTGGTGTCAACGATGACTTGTGCGTAAGCGATGAGGTCTGGGATGAACTCGCCGACTTTTACTTCCCGCCAGAGAACGGGGAATTTTTTCTGTTGTTCAAACGGAATGCCACGGTGGCTGAACTCGACTGCTAGGGCGTTTTCGTATGGTTTCTCATTCAGCCCGTGGCCCATGCCATTGATGATTTCAAGTGCGCACGAAATGACAGCATAGACCTCATCTCTCAAAATCAATTCGCGTCCATTCGCGTCCATTCGCGGTTAAAATCCTTTCGTTTTGGTGATCAGCGCCGCGAACTCCTCGAAGAAGTAACTCGCATCGTTCGGGCCGGGGGCGGCTTCGGGGTGGTATTGCACGCTGAAGACGGGCAGCTCCTTGTGGCGCATGCCTTCGACGGTGCCGTCGTTGAGATTGACGTGGGTGACTTCGATCTCCGGCGGCAGTGAGGCTGGGTCCACTGCGAATCCGTGGTTCTGGGAGGTGATGGAGATTTTTCCGCTACGCAAATCTTTGACCGGTTGGTTTCCACCGCGGTGGCCGAACTTGAGCTTGAAGGTGCTGCCGCCGAAAGCGTGGGCTAACAGTTGATTGCCTAGGCAGATGCCGAAGATGGGTTTCTTGCCGATGAGCTGGCGGAGTTCTTCGTGGATGTAGCCGAGCGCGGCAGGATCGCCGGGACCGTTAGAGAGGAAGATGCCATCCGGATTTTTTGCGAGCACCTCGGCGGCGGTGGCGGTGGAGTTCACCACTTCCACCTCGAAGCCGGCCTGGCGCAGGCGGCGCAGGATGTTGAACTTGATGCCGAAGTCATAGGCGACGATGCGATGGCGCACGGGCGGAAGTTCTTCGTAGGGGCCGGGTTGTTGGGTTAAAACATTCGGCAGTATCCATTCGCGGGACTCGTCCTGCCAATGGTAGGATTTTTCTGTGGAAACTTCCTTCACGTAGTCCATGCCTTCCATGGATGGCGAGGCTTTGGCGGCGGCGATGGCTTCTTCTGCGCTGAGTTCCGTGCTGAGGCAGGCGCGCATAGCCCCGAGCGAGCGCAGGTGTTTTGTTAGAGCGCGGGTGTCGATGCCCTCGATGCCGAGGATGCCGTGATCGGCAAGGTAATCGGCGAGCGGCTGGGTGGCACGCCAGTTGGACGGCACGTCGCAGAGCTCACCAATGACGAAGGCCCGGATGTGCGGCCCCGCAGACTCGCCGTCCAGCGGATTGACCCCGTAGTTTCCGATCTGCGGGTAGGTCATCGCGACGATCTGGCCGCGGTAGGACGGATCGGTGATGACCTCTTGGTAACCTGTCATCGAGGTGTTAAAACAAATTTCTCCGGTGGTGGTTCCGGTGGCTCCGAATGCGGTTCCATCGAAACAGCGTCCGTCTTCAAGGGCTAAAATGGCGTTAATCGGCACGGCGGGCGGGAAACTAGGCAGCGGCTCCGGGCGATGCAAGCACTGGCTTACTCGCGTGCCCGGCTATCGATGGGGATCGTCACCGGGCCGTCGTTGATTAGGGAAACCTGCATGTCGCCGCCGAAAACGCCGCGTTTCACAGGGCGGGCGGTTTCCCGCTCCATCGCGGTGCAGAACTGCTCGTAAAGCGGCTCCGAATGGCCCGGGGCTGCGGCCCGGATGAAGGACGGGCGGTTGCCTTTTTTCGTCGAGGCGTGGAGGGTGAACTGGCTCACGACCAGCACCTCGCCGCCTGCTTCGGTGACGGACAGGTTCATTTTGCCATCGGCATCGGAAAAAATCCGTATCTTCGCGATCTTCGCGCTGAGCCACTCGATGTCGGTGGCGTCGTCGATTTCCTCCACGCCGAGAAGCACGAGTAGTCCGGTTCCGATCCGTGAAACTTCCGCGCCGTCGATGCTGACGGAGGCTTGAGTCACACGTTGGATTACTGCGCGCATGGCGGAGTTTGTGATTTCGGAACGGATCGGCAAGCCTTGGGGATATTTTTAACCTGAAATCCGAAGTTGATTCGTGGATACCTGCTTGGAAACCACTGAAGCACCGAGAACCACTGAGTTCACTGACGGTATTGATGAAGCACGGAAAAGTGCTTTGGCCATTCGTCCAAGCAAAATCAGTTCCTTCAGTGGTTCTCAGTGTTTCAGTGGTAAAAAAATGCCCGTGATTGCCATCCAACTTTGGAGTTCAGGTTAAACCGCGAATTGACGCGAATGTACGCGAATGAAGAGGGTTGTTGGAAATCCTAGATTCTGAAATTCGCGTTGATTCGCGGTAATTCGCGGTAAAAAAACATCCGGGTTTCCGCGCTTGATCCCTAGCTGTCATCAGTGTGCCCCGGCTTTTCTCTGTTCGCTCATCCATGTGAAAAGCATCACCCACATTGAGAGCGCGAGGCCGAAGAGCGGGATCTGCAAAGGGAGTGGCAGTGAATAGAGGATGGAAACCACAGGTATCCAAACACCCCAGTTGGCGAAGATGGTGGGCACTACGACGTTCCGGTAATAGCTTGGCGTGAGGCAGTGAGAAAATCCTGTTAGGGAGTAGCCTCGGTTCTTCCAGTCATAGAGGATGGCGGTGACTGGCGCTGCGAACAGCGGGTTGTAGAAGAGTTGATCGACGATGACTTTTTTCAACACCACGGGAAAGGTCTGGTCGTTTCCGAACCAAACTGCCTGCGCCCTGTAAAAGC
>JANMLQ010000190.1:0-1694 GCA_031372635.1 Akkermansiaceae bacterium | reverse complement strand
TGCAGACCCGCATAGCCCGAGCCGTATCGGTGACCCAGCCACGCCTTTCCAGAGTGTGTTCGCCGATCCTGATCCCGCGCTGTTTTCGCTCTTCATGAGTTATGGCGTTAGGCCACCGGAAGGCACTTGGGACGCATCGCTCTGGCAGACCTTTCACCGCCGGGATCTCGCCAAAGCCCGGCGAATCCTGTCCCACTCCGCCCGCGAACCTAATCCGGGGAAAAACCGCCGCCATCTCATCGAGTCCGCCGTCCTGCGGCGGGATGCGGACTTCGTGAAACTGCTGTTAGACTACGGCCTGCCCGCCCGCCGCGCGCTTCATCTCGCCTGCTCGCGTGGCGATCATGAAATGACCGATCTCCTCCTCGCTTGCGGCCTTCCTGCGGAAAACACGCTGCTTCCGAGCCATGACACACTGCTCACCCGCGCAGTGCGTTTGCGCCAAGATCGCATCGCGGAACTGTTAGTCATGCACGGCGCACACAGCGGCCATCGCCTGCCCGAAGGCCAGTCGCTGTTCCATCTCGCCGTCGCCACCGGCTGCCCACTCACTATGCACCAACTCCTACTCGCCGGGGCCGATCCGAACGCGCCCTTCATCCTGCCCGTTTCCCCGGAGTTCCTGAAAACAGTGCGCCCCGGAGTGATGCGCTGGGTTCTCAAGATGGACCGCAACGCCACACCTCTCATGCTGGCTGCGGATTCAGGAAACGTCCTTGTCGCCCGGAATTTGATGAGGGCGGGCGCGAAGACCGATGTGCGCACACGGTTTTCCGATCTCTGGCCGATCAACTTCGCATGCCGCCGCGCCGATGTGCCGATGATCCGGCTCTTCCTCGGGCGCGATCCATTCGTTGAAGAGCGCATCATCGAGATCCGCCTCTCCGAACAAAAAGCGCGCGTCTTCGATACAGCAGGCGTGGAAATCTTCAGCACCAAGGTTTCCACCGGCCGCCGCGGCTACGCCACGCCCACGGGTGAGTATGCCATCACTAACAAACACCGCGATTGGACCTCCACGCTCTACCACGCGCGGATGCCGTATTTCCAACGCTTGAGCTGTGGCGACTTTGGACTACACCAAGGCATCGTGCCCGGCTACCCCGCCTCACACGGCTGCATCCGCGTGCCCACAGGCATTGCCGCCAAGCTCTTCGAGATGACGAAAACCGGCGACCGCGTGAGGATACTGCCGTGAAGTTCCAACCGTGGCTGGGACTTGCAGTCCCAGTCTGTCGCACGGGACATCCTGTCCCGTGCATCATCTTCCAGCTCCACGGAGCCGCGTTCCATCAAATCGCCATTTCAAAGACCGGCTCTTTCCCAAGCACTCTTCACATTGTCCCCGCCAGTCTCTTCATGTTCCAAAAAGTCAGTCAATCCGTAGCTCGATATTAGTTACCACGCCGATCCCGACTTCTTTCCCATCCGAGAATCCAAGCCATCCGGCCTTCATCCGCAATCCACTCATTCTCAGACTTCTGAAAAACGCCTTCTTCATTCTTGCAGGAGCTAACTCGTCTGCTAGCATCCGACCGTTGAACCAATACACTGTTCGACAAAGAATTTAAGACACCATGCGAGACCTTAGCGAGCAACACACCATCCTGTTCAAGATCAACCCCGACGATGCACTTGATCGAGTGCAGGTCGCGCTTGATTTCCTGTTTAGAGACACGCAGAGAAGTATTCAT
>JANMLQ010000185.1:0-11089 GCA_031372635.1 Akkermansiaceae bacterium | reverse complement strand
GGTGTTCCCTGCTAAAAGCCTTGCTGTATAACCATGGCTGCCCCGTTTTATTTTTATACTCACGCGATTCTGTTTTTGGGTTTTTGGCTCGGGGCTTATGGCCGGGGCCACTGTGGCGCGGGAATTCTGCCCGCCGCCTTTTTTCCCGTTCATGATGGCATTGAAATGTCCGTCGATTCGTGAGCCGTCTGGCAGATTCGTATTCACAAATTCTGATGCGCGGCAGCATATTCATGACAGCCGGTCATTCATCCCATAAAATCTTATCTGCCGGAAAGCCGTAATCTTTGACCCACCCGATACGCCGACGCAGAAGATCGCGAGGCGTCAATTCAGAGTGATAGCCGTTGCGGCCAAGCATTTCGATCAGCCAAGTGAGTGGGATAGGATCTTCTTCCCCAGCAAGCAACGCCTCCACCGTATGCCTCAAGCCTGTCCGTGCGGGATGAACTCGCCCGCTTAGTTGATCGAGCCGCAGGACGGAAGACTCCAAAACATGCTCACAGAATCCTTGCTGTTCATCGGCCGGCACATGAGCTGCTAAAAAATCTGAAAAACTCACGCCACCAAACCAGAGTTCGGGATGCCATAGCAGCTCTTCTTGCCAGTTTTCCAAACGGGATTCTTCCCCCAAGGTGCGAGCCACAGCCTGCGGGGTGTCCCTGAATACCGCCTCAAGTGCCGCACCGATCAATGTTTCGTTATCATCCAACTCCAACAATTGGAGCTGCTGGATCCATTTCCCGCTGTCGATCCAAGCACCCAGTAATCGTTCACGGTCCCCGTCGAAGTATCCAAGCACCTCCGACACTTCACGTAGAAACTTCGCTTCCACCTGCCTAACCCTCTCTCGCGTCAAACCGCTCTCCTCGGCGCTCGTTTCCAAGGTCATTCCCTGCACTAGGCGCCGCTCGAGCAAGGATCGTTCCAATGGCGATGGTTCTGCTGCGATCAACTTGAGAGCACTTCCTAACGAAAGCCCGTAGCCGGACGTGGCGATGGGCAGAAACGACGACGCGGTTTCGAAATTCTGCAGCCGCAATGATTCGACAAAGCGCTCCATTTGCCGCACCGACTTGGAACCTAGGTTTGGCTGGGCCTTGAATCCGTCGAAACCCAAGGTCTCCCATTCATTCAAAAGTTCGCTTATACAGGCCAAGCCTCGTCTATCACAGAAATTTGCCAATCGGACAGGTAACCGGGTCAAGCGACAGGGATAGGCCGGTGAAATTCCCCACGCCAGTAGCGTCTCATGCGGCTCGAGTCGAGCCACTGCGGCTGTGTAATCGGAGGGATCTTCCCCAGGCTCTTTATCCAAGGCTCGTTCGACAATCTCGCAGAGTCTCCCGATTTTTCTAATTCCCAAACTGTAACTTGCCATCAAAGCACATCCGTCGCAGCCGAGAAAATTCGCCAACAACTCGTCGCCTCGGGCGCTATACCACTCCAGACCCGACTGAGAAGCCAGCTTTCTGATAGAGATATCGTTCCAATCCCTCTGCCGGGCGCGGGCTGTAATATTGTCCCAGCGCTTCGCGAGCAGTGCTTTCCTTTGATTCAATCTCCCTGTGTAAGAGCGACCTCCGGTTTTTTTGTTATCGTTCTTCAAGATCGTAGAATCCTCCAGCTCATGGCGCGAATCCCTTTGCACAGGACGCATCCAGCATCGTCAGCATTGCCTCACATTCGGGGACGTTTGGCTTCTTCCCTCGTTCCAGTTTGCGGCTGAAATTGCGACACATCGTCCTCTGCCATTCCTCGATGTTTCCAGTCGTAGCCCCCCATTCCGCGAGATCCATCCATACAGTCGGTCGTAGCTTTTCGATTTCTTGAAAAAGCTCCGACCACGAACCACGGCGTACCGCAGCGGGAGGTTTGGTGCCTTCCTTTTCTGGCCCCCCGTTTGCGCGCACTCGTTTGACCAAACAGTCCGATAGATCTGGAATCACAATTTTCATTTCCCGGAATCCCGTCCAGCATTCTTCCTTCTTGGCCCACTCGGTGACGTTCCTTCCACCGGCGGTTTCCGTGAGATAACGGAATGCCTTTCGCGCAATCAATGCCAGCGCCTGGTCCAGTTCCCCCGCGAGTCCCTGTTTGCTCCATATGGCGTCAAGATCCAGGCGACCGCCGGTTTCGCGGGAGAGCCACGCAATCGCATACGCCACCACGTTCGCCCGGTAACCACCAAGCTTCAAAGCAGCGACTGTCTTTTCTGTCCGCCGCCACAGAATGGCCTTGGCGACCAGATCCTTGAAAAATTGCCCGTCCGGCTCCGCTAGTCCCGCTTTCGTTCGGCGCAGAGTCCAATCCACGAAATTCTTCTCCGCTCCCTTACTGACCTCGTGGGGCATTTGACTCCAGACATGCTCGTATTTCGCCACGTCGGTCTTAGTAAATTTCTGAGGCATCGGATGCTCCACCAGCCAAGCCTTCTGCCGCGTGGGCGTCCCCTGTCTTGCCTTGTCGTCCAGATGCGAACCTCGTGCCCGTTCGTAGTACCACCGCGTCGGCCTCGACATCCCGTCAGCCGCCGGAGCCCAGATCGTCCGCGATAGCGCTTCCAGCTTCTGGTGAAACACATCGTTCGCCGAGAAGTCAGCGGTGTTCACCTTGTTCTGGCTGTTTGCATACTTAGAAATGCTGGGCACGAATTCGGCAACCTGTCCGGCTTGGTGAACGACCGTTACTTTCACTTGGACGGTCACGTTGGAAATGTCCGCCTTTTCCTTGCGCACGGCGTGATAGATCGAAGCCGTCGTTTGCCCGCCATTCACGATTTGGAAATCCCGCAATTGCTCCAGCCGCCCCGTGCCGTTGCCAGATACGACTACCGACTCCGCCGTCGCGGAAATACCATTGTTATAGGCTAGGAATCGCTGCGGAGCCTCACGGATGGTTGTCTGGATTCCCTTGTTTACTTTCCCCCGCGCTTGCAAATAAGAGCGAACGTTCTTCTCTAGCAACCTTGGCCCATAGTCACCGTAGATCCGGGCTAGCAGGGACGCCGGGAAAAACGCCAGATACGCGGTGTATTCCCCTGTCCCGTCGTCCTGCGCCAAGCACGGTATTCCGCCGCCGTAGTCGCGCACCAAGTCGATCTCGATCGTCTCACGTTCAACTCCGTCATTTACGAGCCGCCGGAGTTTTTCCAAGTCCCACAAGTAATGCTTTACCCGGATTCCTCCGATCTCGCGGTCGCTTTCGTCGGATTGCTTCACCACTCCGTTGGTCAGCAGGAAAATTCTCGCAGTTTCGAGTCCTTGCCGATGAGCCAAAATTTTTCGCACCGACTCGTAAGGCGGAGCGCTTTCCTCCATCTGGTCAAGCCGACCGCCGAATGCCGTTAGAGCACCTTCCAGGAAATTGCGGGCCAGTTGGAACTGCTCGGCCACTTGCGCTTTCGGCACTGCTTCACCACCACTTCCGGGAAAATGCAGGGAAACAAATAAATCGACCATCGGGGCACTCGCCCCACTTTCCTCTCCCTGTGAATGGATGTGCCACGCGTTGATCTTGTAAGCGGGAGCGTTCCGACGGCCAGGTTTCCGCGCATATCCCAGCTCCCACGAGTCGATCTGATTCGCCCGCGCCAGATATTCCAACATCACCTCCGTGAACCCGTCTTCCGGGCCTTCGATGTCCTCGTCCCCGGCGCATCGCGCTTTTACCTCTTCATCCAGATGGGCTGCCAGTTCGTTCAATTCCATTTTCTTAGTTCTTTAGTATCTGATTTCACAAAGATTCCAGTGCGTTACGGACGACATCGGCCTTGACTGCATAAGGTTCTGCCGCATCGAGGCTCAAGTCGTATGCTAGTCCCCCGACGCCCTGTGGCAACACGGGCGGTGTAAGTCTCGGAAATCCCTCTGCGACTTTGAAAAATCCGAGTTCACGCACAAAGAATCCCCGGGTGCGGTGTTTCTCTTCCTCCGCCTCAAGCCATCCAGCATCCATCAGCCCGTCCTCAAACAGCTCCGCCGCCGAACCACCAGCCACGGACTTTCTCAGTGCCGCAATACGCTGCGGGAGCGTCTCACCGGAACCCTCCTGCTCATCTACTGCGACATGGGCTAAAAAGAGATTTTTCCAAGGCGCGTCGTGCAGCTGTTGTTCTCCCGAAATTCTAACTACAGCTGGTGAGCGTGCAGCCCGTGTCTTCACTTCCACTGCCGTTCCTTGGTGTTGGAAATCCTGTGGTGCACCCGCCGGACCACGCCAAGCATTCACCGCGTTCTCTATGCCAGTGATCGGTGCAATCACGTCCTCCAGAACCTTCAGCTCCCCCCAGAGCCCGCGCCTTGCTTCATCGGAAAGCGAGCGACCAGAGGCTGCCATAAATCTTTGCCAGCGGGCAAGGGCCGAAAGCACCCTACGTGCTGCTTCTGCCTCCGAACCGCCGACAGCTCGTCTTGCAAGATCCTCTGCAAGTGCCGTGAAAACATCGCGCCCACGGCTATCGCGAATCCTCACCATCAACGTCGCCGTTTCGGAATTCCCTCGGTCCAAAACAAGCTCCAGCCCTCGACACTCCGGCCACGAGGCGCGGGGCGGCAATACCGCAGCATTTGCTGAAAATAACAACACGCGTGTTCGCGACGGCCATTCCACACCAACCCGTAGTCGCTGATCACTGTCCGGTGTAGCTAATCTAGTCAGCATTCCTCCGCCAGATCCTGAAGGTGCAGCACCAGCCAGTTCCAATTCGATTTCTTCCCAAAGTTGCTCAATCTTCTTCATCGGGCGATTCCTCCAGTTCGTAATTTTGAAGCTGCCCCTTGATCCAAGTCGGGGTGACTTTGTATTTGAGTCGCTTAGACATGTTAGTCGCGGGGAAGCTGAGTGCTAAAGCAGGCACAAAACGAACATCATTTAGCCCCTCAACATCGGTGGTATCCAGTAGGTAAATAAGGATAAGCCCTCTGCTAACTGGGCGAAGTTGCCGGATCTCGTCCCGAATCGCGCTAGCGCCTCGCCTACCACGAACTTCTCCCAAGGCAACGACTGCTTCAGCGACACTTCTTCCGATGCATGCTGTCACCGCGTCTTGTTGTTCACCGGGTCGTATCAGCGGCACGGGTGGTCCTCCTAGTCTCAATTCGAGCTTTGTTAACACATCATCCAAGATCTCCTCGGTGAGTTCAATTTCATCAAGATCCAGAATCTCATGAGCGGGATCTTGAACGTTCGCTTTACTTAGGCTGTAATATTTTTGATCTGCAGAAACATCCGGACGCTTCACCAATTTAAGAGGATAATCTGCTATTTGGGCGACTTTTCGGCTGCCGCTTGGAATTACGATGGTCCACTCGGCTAGCCCGCCATTCTCCTGCTGAGCCTCAATGAAACTTCGGAGTTCCGGCCCGAAATGGGTGCATTTAGGATGGGTGAAACCTGGAGCACGAAAAGCGTCCAAGAGAGCTAACACGTCGCCACGCGTGGCCGTCCAACGCAGCCCGCCCCATTTGTCCGTGCGAAAGCAACCCAGGCTGCTGACCCAGCGTTCCACAAAGTCCGCTCGTTTTGTTTGGACCTGCGCGTCCCGCGAAAAGAAAGCGGTCTGAACAAGTCTCCCCGAAAAATTGACTTCCCGTGATTCCCCGTGGGCCATTTTGTTCAGTGCAGTCACTAGCATCCCATCTGGATGCTCTCTCACCCGAAGACCGTAGTCGGCAGGAGTCATTCGGGAATCTGCCATTAGTTCGAACTCTCGCTTCAGCTCCTCCTCAGCAAAGGCCACGTGACTGAACCAATCTCGAAGTTCTTCTGTGGTATAGAGCCGACAAAGATCCAAGTAGCCGTCCCGGTATCCGAACCAGCGCCCCATCTGCATGAGCGTGTCGTACATCCGTGTGGTTCTCAGGAAATAGCTCACGCTGAGTCCTTCGAGAGTTAGCCCCCGCGACAGCTTATTTGCTCCGACCGCAATCACCGACAGGCCCTCCGGTTCACGGTTGTAAGCCAACTCGTCAGTGCTCTCAGAGTGGATTTCCCTAACAGAAATTTTATCTGCCGCGACGGCCAGCTCGGCACTCACCTGTTCCCAAGTGAGTTCGCTTAGTCTCGTGTCATTCTCAAGCTCACGGATTTTTGTGGAGCTTCTGGAGTAATCCTCCTCCCACAGTGCTTTCAACTGCTCCCAAACGGGATGGTTCTTTTCGTAATGGATCACCCGTCTCACTCGGTGAAACTCATCCTCCACAAGTTTTCTCACTTTTTGCTGAACCGCCGTCCGCCATGTCACATGCACCAGCATCGAATTGTGAGCTTTCTTCTGCCCGCGAACACGCCTAGCTGCACAAGCGAGCACAAACGCGAGGATAGCTTCCTTCAACGATGCAGGCAGTTCTCCAGGATCGTGATCACCCTTGTGCTTAAGGGGAAAGGCCAACTCGTGGTCATTGACAGGGCGAAAAATAGGCAACGGTGCCGCAGCCTCGATCCCCACCAGAAGGTCACGCGAATATCCGAACACCTTCGCGGGGCCAACATAGCGGGAACTCGGCCTCACGTTTACGATGAAGTCACGCGGGAAAAGATCCTTCCCCTCCTCGTCTCTATCGGCCTCTGGATTGATGAAAATGTTCGCGAACGGCGTGGCGGTATAGCCAATGTAGGCGCTCTGCTCGAATCTCTGGAGGATGCGACGAATCTCTTTGTTGATCGTGGTGATATTCGTTTCGTCATCCTCGACGTTCGGCCGGTCCTTGGTGTTGATCGATGCGTTGTCCGCTTCATCGTCGATCATCAGTAGAGGTAATCCCGAAATAGGAGTCCCAGAAGCTTGATGGCCCAGCTGACCGGATGCTACTTCGAGCCATTTGGAAATATTCTTAAGGGGACTCTTGTTTTTTTTCACAACCAAGATGATCGGCCCTCCCGACAAACTCGCAGTGACCGTCTGAGCCCCTGCGGTGAAGTCACCGTTAATCGAGCTATTCGTTAATGGCGTGATAGATGGAGGAAGGCCGAGTTCGGGCATAACAAGTTTGCCAACTCCAATCCGATAGTCCTCGCGGTTCTGGTCCATGCGATGCTGGCTATCGAAACCGAGGATGCCTTCGTCGATTCTCTCTTGGGTCTGGGCACGGAGATTTTTATGGATACCTGCGAGGACAATAACGATTTTGTAGCCAGCATCGAGCGCCTTGCTGATTACACCCACGTAGTTCGCGGTCTTGCCCGATTGAACGCTGCCAACAACCATACCGCGGACATCCCAAGGGCCTGTAGTGGCAGGATCCTGAATTCTATCGATGATCGAATCGGTCTGTTCGTCCACGGCGTCTAGATCGCGGTCACGGAGGTTTTTTTCTTGTTCCAGATATCGCCGGTATCTGCGCCAAAAACGCATCGGTTCGATCAGTGGTTTCTTTTCAAACCACCACGGCTTCACGCGAAAGTTGGATAAAACAACGGGAGTTTCCGTCCAAACCGAAGCGGCATGTCCGAGTTCAGCGACCAGCGCATCGACATCCACTTGCAACCCAGGCTGCGTTGTCGCTGCCATAATAGCCGCTGCCTCGACCAGCTTTCGAATGGTCTCCGGTGTTCGTGAATTCTTCGACTGCAATGCACGGCTAGCAAAGTCGAGAGCCTCCTTTTCAGCTTCATTCAGGTCGATCATGGGTAGGGAGGGTTGGCTTCTACTTCAGCAAGTAATGCTAGGTGAGCGTTAAACGGCTCCCACCCGGCTAGAGCTATCATCGCGTCAGCGTGGTCAAGCCCGCTGTCGCGTAGTGCGTTCCAAGCTTGGAGCAGCATGACTTTGACCCCCGATTGGTTGCTGACGACCTGCGGAGTTGGGGAAGGTTTTGCATATTCAGGACCGCCTGCTGCGATCAATAGGGTGGGAAGGGTCTCTTCAACGAGTTTCAGCAGCGCATTCACTTCGCCCTTTTTACTCTCCGACGCTGTCAGTGCTCGAACGAGTGGATGATCCCGATTGATCCTATACGAAGCTTGCCCGTGGAGAATCACTTGCTCCCAGACAAACTTGAGGTCCATAGGATTTCCTGAAGTCAAACGCGTGCCACGAAATGTATAAACACGTTTGGCGCGCTCACGAGTGCGTTGGCCGATTCTCTGAAGTGACTCTCGGAGCATTTCTGGCGGAGTCGCCTTGCGTTTGGTTACGTCGATTTGCCACTCTTCGTCCGAGCTATTGGTAAGCGAAATCCGAATTCTTGCCAGCTTGTGGTGCTCATCCTTTCTCCATCCTCGGAACCCTAACCACGATCCCGCAACAAGCAGCCGATCCTGCCTGTAAATATAGAAGCCTTGGCGAGCAACCCAATCGCGCGAGTCGCCAGCCCAAGCCTTAGCGTCACCGTCGGGGAGCTTGGACTCATGCGGCATCACAAAAGGCTCGACGAGAATTTCACCTCCCGAACTATCTTTCAAATGATGTTCTTGTAGTATCTGAGTAGCTTCGCTCACGAAAAATGGATCAAGCGGTCTGATCGCGTGATCGTTGACGAAAATTCGTAAACGTTCTCCTTGTAACAAGCGATGGAAAATCAATGCGAGATGCCGTTCAACTTCTTCACATTGGGAAATAAACAGGTCTCGGTTCTTGGCTGAACCATCGCAACTGGCACCGGGAATCCGATCAAGATCTTGCCACAAGACGCATGTGCCACTTTCGAGATCGCGCAACCGATCGAAGTAGCGCTCAGTATCTTGGCGTGGGGCTAGCAGCACTTGCCAAGCATCCGTTTTCGCCAAGTGATCAAGATCCCAACGACGCAAAACCGGGCTTTGATTCAATTCCTTCGTGAGCACGGACACACACCGACTCTGTGAAAACGAAGCCGTTTTCAGGCCGAGTCCGAACCGTCCGAGGTCTGCCGCTTCTCTCGGATCACCAGGATGGCGGCTACCAAGGCGCATAGCATTGCGCAGAGTGACTTCGCTCATTCCCCGTCCATCGTCTGTCAGCGAAATGCATGATTCAGATCCATACCAGTGGAAATCGACCCACACGTTCGCCGCACCCGCAGAGACGCTGTTGTCCACAAGATCGGCAACTGCGCTTCCCAAGTCGTATCCGAACGCCCGTAGCGATTCAACGAGCGACGCTGCCCGGGGCTCCACGAGTTCGAAAGACACGTCTGAATTTAATCCCGCATTTAGCGCCATGCCCGGACTCATCATGCTAACATTTTTCGCCCTTCTCTTACTTCATTGGCCAAATGGGGGTTACGAAAACACGCACCAGCCATCTGTGCGTCGCAGCAATAAAACTCATCATCATCAAGAAGTTCCGCCTCATAACGTCTCCAAGCTTCCTTGGAAATCGGTCCCAAAACTACTGGCCATCCGCTTTGCTCATAATACGGATTGCACAAACGGGGTTCAATCTGGCGGACTGGCTCATAGTCTTCCGAGTCGTTAACGGTTTCAGTTCCATGATCCAATGCACTGTCGGGATGAAGGCCCATATAGAGGAAGCCGATAGCAAACCAAGCCCTCTTGAATGCCGCAGTTGGAATTTTGCGAAGATGACGTGAGTCCAAATCCAACAAAGGGAGAAGCCAAGAAACAGCCTCTTGCTCGTCTTTTGGCAGTGGGCGGAGACTAAACTTGATAGTTTTTGTCAAATGAATGGAATTCTCGATGTAGGACTTTACAGCCATTCCAACCGCCTCACCCACAAGTGGAGGCACCGCGTTGCCGATAACTCGAAATTGATGAGTTCGGGCAACAGGAAATTTGAACCAATCCGGGAAACTCTGAATTCGCGCAGCCTCTCGGGGTGTCAAAGTCCGGTTCTGCGTTGGATGAATGAACATCAGGCCATCCTTCGCAAGATGGGCGACGATGGTCGAGCAAGGGCGCTTGCGGTGTTGCCGAGTGTAGCGGTCCTTGAAAGTCGTCTTATCATAAGGAAATTCGAACTCCACTCCACGACGAATTGCTTCCGCAGAGTTCTCGCCCTCCTTTAAAAGTAGGAAGTCCCTCAGATCACGTTCGCTGTGAGGACGAGCGCGGTGAGCAGTTAGGCTTTTAGCCTTTTTCGATTCAAGGACATCGAAAAGATACCCAGCCGAATGTGTATTGAGCATATTGAAGCGGCGCAGGACGTCATACTCACAATCCTCCTCCCCTTCTCCAGCCTTCAAAGGCGGCAAATCGCCAATAGCATCCCAGAGAGTAGCTCCGATCACTGCGCGCTTTGCAGGTTTGAGCTCGGGCTTGAAATACTCGGGAAACTCCGAGCGTGTCCCGATGAAGAGTTGCCGCCGCCGTTTCTGTGGTACACCAAGATCGACACAATCCTCAATCTGGGCATGGACTCGATAGCCAAGGGCACGGGCCTCAGATTGAACCTTTGAGAAGTAAATGCCACCTGATGCTGAACGAATTCCCAACACATTTTCCATGACAAACACTTTGGGTTTGAAGTGGGCGACATGGCGCAGAAACTCTTTATAGAGATGCCGTCTGGGATCATCTTTCAACCTCTCTCCATGGTTGGCACCATCCACTTGTCGAGCAGTGCTGAAGCCTTGGCAGGGCGGACCGCCGACGATTAAATCCACTTCCGAGGTGCCGATCAGGGTTTCAAGTTCAGCCGGAGAAAACGCGGTGAGATCCCTTTCGAGAATCTGCGGCACGTCCTTGAAGTTTGCCTGATACACTTGGATCGCCTCATGATTGAAGTCGATGGCGGCAAGTCCCTTGAAACCGGCCCGCGTAAGACCGAGGGAAAACCCGCCGCAGCCGCAGAAGAGGTCGATGAAAGTGAGCGGATTTTTCATGAGAGAGCGGGTGTTCAATGTCACAGTGATTTAAAGGCAATGCCTGATGGGATGGAAGGCAGAAAAAACAAAAATCTGAGAATGAGCCAAATGAATGCGGCGGATTGAATACCGTGTTGAGAGACAATTCGTATCACCCGGGGTGGGCAAATACGGGGTAGGGTCGTAGAAATTTTGGATTATCAACTGCCGCCGGAGTGCTCTCCTTCAACACCAGCCCGCAAACCATGGGCCTGACTGTCAACGGCACTTCCGCACTGCTCAACCGCACCATCACCATCACCATCACCATCACCATCACCATCACCATCACCATCACCATCACC
>JANMLQ010000161.1:0-4190 GCA_031372635.1 Akkermansiaceae bacterium | reverse complement strand
CAGCGGTCGGAGGTTAGCAAACGGGTTAGCTCCGGCAAGGATGAAGAAGGTGGTTTTTAGAAGGCTGAGAATCAGCGGATTGAGGCTGAAGGCCGGATGGCTTGGATTCTCGGATGGGAATGAAGTCGGGGTAGGCGTGGCAACTGATATCGAGCTACGGATTGGCTGACTTTTTGGAACATGAAGAAACGTAGGGTTGAGATGGGAAACTTGGAACAACGCTGTTCTTTGTTGTGGCGGGTTGAACCCGAACTCCGAAGTTGAACCACAGATTACACAGAGAGCACAGAGAGCACAGAGAGCACAGATTTTGAAGAGGTTCTAAAATACAAGCCTTGCTCGGGAAGGTGTCGTTCACGGGACGGCAAAATCTGCGTAATCTGTGGTTAATCGCGTTCGGCTCAACACCTGCAACTTCGGAGTTTGGGTTGATAGGTCGTCACTGCTTGGGTGGCATGATGTGGCTCGTGACAGGTTGTCCCGGCGACGGGCTGGGACAGGTTGTCCAAGCCACATGCTGGGACAGGTTGTCCAAGCCACGGGCGGGGACTGCAAGTCCCAGCCACTTGCAGCAGGCTGCGCGCAGTCCGAGGTCACTCTACCAGATGCGCACCTTGGGAGGGGCGGGAGGCGAAGATCTGGGGCTTGATGCCGGTGGCTTGCTCGTAATCGGCGGCGAGGGTGGCGGCGATGTCGGTGGCTTTGCGGGATTTGCAGAGGGTGACGGTGGAGCCGCCGAAGCCGCCGCCGGTCATGCGTGCTCCGATGATACCGCCGTTGCGGCCGATCTTGCGGGCGATATCGACCATGATATCGAGTTCCTTGCAGGAGACTTCGAAGTCATCGCGGAGGGAATCATGGCTGGCGGCCATGAGCGGGCCGAGGGTTTCAAAATCGTTTCTCGCGAGCGCGGCGGCGGCGGCGATGGTGCGGGAAATCTCGCCGACGACGTGACGTGCGCGGCGGTTGATGGGATCGCCGAGTTTTTCCCAGTTGGCTTGGACTTCGGCTGCGGTGACATCGCGCCATGAGGCTTTGCCGAGGATGGCGAGGCCGTCTTCGGTGTGCTTGCGGCGCAGGGCGTAGCCGCCATCGGAGAGTTCGTGATGCACCATGGTGTTAGAGATCAGCACGGTGAGGTCGGGGTTTTCAAAAGGGACCAGCTCGGGCTCGCCGGTCTGGCAGTCGATGAGGACGAGGCGGTTGGGTTTGCCGAAGGCGGAGGCAAACTGGTCCATGATGCCGCAGGGGACGTGGGCGAAGTCGTGCTCGGCTTTCTGGGCGAGCAGGGCTTTTTCACGGGTCTCGAGGCGGGTGTCTAACAGCCCTTCGAGAAACGTGGCGGTGGCGCATTCGAGTGCGGCGGAGGAGGAAAGCCCCGCGCCGCCGGGGACGGAGGAGAGGATGTAGGCATCGAAGCCGGGGATGTGGTGGCCGCGATCTTGGAAGCCACGGATCACGCCGCGGATGTAGTTTGACCACTTCGGCTCGCCTTCTTGCTGGGGTTTGGAGACATCGAAAACGGCGATCTCGTCGCCGAGTGCGGTGCTGATGCGGGCGTCGGAGGTGCCGTTGGCGCAACCGGCGATGACGATGTAGCGGTCGATGGCGAAGGGCATGACGAAGCCATCGCAGTAGTCGATGTGTTCGCCGATGAGATTGACGCGGCCGGGTGCGGCGGCGGTGATGGTGGCCTTGGACTGAAGGTTGGCGAAGAGGCCGGAGGCGGCGTCGGATACGAGATCGCTGAGATTCGGATTGATCTGGAGCATCGGATTTTCAGTTGGGAGTGGAATCGGCGGCGGAGGATTGGTCAAGGCGGCGGCGGTAGCTTTCGACGGCCTGCGTCCAAACCGAGTGGATGCCCTCGGCGGAGCGCAGCCATACTGCACGGTGCATGAGCAGCATGGCGGGGGCAAGATAGAGTAACTCGGAGAGCTCGTTTTTCGTAAGCCCGGTGGGGCCTTCGGCGAGGCAGCGTTCGGCGAGGGCGGCTTCTTCATCGCTGAGTTCGCCGTGTTCTAGCAGGGAAACGTGGACGCTGTTCACATAGGGATCGACGACAGCGGCGACGACGCCGCGACGTGAATTGTGGGCGGCATTCAGCGCGGGATCGACAGCGGCTTTGGCCTCATCTGCGAGTAGTACGACTTGGGGTGGATTGAGTTCTTCGGGGGTGGCGAGGATCTTGCGCCGCAGGAGTGCCTTGCCGTAGCGGGAGCGGCTAGTCCAGACGGAGACGGGAGCGGCGAGTAGCAAACCTAACAGAATCGGTGCCATCCAGAGCACGAACGCGTATTTCGAGGTGAAACCGTCCGGGTTTTTCGAGTTGTAGCCGATGGTGATGGCGACTGCGGTCCAAGCGAGGCCGAGGATCGTCTGCGGGGTGTGGAAACGGAATGCATCACCCCAGGAGGTGCCATCGGTCTCGCGGTTCTGGTTTCCCCAGCCGACGGTGCGACCGAGGAAGATGCTGCCGACCATCAGCGTGTGGGTGACCATGATGGATGGCGCTAACAGCATGGAGACGATCGTTTCCAAAGTGGCTCCGATGATGATGCGGCATCCACCGCCGAAAGAGCGGCGGATGCTCGGGGTGAGCACTGCTCCGATGACGGCGAGGATTTTCGGAAGGAAGAGCAGGGAAAAGATGACGGCGGTGAGGATGATGCTCTGCGCGATTCCATCGACGTGAAACCAGCGCGTGGCATAACTCTCGAAGGGGAGTTGGCTTAACTCGCTGGAATAGCGGTCCCATGCGATCCAAGTGCCTAACAGCAGGAACAGAAACCACAACGGACTGCCGAGGTAGGCCATGATGCCCATGAACAAATGGGCGCGGGTGGGGAAGGGGAGCTTGCGCGCGAAGATCAGCCACATGTGCTGGAGGTTTCCCTGCATCCAGCGGCGGTCGCGGATGAGGTGGTCCACCAGCGTGGGCGGGGCTTCTTCGTAGGTGCCCTCGATGTCCCATGCGAGCCAGACTTCCCAGCCTTGGGCGACCATCAACGCGGCTTCCACGAAATCATGGCTGAGGATGCGGCCGCCGAATGGCTCGCGGCCGGGCAGTGCGGGCAGTTCGCAGAACTCGGAGAAAGGTTTGAGGCGGATCAGCGCGTTGTGGCCCCAATAGCTGCCACCGCCGAGCTGCCAGTAGTTGAGGCCACGGATGAAAAGCGGGCCGTAGAGGCGCATCGCGAATTGCTGGAGGCGCGTGAAAACCGACGAGCCACGGATGAGCTTCGGCGGTGTCTGGAGGATGCCGAGCCGTGGATAGGCTTCCATGACGCGGGTCATCTTCACGATGTCCGCACCATCCATGAGGCTGTCCGCATCGAGCACGAGCATGGACTCGTATCCTCCGCCCCAAGTGCGGACGAAGTCGCCGATGTTACCGGCCTTGCGGTTTTCGTTGGTCTTACGGCGGCGGTAGTAGATGCGCCCGAAGCCTCCGAGTCTGCGGCAGAGATTGGTCCATGCGGTCTCCTCCATGACCCACAGATCGAGATCGCGGGTATCACTGAGGATGAGAAAATCGAAGGAATCAAGGTAGCCGGTGGCTTCGATGGAACGGTAGATCGCCTCAATGCGCGCGCAGGTTTTCGTGCTGTCTTCGTTATAGACTGGCATCACTACCGCGTGGCGTTTTTCTAAGGGGCCGGCCTTGCCCTCGGCGATGCGGGTGATGCGTGCGGCGCGCCTGCGGCCCATCAGCATGTCGAAGGCACCGATGATCGCATGAAACGAGCCGAGCGTGAGCAGGCCGTTGAGCAGGATGAAAATCACCAACAGCGGGAAGTGCGCTTTCTGGAAACCCATGCGCCAAAACAAGTCCGTGAGCCACAGGGTGGCGGCGAGATTCACGATCATCACGCTGCCGAAAAACAGCGTGCGCCTGAGCACGGTGCGCCAGCGGCTGAAGAACGGTTTTCCCGAATCGCGGGGTGATAGATCGGGCGTTTCCATCAATCCAGGAAGATGAACCATGCGGTGAGTGCGGCGATGATGGCGAGCAGGCTGGTGAACATGATGCGCACGATCGGGATGCGGTCCATCGTTTCCCACCACTGGGCGGCGCCGCTGCCGATGGCGTTTAGCTCAAGCGGTTTTGGAACCATGGTGAGTGCCTGGAAACGCGGACCTGCGGCGAGGTAGGAGCGTTTCATCGCCTCGACAAATGCCTGCGGCCA
>JANMLQ010000151.1:0-18164 GCA_031372635.1 Akkermansiaceae bacterium | reverse complement strand
GCAAACGCCCCCGTCCGCGAATCGGACGGCCTCTACACAGCCTGATCCCGCGAGGGAGACACGAACAGTCGAGACTGTGGGAGGAAATGAAAACAACGGTCTGTTCAAACTGAAAACAACAAATGCCACGTGCCACCAATTCCCCGGCCAGCCGCGCGCGCCGCAAGCGCGTTCTGCTCCGTGCCAAGGGTTTCCGCGGTTTCCGCTCGAAACTCTTCCGTTACGCCAAGGACGCTGTCCGCAAGGCGCAAACGTATGAGTATCGCGACCGGAAACGGCGCAAGGGTCAGTTCCGTCGTCTCTGGACGCAGCGTATCAACGCCGCCGTCCGTGCCGAAAACCTGACCTACTCGCGTTTCATCGAAGGCCTCAAGGCTGCCGGTATCGAAGCCGACCGCAAGATCCTCGCGGATCTCGCGGTCACTGATGCCGCTGCCTTCTCCGCCATCGTTGCTCAAGCGAAGAAAGCTCTCGAAGCGAAAGCTGCGAAAGCCAGCGCCTGATCCGCGAAATACCCGAAACCATCACACCGCCGTCCGGTCATCCCGGGCGGCGGTTTTTTTTGTGAGTCCGTTTGCCATCTCGCGAAGAGATGGAGTCCAAGCTTCAGCTTGTCTTCAATAAGCACGCTGAAGCGTGAACTCCTGAGAATCTTGTCATCGCACGAGCTTTACCAATTACTTTTCGTAAGCGGTCTAAGGTTCCTCATCGCCCATCTCCCCCACCCTCGCGGCTTGTTGTTTGAGCGGGCCATCCGGTAATGCGGCGCGCCATGTTTCAAATGCCTTCGCATCCTGAGCGAGGAAACCATGGAGAATGTCCGCAGTGGATTGCTCATTGAGGCTGCCGGGTGTTAGAGCGGCCGCCCATTTCGCTGCGGATGCGGCATCCGCTGCCGCCCACTCGGAGGCCAGTGTATTGCGCGCATTTTCCCGCTCTTCACCGGCCTTGAGTTTTTCCAGCCATGCCAGCCCGGCTTCGGGTGATTCATGGGCGTAGATGCCTGCCAGTTCCTGCACCGCCAGATCGCGTTCCCCGCCCTCGCGCACATTCGCTAACAACCACTCGGAACTGGCGGCGAGGTCCATCGTCGCCCAGTTCGCGAGCGTGTTCGCGAACTGACCCGGATCGTCGTTCTTGCGGCTGGATTCCAGACTGGCGGCCACTGCGTTTTGTGGATCGCTCTTCGCCCAACCTGCAAACGCGGCGTTGCGGAGCGTTGCGGCGATTTCATCGTCGATGTTAGATTTCCCGATGAAATCCAGAGCCGCCGCCGGATTCTGAGTCGCCCATGCGAACATCATGTTTTCCATTGCCGCGTCGCGCTGGCCGCTGGCGGGTTGTTCGTTCAACCAAGCCGCAGCAGCAGCACCGTCCGTGCGCGCCCATTGTTCGGCGATGCGGATCAGCGCGTTGTTGAGTTCCGCGCCGCTGAGATGGGCCATCGCCCACGCCGCCGCGCCTTTGGGATCGTTTTCAGCAAACTGTTGGAGCGCCAACCGGATCACCTCGTTGCGGCGGCCACTCACTTGCTGGCGATTCAACCATTCGAGCGCATCAAGCGGCTCCACGTTGACCCACGCCTCTAGGTTTCCGAGCACGAGTTGAAAGCGTTTCAACGGATCACTCTCGCGGTCCAGCGCCGCCCGTGGATTCTTGAACGCGGATTTTCTCGGCGCATCGCCTCGCTGTCCTTGCACCGGAACTTCCGCCACCGCCGCGCCCGGATCGGTTTGAACCTGACGCCTCCCTAACAGATAACCCGCCGGACCTGCAACGACGGCGAACACAACAGCAGCGATGGCGACGAAGCGGGCATTCATGTGAGCAAGTGCTTAGGGATCACAGCCGCGCCAACACCGCGTCGCCCATGCCTGTGGTGCCGGTTTTCGTTTCACCATCTCGCCCGGTGGCGATGTCGCCGGTGCGGAATCCATCGGCGATGGCTTTCGAGACAGCGGCCTCAATGGCATCTGCTGCTGCGGTTTCTCCTAACGAAAAACGCAGCAGCATGGCGAGCGAAAGGATCTGAGCGATCGGATTGGCGATGCCTTGGCCTGCGATGTCCGGAGCGGAACCACCGGACGGCTCATACATGCCAAAGTAGAGGCCATTGTCCTTCACCTTGCCGAGCGAGGCGGAGGGCAACATGCCGAGCGAGCCGGAAATCATCGCCATCTCGTCTGATAGAATATCGCCGAAAAGGTTCTCCGTCACCAGCACATCGAACGAGCCGGGACGGCGGATGAGTTGCATCGCCGCATTGTCCACATACATGTGGGAAAGCTCCACTTCGGGGAACTCCTTCGCGATTTCGATAACCGTCTCGCGCCACAGCACGGAGGACGCGAGCACGTTCGCCTTGTCCACAGAAAGCAGCCGCTTGCTGCGACCCATCGCCGCAGTGAATGCCACGCGGGCGATGCGTTGGATTTCGCTCTTCTTGTAAATCATCGTGTCGAGCGCCACGGGTTCACCGTTCTCCTCGTGCCTGCCTTTCGGCGAGCCGAAATAGACGCCGCCTGTGAGTTCGCGCACGCAGAGCACATCGAAACCATCGGCGATGAGTTCCTGCTTCACGGGCGAGGCGTGGGTGAGTGCGGGAAGGCAAACGCCGGGACGCAAGTTCGCAAAAAGGCCGAAGTGTTTTCTCAAAGGCAGCAAAGCACCGCGTTCCGGCTGGATGTCCGGCGGCAGGTTCTCCCACTTCGGACCACCGACCGAACCAAAGAGAATCGCATCCGCCTGCTCCGAGGCAGCGACGGTTTCCGGCGGCAACGGATGGCCGGTGGCGTCGATCGCCGCACCGCCGACGAGATGCTCGCTGCGGGAAACGGTGAAGTTGAATTTCGTTTCGACGGCTTCGAGGACGCGGACGGCCTCGGCCATGACTTCAGGTCCGATGCCGTCTCCGGCGAGGATGGTGATGCGGTGCTGGCGTGACATGCGCGGAAACATGCAGCGCCCCCGCAGCGCTGGCAAGCCACTCACAGGAAGGGCATGACTTTTTTCCGCAGGATAGAAATGAGGGCGGGGGCCATGAAGGCATAGTCGTCCGGGATGTTCAGGCAGATCAGGCGCTGGCGGGTGAGCTGGCTACGGAATTTCTGTTGGACCCTGCGGCGGTGCGCGGGCTCCATCACGAAGATGAGGTCTGCCCATAGGATGTGTTCCTCGCAAAGCTCCACCACCGCGCCACGGTGGGTGCCTGCGGAATCGGTGACGATGCCGGGATGCTCTGCGAAGACCTGGGCGGCGGTGGGGCTGCGCAGTTTGTTCTGCGAGCAGACGAAGAGGATGTGGACGGGCTGTGTCTTCGCGCTGCGGGTCATGGTTTCAATGCACGACCAGACAGGGCAATCTCAAATGGGTTTTCGTTCACATCGCTGCTGACGATCTTGAGGGTGGCTTTCTTTGCACCTGTAGAGCCGGGCTTGAATGTAACCATAAAGGTGAGCTGGCCACCGGGTGCGATTGTGGTTTTGGAAAGTTTGCTGACTTTGAATAGGGATGCGTGTTTTCCTGTCTTGAGAACGCCGAGTTTTGTTAGATTGGTTCTGCCGGTGTTATAGACGGTGAATTTCTTGGTGGCGGTTTTCTTGAGCTTCACGTCGCCGAAGAGAACCTTGTCCTTGCCATCGGTAAGACTGAATCCGTCGGGCTGTTCCACAGAGATTTCAGGAGCATTGATCGTGGATTCACTGAGAGTGAAGGTGCCGCTCTGTGAACCAAAGGTGGCGGGTTTACCGGGATTCGCAGTGACCATGTTGTAGCTGCCTTTGCCCATTTCGACCTTGAGGTTGATCAAGGATGGTCCCGAGTTGTCGTAGATTTCCGTGACGGAGACGGAAGTGGTGACGTTTTCATCAGTGGAGAAAGCTGTGTATGTGGTGCTTTGATCCACAGTTGCGCCGGAGATGCGCTTGAGGGTGAAGCCTTTGGCTGGCGAAGTCTCGAATGTGCCGGTCCAACTACCGCTAGTGACGGCAGTTCCGCTGCCTGCGTTAATAATGAAAATCAGCGTCTTGCCCACGATATTGGCAGGCGTGATGTCTTCCGGAGTGAGTGCATGCGAACTGGCGATTGTACTGCAAGCGACAAAGGCGGTGAGGATGGCTAGTTTCATAAGGAGTTTGGTAGTCAAAAATTCATTTCCACACCCAGTAGGCAGACATCATCATCGAAATGCCGGGTCTCGGAAAAAGCTAAGACGCTGGAGAGGATGCCGTCGAGCATCTCCTCAAGCGGACTGCCGGTGTGGCGGGTGATGATTTCCATCAGACGTTTCTCGAAGAACGGCTCGCCCTGCTGGTTCTCTGCCTCCAGCACTCCATCGGTGAAGAGCACGATGCGGCGGACCTCGCTAAGTGGCAGCGTGTGGGTGGGGAAAGACGTGCCATGGATGAGGCCGAGGCCGGGGCCTTTCTCACTGCGCGCCACAGCGATCTGGCGGACGCCCGAAGCACCATCAATGATCGGGCCGGGATGGCCAGCGCAGGCATAACTGAAGGTGCCAGCCGGGATGTCGATCACGCCGTAAAAGGCGGTGGCGAACATGGTGGTGCCCGCGCGCTGGAGGATGGCGCTGAGGCCGTCGTTCAGTCCGTGCAAGAACGCGCCGGGATCAGCCGCCTGGGAACGCTGTTTCTCTAACAAACCACGCAGCATGGCGACGATCAGCGCGGAACGCACGCCATGGCCCATCACATCGCAGATGAGCACTCCGGCGCGGTTCTTGTCGATCTGGATGACTTCAAAGAAATCCCCGGCAAGCCCGGTGATGGGGATGTAGCGGGCGCCGAAGCGGGTGGTGATACGACCATCGCCGATTTCCGGGAAACCTTTTCCTGTTAGAGCCTGCTGGATTTCACGGGCGAGGTGGAGTTCCTCCTCGTAGATTTCGTTTTTCACCTGGAGTTGGTCCGCGAGTTCGGTAGCGGCACGCTGGGCAGCGACGAGGCTGGTGACATCGCTGGAGACTCCGAAAGTGCCTTTGATGTGACCGTGGCGGTCCCGCCAGGGAAACTTGGAGGTCATCACCCAGGTGGCGTCGCCCTCGTGCCAGGTTTCCTGTTCGATCATGCCTGTGATCGGCTCACCAGTCTCCATGATGCGCTGCTCGTCTCGCTCGGCGGGTTTCCAATGTTCTTCACCGAAGAAGTCGCGATCGTGCCTGCCGTTGAGCTGGGAAGTTTCTGTTAGGCCCATCCACTCGGCCATGCCTTTGTTCGCCATGACGATGCATGAGCCAGTGTCTTTGAAATAAATCTGCAGCGGGACGTGGTCGATGAGTTGGCGCAGCAGGAAACGTTCCTCCTCCACCTGAGCTTCGGCGTCTTTGCGGCGGCTGATGTCGATCATCGAGCCGGCGATGCGGTACACTCTGCCATCGCGGCCGCGCACGACGGTGCCGCGGATGCGCAACCAACGCCAGCCGCCGCCACCGGTGCGGACGCGGGCATCCACGACGAGCGTTTCCGGGCCGCCATCCTGCAATGCTTGGGCGACGGCGAGACTAAAGGCGCGGTGCTCGTCTGGATGGATGTGGTCGTGAGGGCTGAGAAACAGATTCGGCGCGTTGTTACGTCCGCATTCGAGGAATTCAATGATGCGGCGCGAGTAGTAGATTTCCCTGCGATCCGTCCACCAATCCCAGATGCCTTCGTTAGAAGCCCTGAGGGCAAGTTCCAGCCGTTCGAGTTTGACGGCATCCCGGTCCTGCGAAATTTCACGATCCTCACTCATGTTAGTGGCAGACTGGCGTTTTGCGGGCGCTGCCGCAAGGACGAGTTGGAATTTTCCGCGTCGCGGCCTTGCCGGAATCACGCGCGGCTGCTTGCCTTGCCAGCGTGACGGATCGGCAGGGAAACAAATTGCTCAAAGGGGTTTCCCGCTCGTTCTATCTGAGCTTGCGGCTGCTGCCCGCTCCGATGCGTGGTGCTGCGAGCCTTGGCTACCTGCTCGCGCGTGCCAGCGATACACTCGCCGATACCGCCGCCGCTCCGCTGGAGGCGCGCTTGTTATGCCTTGATTGGTTTGATCGCACTCTCGCTGGCCATGAGGAGCCGCCGCGCTGGCCGCTGCCGGTGCTCAATGCCATCACCGATCCGCGCGAGCGACAACTGCTGGAAGGCACGACGGATCTCTTCGCATGGCTGGGGAAACTGCCGCAAGAAGAGGCCGCGCTGGTGCGCGAGGTGGTGTCCGTCATCACCAGCGGCCAACGACTGGATCTGGAACGCTTCGCAAATGCGGATGCGGAGTCACCGCTCGCACTCGATGATGACGAGGCGCTCGAAGACTATGCGTGGCGCGTGGCTGGCTGCGTCGGCGCGTTCTGGACGAAGCTCGGTTTTCTAACAATGGGGGCGAAGTTTTCCCGCGAGCGCGAGGACATCCTGCTCAAGCGTGGCATCGCCTATGGCAAGGGCCTGCAACTCGTGAACATCCTTCGCGACCTGCCCGCAGATCTCGCGCAAGGCCGCTGCTATCTGCCCGTCGCGAATCCGCATGACACTGCGCGTCTGATGGAAATTCACCAAAGCTGGCTGCACCGCGCCAACGACTGGCTGGACGAAGGATTTCGCTACGCGGAAACGCTGCCCTCTCGCCGCCTGCGCACCGCCAGCGTGCTGCCCGTGATGATCGCACGAGAAACCCTGGAGCGCTTGCGAGGCGTGGATTTTGAAGACCTGAAGCGCCGCATCAAAGTCCCGCGCTCACGGGTGTATCTTGCCATGATCCGCGCTCTAACGGGAATCTCACGCTGAAGTCATTCCGCCGGGCAGATCGCCTCGATAGCTTCTAACAGTGCCGCATCCGGCTCGGGAGACTGGAGCGAGTCCAGCGTGTCATCGAGTTGCGCGACGGTGCGAGCGCCGATGATGGCGGAGGTCACTTTTTCGGAACGCAAAGACCAGCGCATCGCGAGATGATGCAGTGGCATTCCGTGGGCCGCCGCGAGATCGCCAAGGGCGCGGATTTTTTCCTGCTGCGCGAGGACTTGCTCGGGTTTTAGGAAACCCTCACGGCGTGCGGCACGAGAGCCTTCCGGGATTCCATCGAGATACTTCGGTGTGAGCATGCCCTGGGCCAGCGGGCTGAAAACGATGCAGCCGATGCCCTCGTCCAGCAGCCAGTCTAGGATGCCGTCCATTTCTAACTGGCGCTGCAGGATCGAATACGGCGGCTGATAGATCAGGCAGCGGATGCCCATTTCCGCGAGGATTTTCACGGCCTTCTTGAGGCGCTTGAGCGGGTATTTCGAGATTCCAGCGAAGAGCGCCTTGCCGCCATGCACGGCGCTTGCCAGTGCGGACATGGTTTCCTCCAGCCGCGTGTGCGGGTCTGGGCAGTGCGAGTAGAAGATGTCCACGTAGTCGAGCCGCAGCCGTTTGAGTGACTGATCGAGCGAGGAAAGCAAGTGCTTGCGCGAGCCTCCCGAGCCGTGCGGACCGCTCCACATGTCGTGGCCGGCCTTGGTGGAGATGACCAACTCGTCGCGATGGCAGATGAAGTCGCTAACGAGGATCCGGCCCACGTTTTCCTCAGCCGAGCCGGGTGGCGGTCCGTAGTTGTTAGCGAGATCGAAGTGCGTGACGCCGCGATCAAAGGCGCGGCGCATGATGCGGCGGGCCTCCTCGAAATCATCCACGCCGCCGAAGTTGTGCCAGAAGCCTAGCGAAATGGCTGGCAGCAGCAGGCCTGAGTCCCCGCAGCGCCGGTAGGGCATGCGGCCATCATAACGGGCGGTGTCGAACATGCGTGGAAAATGACGGGCCACATGCCACCTGCCAAGCGCGAAGAGAATGCTGGAGTTTTCGACCGGGGGCTGCTAGCTATCGCCCACACCCACACGAACATGAAAATCCTGCTGCTCATCCCTGTTGTCGGACTCGCCCTCTTCGCCAGTTCTTGCCGCACCGTAATCCCACTCGATCCGATGACCGGGAAACAGTCCGAGCGCTGTCTTCCCGGCGGCTGTCAGGCTGCATCGAATTGCCAACATATCCACGGCACGAAGTAAGCCCTTCAGGCAAACATGCCGCGCCCTGCGAGGTGACGGAGCCATGGCTCGAACGCGAGTTCAGGGCATTGCTGTTTTGAAAAATCCGCCAGCGCGGCTACGTCGCGTGTTCCGTCCATGGCTGTCAGTAAGCCATGGTGCCGCGCAGGAAACGAACAGGGTTGGTGCCAGACATCCACCAGCGGCATCCCTCGCCTTGCACATTCCAAACGGAATGGATTCAGAGTCGGAAAGTCGGGCACTTGGGCGCTGAAAACTTCTGTTTGAATCCTCGGCAGGAGACTACCCGAGCGAGTTCCATAAAATACCTGGCGGGCGATTTCCTTTTTATCCAGATCCCCGCACAAGGGCACTAGGTCACAAACATTCAATCCATAAGGGAAACTCGAAGCGATTGCTTGAACGGCATGATTTTGAGTTCTCGCCACGCCTGCCGGATTGGGTCGCACCGAAAATTCAAACACCCGCTCCAAGGGAATTCTTGCCGCCAGCGGAGCCTCCTCGCGGCAGACCATCACGGATCGGAAGGTGCGTTTCATCAACGCATCCGCAGCGATCTGGAGCGACAAAGGATCACTATGCTCCAGTTGCAGACGTTCAAGAATCTCTCCGCCCAGACCCGGCGGGAGATTTTTCCCGGGATCAGATTCACCGAGCCAGCGCAGCCCGGAGTTTGCAGCCACCCGCACAAATTGTTCCAACGACCATGGATCATTGACCGGTCCAAAGTCATCGAAGGCCAGAATCGCCGCGCCCTTCGCCAACATGTCGTCGATGATGCCAAACTCCTCGGAATCTGCCTCTGCGACCGTGCGCAGGATCGCCAGCGCCGCCATTTCATCATCTGCCCCCGCCTGCTGGATGGCGCGAACTTTTTCGATCACCGGAAACCTCGGCAGCCAGCCGCATTCGAGGTTAAAGCTGATCGTTGCGATGCCGGTGGGTGCGAGGTGTTGTTGGCAGAATGTGAACAACGCAGCCTTCACCTCATCCGGCACCCAAGACAGGAAACCGTGCGCAATGATGAAATCAAAGCCCTCCCCGCCCGCATCGTAGTCCCGCAGGTCCATGGCGTGAAACTCGATATGGTTCACACCCGCCGCCTGCGCGAGTCCCCTCGCCTCCCGGATCGAAGGCCCGGACAAGTCGATGCCCACAAAGCGGCTCTCAGGCCAGCGCATCGCCAGCGGGATCAGGTTCAACCCGGAGCAGCAACCGATTTCCAGAATCCGCGCCTTTGCCGGATGCCGCACTTCCAGCCCCGCGAGAATCGCGGCCACCGCGCTCAACGCCGGATCCGAAGACGGATGGCTCATCGCGGGATAGACGCGCGTTTCGTAGAGCTGCTGGATGGTTTCGGGCATGGTGGAACTCAGGAAATCCGCCGCAGTTTCAGCCGGTTCCAATAGGAAACATCCAGTCCGTCTGCAAACGCATCTTCATGAGCTTGCAGCCGGGATTTCGTCGCCACGAAATCCCCCGCCACCAGCACTTCGTTCATTGCCTCGGCGGATTGGATTGTTCTCACGACTGGGAAATTTTCCCGCAGCACGCGTCGGGTGAGCGATTGCATCGCGCGGTGGCCGGGACCGGTGACGAGATTCACGGCGAGCACGCCGCCCGGAGCGAGCGCGCGCATGAGGTGTTTCATCAAACCGGCATCCCACTCGCGCGGACGGAACACATCGGTTTTTCCGGCGAGGTAAATGTCGTCGATCACCACATCGAAGCTGCGCTTGTTTTTTTCCAGCCACGCATAGGCATCGCCGATGACCACCTCGATGCCGAGCGCGTCGAGGTCCATCTGTTCGCGGGCGAGAGCGACGATTTCGGAGTCGATGTCGATTGCAGTTAGACGACAATCCGGTAGCAGGTGGCGCAGCACGCGGAAAGCAGTGCCGCCCGCCAACCCGAGCATGAGCACAGTGCGCGGCGGATCGTTTTTCCCTAACAAAGCCGAGGCCGCGATCATGTCCCAAGCCAGCCCGGTGAGGAAACGGCTGCGGTGAAACCATGCATGCACCGCCCCTTCCACGCGGAACTCGGTGGCGTGCTCGGATTTCCAGACTTCGAGCGATTGGTGGCGGGTGTGGACGATTCCGGTGCGGCGCATCGGAATCCAAGGTGTATGAGAGCGCCCGTGATGGAAGCGGGAAATGCAGCCACGGCGGTTTTTTCAAAGTTGGTAAAAATCTGGTTTTCGCTCATTGAGTCATAGTGCTGAACATTTTTCGCGCCTTGGTGCTGATCTCTTTCATGGCCACATCCCGCTACCGAGTCACAGCAATGCATCGTTACCGCTCGCTCATCGGAAAACATCACTATCTCAAGAGCGATACGCACCTCGGTGAGTTACTCCTCAATTGCTGTTGCGTATGAGCAGGAGAATTCGCTTGGCGCTGCGAATTGGAAAGTTAGCGTTATGGATGCTGGCTTAAGCTTTTCCAAAGCACATCTCCAGCGTTCCCTTTCTTTGATATTCATCCAACCCTCAACTCCCCTACTGCCATGCCCACCAACCGAAAAAACTTCCACGGCAAGACACGTCTCTTCGATGTCCGGCCGGATCGCTATGACGTGCGCGACCGCAAGTATCAGCCCAAGCTGGTCAACTTGCCCGCCGAGTATCCTGCCATCGAATTCGCTGACAACCTACTCCATGCATACAGCAAGCTCGTTCTTGACCAGGGCGAGGAAGGCGCATGCACCGGCTTCGGCCTCGCAGCGATGATCAACTACTTAAGATTCCGGCAAGCAGCGTTTCCTAATGGCAACTTGATAGAAGATGCCGTGCTGCCTGAGAAGGTGAGCGAACGCATGCTCTACGAACATGCCAAGCTCTACGACGAATGGCCGGGCGAGGACTACGACGGCTCAAGCTGTCGCGGCGCGATGAAAGGCTGGCACCGCCACGGCGTGTGTCTCAGGAAAACATGGCCCTACCTCGACAAAGATAAAAAGCCGGGAAAACCAAAACCGAAATGGGCCACAGAAGCCGCGAAGATCGCGCTCGGCGCATACTACCGTGTCGAGACGGTCTAATCAACCCACCATGATGCGGGCAGCACGTTGTCCTCGCCCCATTAGACTTGCTGCCGCCGGTCCACGGCCCAGTGAGCCGCCGCGCGTTCCAGTTTTCTTGCCGCTCCATGTGATACGCGACGTTGGGCGGTGGCCCGATAATGGGGCGCAAGGGATATTCGGCCGCGATGCTCCGTGACTCGTCGCAAAACGCAATTCCCCAGAACCCTTTTTCGCGTGGGTCTTGCGGGCGGGCGGCGGGTCTGCCTAGAACTCGCGTGTGGAATCAGTCCCGCCGCCGAAAGAACCGCTGTATGCCGCAGTGATGCGGGGCCGCGCGCTGAAATGGCTGCGCGCGATTCCCGGCGTGGGTCGGCTGCGCGCACTGCGCCTCGGCGCGGATGCCCAAGTCGGCGTGCTGGTGGATGCCTTCGCAGCCTTTGCCACGCTGGATGGCGATCTCAGCCCGCTGGAGGCGGATCTGATTCTCGACATGCTGCGCAGCGCGTTTCCCGAAGTGGACCACGGCTGGCTGGGCCGCCGCCTGCAACGTGCGGTGCGCAATCCCCAACCACTCCAGAGCCTGGCCGTCGCGCTCAAGGACACTTACGATGATTCGGGAAAACTCGCGCTCGGTTTGCAGTTGTTCACGCTGGTGGATGCGGCGGGGCGCTCGGAGCGGAATCGCGCGAGCTTCGAGGTGTTCATGCGGCGTCTCGGCCGTCCCGATTACGGCAGTGCCATCCTGCGTGAAATGCGCGGCGACATCGAGCAGCCAAGCGATGCTGATCTGCCCTTCGAGCGGCTGGTTTTCGGCAGAGACGGAGCGGACGTGATCCTCACCCCCGCCGCCAACGAACATGAATTCCGGGTTTATCGTGCGGAGGATTTGATTCTTGTTAGAAACACCGGCCAAGCCCCGCTGTGGATCCGCGGGCGTTCGGTGGAAACTGGCTCCTTCCTGCGTGTGCGCGAGCGCCAGCCACTGGTCGTGCCGGGCTGGACTCTGAGCTACGAGGATCTGATGTTTTTCCTCGATGTGAAACGCACCGGCAATGCCCCTGCGATCTATCTGGAAACCGGTGTGGCCGGACTCACCGCCGAGCGCACGCTTGGCCGCCAAAGCTTGCTACGGGTCCGCTTCGGACTCGAAGCCACCGTCGAGGCACTTAAAGATACCGAACTCCACGCCGGCAGCCGCGGCCCGCTCAAAAAGGGCGACGTGGTCACCTGCCGAAATCACGAGCGCCTCGGTGACGAGTCCGGATTCAGCCTCTCCATCAACGAGCTTCGCCGCAAAGCCACCCAGTCCGGCAGACGCTTCCGCCTCGCGGGCGATAGACAGGAGTATCTTGTCTCAAACGACGCCGCCTCACTCTCACGCGGCGATCTTCTGTTAGGCCCCAAGCTTTCTCCGAAAACCGTGCTCTTCATCCGCTACGACGCCCAGCGCGCCGAGGGTGAACTCCAGATCCGCGAGAGCAACGGCCAGATCCACGTCGATGACGTGCCGGTGCGTCTATCCGCCACGCTGCGTGATGGCTCGCTGATCCGCCTCTCCGGCAGCCAAGCGGTGCGCTGCCGTTTCAGCGAAGGCTTTCTCGATGAAGAACGCACACTCATCGAATCCCTCCAAGTAGAAGATCTCATTCACGACTTCGGCACCGATGCCCGCGCACTGGACCACATCAACTTCGAGGTGAAACGCGGCGAGATGCTCTGCATCATCGGCCCCAGCGGCAGCGGCAAGAGCACCCTACTCGCCGTGCTCTCCGGCCAGCGCGAACCCACCCGCGGCAAGGTGAAACTCAACGGCATCTCGCTCTACGAACGCCGCGAACAGCTCGTCCCCTTCATCGCCCACATGCCGCAGGAAGAGGCGCTCAGCCCGCAGCTCACAGTCCGCGAGCACCTCCGCCACGCCGTTACCATCCGCCGCCCCGCGCTTTCACTTGCCGAGCATGAGCGCCGCGTGGACAGCATGCTCGCCGAGCTCGGACTGCAATCCATCGCCCGCCGCCAAGTCGGTTCACCCGGTGAAAAAACCATCTCCGGCGGCGAACGCAGCCGCCTCAATCTCGCCGTGGACCTCGGCAGCCGCGCCGAAGTCTTTCTCTTCGACGAACCAATCTCCGGACTCTCATCCAAAGACTCCGAACACGTCGCGGAAACGCTGCGTTCGCTCGCGCGGGAGAAGATTGTCATCGCCTCGCTCCACCGCCCCGGTGCGCCAGTGTTGCGCCTGTTTGACAAAGTCCTCTTGTTAGACAGCGGTGGCCGTCTCGCCTACTTCGGCACACCTGCTGCCATGGTCGGATATTTCCGCGATGCCTGTGAGGAACTCGGCATCACCCACCCCTCTGTCACCGCCAAGTCCCCGCTCGGCGCGGATTTCGTTTTCGATGTGTTAGAAACCCCACTCAGCGCCATCGGCGGCGGCTCGAATACGGGTGCGGCGCGCAGGTTTCCACCCTCCTTCTGGCAGGAACGCTTCGAGAGCGCGGATCTCATGCAGGCCTTGCAAACCGGCGGCGGCCCGGCCTCACGCCTTGGCGATCCAAAGACCGGAGAACACCTGCCACTGCCGCCCAAGCCCACCCGCCGCCTGCGCGCCGTCATCGCCGTTTTCGCCACCCACTTCCTGCGCTCCTTCCTCTCCAAGTTTCGCAATCGCGGCACCATCTACAGCACCTGCCTGGAAGCTCCGCTGCTCGCCGCGCTCGTCGCCATCACCCTGCGCTCATCGCCGCAGGGCCAGTATGAATTCTCCACCGCGCTGCACAACCCCGCCTATCTTTTTCTCAGCGCCACCGTGGCCATGTTCCTCGGCCTTACTAACTCCGCCACCGAAGTCCTGCGGGACCGCCCCATCCTCCGCCGCGAGCGCAACTGCCAGCCCGGCGCAGCCTCCTACGTCACCGCCAAGTTCTCAGCGCTCGGCATCGTCGCCGCCGTCCAATGCTTCATCTATCTGTTAGTAGGCAACTACTTCCTGGAAATCGAAGGCATGCTTTTCCACCACTGGCTGTGGATGACGCTCACCGCGCTCACCGGCACCGCCATGGCGCTCGTCGTTTCCTCCATCGTCAAAACCGAGCGCGCCGCCCTCACCGCCGTGCCGCTTCTGTTAGTCCCGCAAATGCTCCACGCCGGCGCTCTCGTTTCCTTCCGCGAGATGAACCGCGGCCTCTTCGATGGGCCCAAGGAACTGCGCGAACGCGGCGGCGTCCCCGTACCCGCCTCCGTCATGCCGCTGCGCTACGCCTACGAGGCCATGATCGTCGCCCAAGCTGTTAGAAACCCGTTCGAGGTCGAGCGCATCCGCCTCCAGCGCCGCATCGACCGCGTGCGCGATCTTGAAAGCCCGATGGACGCCGAGGAAGCCGACCGCTTTGAACTCATCAAGGAAGGCCTCCGCCGCTTGCTCGCCGCCGGGGCTACCAGCAGCAGCGAAGCCGCCGATCTCGTCGCCCGCATCCGTCGCATCGCCACCAACGGCAGCCGCCTAGAAGTAGAAACCATGAAAGTCTGGCCAGACGATCCCAATGCGCTGCCCGCCTCCGAGTTCTTCGTCAACGAACGCATCGACCTGCTTGTGCGCGAGGCCGAGACCTTCCGCAACGACTACCGCAACCGCGAGAACCGCATCGTTTTCCACGCCCTTAAAAAACCACTGCCCTGGACCACCGGCACCCTGCCCGGCACCAGCACCTCAACTTACGCCGAACCGGAAGGCCAGGTGGACACCCAGAAATACTGCGGCGCGATCCTCGGCTTCATCATCTTTTCCTGCGCCATGGCCTCCACCCTCATCATCTCCCGCCAGAACCGGCAGACGCGATAGAGTCGGGCCAATAGATATTTCATCGCTGCCTCACTTAGCTTTGTCACCCATTTCGCTTGCTTTTTTTGAGCCAGACAAAAACTCCAAGCAAGGCAAGGAATGGGAGGCCAATCCAATAAATAAGACCAGATGAATGATTTGTTGCGGATGATTCCACGTCATCAAAGCCACTCTCACCCTTGTGACCTGCGCGTTTACTCGGACGTTCCGCATCCTCAGGAAAATCCGGGGCCGGTGGCAGTTTCTTGCCGGTAGCCCTCTCGTATTTCCTGATGAGCGAATCCCACGGTCTCTTGAGTTTGATGCCGGGTAACGTCTGAGGCTTAGCCCCATCGTCGGACCGATTGACCATGTAATCGTCAGCCAGCGTGCCGTTTGCCATGTCTTCCAAGCAACTTCGCAAGGATTCGTCCTCAGGAGGCACAAGAGAAATGGCTTTTTTTAGAAAGGCAGCAACTCTAGGATGCTCAAAGTTTACAGAAAGGAAATCTTGTTTTTCAAAATCCGCCATTAAAAACCCCTCAAAAAATAGGTCAGAAACCCGCTTTTGCTCATAAAGCAGCAGCATTTGGTCAATGAAATCGACGTATTCATCAGGCTCGAGTATTTCGCAAGACTCGTAAAAAGTAGAATATATCGGAATCAATCTTTCCTTATTGTGTTTAGGATCAATTTTGTGAGTTGGAAGCAATTCAATGTTTGCTGCTACATTTCTCCAATTTTTGGCAAAATAATTCTTTAAATCTCTACTCGATAGAGCGGGTTCAAAATTTGAACCCCATGAATCATTCGCTACACCATTGATGACCTCAGGAGGAAGTTCATATGCAGTTGCATCACGCAAAAATAAAAAAAATCCAAAAAATGTAGCTATCAGAATTTTCATCGTGTTCGGAAATGTGTTGGTTTGTAATGCTGGTTTTGATCGGAAAGATGAATACATTTGTTGACGTCCAACTTCCCGGCATTGATCCATGACCCATCGTAATCGATAATGCCCACATGACCGCTCGCATCAGGATCTGAAATATTACCGAAACTAGCCGCACTCATCCCTGGGGTCGGTTTGGGCGTCGTGCCCTCAAAGCTCCACCCTGGCCCGTCTAGATCGATATTTATTTCTGGATTGAGGTGCCAGTCCTTCCGTGCAGCTGGAGCAGCGGGAACCAAGCCGATTTTATTATTTAGACCATATCGATAATAATAAGGTGTCGCAGCACCCGCTTGATTCGCTAAATGAGTTACGAACAAATTGCACTTATTTCTACCTTTAGTGTCAGGATTGTAAATCCAACCAGGCTTAATCGAAACTTGTTTTTTTTGTGAATATCCTGTATCTCCAATCCAATTTACCGCCTTGTTACGCAGTCGATAAGAAAGTTCATTTGGGCAGACTCCTATGTAGTCAAATTTTCCTGCCTCCAAATTTTCATTGGGTATTCTGGGATCCTTCGAATTAAATCTCCCTTTCGCGTGTTTCATTCTTACGTATGGCACGGTGATTTTGGTGCCGTCAGGAAAGTTGAATTCCGCCTGAAACTGGTAGATTCCGGGGCTGCCGATGCGGAAGTATGCGGAGTTGCGAGAGTTCAGATCATCGGGAGGCTCATCAGACTCCCTTTCCACCTTGTTCATTAACGGTGTGATGTTTTCCCAATCGCCAAGGCTTCCGTCACCAGAAAGCCGTCTTTTCTGCCATTTTATGGTTATCGTATCGGTTGCATTGTCGTATCCGTCCATAAATGCCTCTATTGCATCCTCAGGTAACACACAGGCACCATCGGTAAAATCCTTGAGCAAGAATGGCGTCTCAACTTCGAGGTTGTAGTTGTTCATTCCGATGGCGAGCGGATACATGTTAATTTTACAATCTTGTCCAATAATCGGATGCGCCGCCCAAACGGCATTTCCAATTGTTTTCCCCTCTTCCACAGTGAGAACAAGCTCCTCCTTGCTGATGTCGGAGAATGGCCCGTCAAAGAGAGGCATTGAATCGTTTTGAACACCGATAACATATCTCATCATGGTGAGCGGAATGCTGTAGCCACCAGCAGGTGCTGGCTTGTCGAGTTTCAACCGATATGCACAGCGGTCCACATAAAAAGAATCCGAATAATGCCCTTCCATTCTGGGGTCGGTATTGCCGATAGAGGGGCCTACCTTGATATTAGATGAATCATATTCAACAAGCCACTGTACCCAATTGTTGTTATTCAAGGGAAGAGTTGCAACTGCTTCCGTGAAATCCGCAAAGTTCGATTTGTCTTGAAGGAAGTCTGCGGAAACTCCACCGCTTGCAGAAACCGTTATAGTCGGCACCCAACCCGGCCAATTAGGCCTAAAATTTGCAATTCTGTAAGCCCATACCCGGTTTCTTTGTATCGTAGCAACTGGGGGCGTTTCTTCCGTGCCCGCACCGCCGCCAGTGCCCAGTGTGGGTTCTGGGCCGGAATTGTCTTGTGCCACATCTGTTGTGCCATCTCCGTCCGTATCCGCAGCGAAGGGGTTATTGCCGTCGAAGATGATTTCCTGCCAGTCGTAGCGTCCATCGTTGTCAGAATCCACGCTCCAGTCTGCGGCGATGCGGTAGAACTTGCGGTCACCGGACTGCTGCGGTTGGCCTGCATACATTGCTCGCATCGCCAGACTGTTGCTGATGCTATCGGTGATTTCGGCGAGGCGGGAGGTGAATTCCGCGATCATGGCCGTATCCAGCGTTCCTAAGGTTGGTGCGGCTGCGGTATGATTGACTGGGGTAGCCAATCGCGGACTCAGGGCGAAATAATGATTCCCGTGCGGGTTCATGTAGCCCGCGTCGAAGTCTTCCCAAACGGGGTCGAGAGTGACGCCCGGCAGAACCATGCGGATCGTTGTGTGGCCATCGAGCGAGTACCAAGAAGCGAGGGTTTGGCCGTTGGTGGTTTTCTCGATGATGAGCCATACCAAACGCATGTGTGTTTGCGTGAGGTTGGGGATCACAGGCGGGTCTGCGGATGGAACGGGCGGCGGACTGCCAGGAAACAAGGGGCATATCCATTCCCCTCCGCTGCCATAAGTAGTATCGAGTGTGGTCCAACTGTCCGCAGCCAGCGATTCGCTTGCCTGTAGGTGATAGATGACGCCTGGCACCATTTGCACGCGCAAGGATTGCACCCATTCGGAGGATTCGTTTTCGATCGACTCCAGACTCCATTGCGTGGGCCAAGATTCGGCATGCGTGTTTTGGATTTGGGAGAAACAGAGTAGGAACAGACAGAAGGCTGCAACGACTCT
>JANMLQ010000115.1:0-13663 GCA_031372635.1 Akkermansiaceae bacterium | reverse complement strand
GTCGGAATCAGCCCGCGGGCATATCGTAATATGTTGTTGGGTTTTTAAACCCCTTTATTTCACAATAATCTTGTACCTAGTAATTTTAAAAATAATGGGTTTACAACCCCCTTCTCCATAGCGCCAACCCATCCATCCTACATCCACATTCTGCTGACAAACAGGTCAGAAGAATTTCAACAAGGAAGGCAGGAAAAAACATGCACCCACATCCTTCCTGCTTTCCTTATTTGTTTTTTGGCAAGCAACCGGATAAGCATAGTTCAAACAAGCCGTCGGCATACACGATCTTCGTCCCAACGGGACGGCTCATACCAGCCCGGCACAAAGTGCCGGGATTGCGGTTGCCTGCGATTCCGTGTCCTGAAGGGACACTTCATGCGGATGACATTCCGACAAGCCGAAGCCAACATGAAGCGTCCCTTCAGGACGCGGTTCCTTTGCGTATCGGATACCCGGCACCCTGTGCCGGGCTGGTATGAGTCGTCCCGTTAGGACGAAGAGTAATAGGCCGCGATTTCGCGCATCCTTACGCCCCACACATCAGCCAGATTTCCGCGAGGGAAACCATCACTCAGCGCCATCTTCGTCCCAACGGGACGGCTCATAATAGCCCGGCACAAGGTGCCGGGATTGCGGTTCCCTGGAAATCCGTGTCCTGAAGGGACACTTCATGCGGATGACATTCCGACAAGCTGAAGCCCGCATGAAGCGTCCCTACAGGACGCAGTTCCTATCCGCACACAAAACCCGGCACCCTGTGCCGGGCTGGTATGAGCCGTCCCGTTGGGACGAAGAGTAATAGGCTGCCTTCAGCAGTCGCTCGCTCATCCTACGCCCCGCGCATCAACGAGATTTCCGCGAGGGAAACCATGGCTTTGAGAAGATCCTCGCGCGGTGCGGTCTTCAGCTCGGCGATGGTGACGGCGCGGTCTAGCGTGAACTTGCCGGAGCGGGTGCGGCGTAGCGCGCTGAGGTGGCCGCCGCAGCCGAGTTTTTCGCCGATGTCATGGGCGTAGGTGCGTACGTAGAAGCCCTTCGAGCAGTTCACGATGAAATCGACTTCTGGCAGTTCGATGCGAGTCACTTGATAGCCGGTGACGCGCACCGGGCGGAGATCGCGTTCGATGGTCTGGCCCTTGCGCGCGAGTTTGTAGAGCGGCACGCCGTCCTTCTTGATGGCGGATACCATTGGCGGCAATTGCTCGAACTCACCGGTGAAGGCATCGAATGTCGCGCGGATCTCGGCTTCGGAAAACGCGGGCACGGGTTTGCTTTCCAACACTTCGCCTTGGCGGTCTTGCGTGCTCGTCACAGCACCGAGTGTGAGCGTGCCGACGTATTCCTTGTCCTCGCTCATCAGCAAATCCTGGATCTTGGTGGCGCGGCCGATGACGAGCATGAGCAGTCCGGTAGCCATCGGATCAAGTGTGCCGCAGTGGCCGATCTTCTTGGTGTTGAGCGCACGGCGGGCGATGGCGACGACATCGTGCGAAGTCATGTCGGGGGCTTTGTCGATGAGCAGCACGCCGCTTGGGCCGTTGGCGTCGATGGGATTTGGGTTCATGGGGAAGTTGATGGTTGAGAGTGGATGGTGGATGGGAAGAAGAGACAGGCACCGCGAATCAGGCGAATCTAGCGAATCTGTTTTAACCGAATGCCGAAATTGAACCACAGATTACACAGAGAGCACAGATTTTGAAGAGGTTCCGAAAAACAAGTCTTGCTCAGAAAAGTGCCGTTCAGGGGACTGGGAAAAATCTGCGTAATCTGTGTAATCTGTGTAATCTGTGTAATCTGTGTAATCTGTGGTTAATGGGTTCGGACTAACACCTGAACTTCGGATTTCGGGATTCAGACTCATGCTTCGTTCTTCGCTTCTTCGATGCGTTGATGGATGGCGGCGAGCACGAGCTGTTTCGCATCTGTGAGCGGGCCTTTCATGCGGATGCCTGCGGCGAGTGCGTGGCCGCCACCGCCGAACTGCATGGCGATTTTGCACACGTCGAGCTTGCGGTCTTTCGAGCGCATGGAGACGCGGATTTTTCCATCGGGTAGTTCCTCGAAGAACACGGCGAGTTGCACGCCGCGGATCGCGCGGATGATGTCGATGAGTCCCTCGCTGTCCTCGGGGCGCAGTGCAAGATCGATGCGGGTTTGGTCGAGCATTTCCCAATGGGCGACCACGCCGTCCGGCGAGCGTTCGAGGGTGTTGAGCAGCGCGCGCATCAATTCGAGTCTGCGGTAGGGTTGCTCGTCGTAGGTCTTGGAGTTGATGTCACCCACATCGAGTCCGCGGCGCGTGAGGTCTGCGGCCATGTCATAAGTCTTGGCGGTGGTGGAGGGATATTGAAACGAGCCGGTATCGGTGGAAACGGCGACGTAGATCGCATCCCGCGTCTCGGCGGGCAGCGGCATGTCGAGCGCGGTGATCAGGTCGTAAAGAATCTGGCCGGTGGCCGGGCTGGTGGAGTCGATCAAGTTGAGATCGCCGTATTTCGGATTGGAAATGTGGTGGTCGATGTTGAGCCAGATCGCTGCTTTGGACGCAGCGTGCAGCGCGGCATCGCCGAGGCGCGGCTTGGTGGCGGTATCGAGGGCGATGGCAACTTCGACATCGAGCGGCTCGGTGGGTGGCGTCTCGATGCGCTCCGAGCCGGGGAGAAACGCGAGGTTTTCCGGCAGTCCGTCCTCGTTGATCATGCGGACGGATTTCCCCATCGCGATGAGTGAGTAGCCGAGCGCGAGCTGGGAGCCGATCGCATCGCCATCCGGGCGGATGTGGCTGAGAAGCACGAAGGATTGGTGTGAACGCAAGACCTCGCCGATCTGCTCGAAGGTCGCGTTTGCAATGGTATCTGGAGTATCGCTCATGGGGTGGAACCGCGGCGCGGGGGGGCGGATTCTTTCCGCGCCCGCGCCCCACGCAAGGATAAACCTTCTAACAACAACGCACCCGAACTTACGGCTTCCCGCCCGTCTGCGGATCAACCAGCATGAGGCCGATGGCAGCGCGTGTGGTGAAATCAGAAATCCTCGATCATCTGCCTGCCGATGATCCTGAGGCGATGCGCAGTCGCAGAGACTTACGGCGCATCAATGCTCTGATGGGAAACGAACGCTGGGTACTACGTGCGATCCGTAGATTTCCTGATGCAGCCGCGAAGGGAATCGTTGAGATCGGTGCGGGCGATGGCCTGTTGTCATGCAAGCTCGCGCGGATATTTCCAGCTGCCACGGTGACGGCGTGCGATCTAGTTGCGAGGCCTGCGGGCTTGGATGATCGCGTGTGTTGGCGGCAGGGTGATGTTCTAGCAGATGATGGACCGCCTGTGGGTGGCGTGCTGGTGGCGAACTTGTTTCTGCACCATTTTGAAGGGGCGTCACTCATGGCGTTGGGGAAACTTTGCGCTCGATATGATGTCGTGATTTTCAACGAGCCGGACCGCAGTGCCTTGCCGCATTTTCTCGGTGCGCTGATGTGGCCGTTGATTAACCGCGTGACGCGCCATGACATGCATGTGAGCATCAGCGCGGGTTTCGCTAAAGGCGAATTGCGCGGCTTGTTGGGACTGGATGAGGGCGTCTGGCAGATTCGGGAAACTTCCACATGGCGCGGTGCAAGACGCGTGCTAGGCTGCGGGACTTGACCAAGGAAATCACCATAGCCGGAGGCGGGCTGGCCGGGCTTTCGCTGGCGGTGGCGCTTCGTCTTCGCGGTGTGCCAGTCACAGTTATGGAAGCAGGCGGCTATCCGCGCCATCGCGTATGCGGCGAGTTCATCTCGGGAGTGTCCGTTGAAACGCTGGATTTCCTCGGCATCCGGGATCTGTTAGGAGATGCGGCGTTTCACCGCACACTTTGCTGGAATGAAGAAGGGCGCGAGCTGCACCGCGATACGCTGCCGGAGCCTGCATACGGGATCTCGCGCTTCGTGCTCGATGAACGCTTGCGGCAGCGGTTAGAGGCACTCGGCGGAAATGTTAGGAAAGGGGAGCGTGCCAGACCCGTGCCTGCGGACGGGCTAGTCTGGGCAGCGGGAAGACGACCGTGCCATGGGCCGTGGATTGGATTGAAAGCCCACTTGCGCGGCCTGCCGATGCGGGCGGATCTGGAAATGCATTCCGGCTCTAACGGCTACGCTGGCATGGCGTGCGTGGAGGACGGCTGGGTGAATGTCTGCGGCTTGTTCCGTCTGGATCGCGCCATGAAAGGCAAGGGCGTGGAGTTACTCGCCGCCTATCTGAAATCGGGCGGCAGTTGTCGTCTCGCGGAAATGGTTAGAGACGCGGAATGTCGCGAGGATTCGTTCACAGCAGTCGCGGGTTTCAAACTCGGACGCCAGCAGCCGCTGCCGGGGCTGCTGTGTCTTGGCGATGCGGAGAGCATGATTCCTCCCTTCACGGGTAACGGGATGTCGATGGCGTTCCAGTCCGCCGAGATTGCTTGCGATGTTATCGTTTCATGGTCGCGTGGTGAAATCACTTGGCAGCAAGCGATCGACGCGACGCGCACGGCGCTGGTCCGCAGATTCAGGAAACGACTCACAGCCGCAGGGGCGCTGCATCCGGTGTTGTTCCGCGCATCAGGCCGCTCGCTTTTGAAAACGCTCTCATCCACCCGGCTGCTGCCATTCCAGCCGCTGCTTTCGCTTGTCCGTTAGATTTCACTTATGCATCTACGCTCTCTTGCCACCGCTGTGCCGCCGAACTCATTTTCCCAGGATGAATGCTGGAGCGCCTTCAGTGGCCTCGGCCTGCTGGAATCGCTCAAACCACGATCCGCCGCGCTGTTGGAAAAAATCCTAACTGGCGGCTCATCCGGTATCTCGCGGCGGAACCTCGCGCTGGAGGAGATCAGGCCGGTATTCACAAAAAACGCCCAACAGCTCAACGAAGGCTTCGAGCGCGAGGCTCCTGCATTGGCGGAAAACGCCTTGTCTCTTGCGCTGAAGCGCGGCGGCATCGACGCCTCCTCAGTGGATGCACTCTTCGTCTGCACCTGCACCGGCTATCTCTGCCCCGGCGTGAGCAGCCACCTCGCGGAACGCGCCGGATTGCGGGCCGATGTTTATCTGGCGGATCTCGTCGGCCTCGGCTGCGGCGCGGCGATCCCGATGATGAGAGCGGCGCAGGGATTTCTAACAGCCAACCCGCATGCAGTGGTGGCGACAGTGGCGGTGGAAGTCTGCTCGGCTGCGTTTTACCTAAACGATGATCCGGGCGTGCTCATCAGCCTGTGCCTCTTCGGGGACGGTGCCGCCGCCGCGCTATGGACGAACCAAGGCGAGCCCGGCGGCTGGCAGGCCGGGCATTTCATGACCACGCACCGGCCGGAACACCGCGAGAAGATTCGTTTCGTGAACTCGGATGGAAAGCTCCGCAACCAACTCCACCGTGCGGTGCCCGGACTTGCTGCGGAGGCTGTGGCGGAATTGTTTTCAAAACGCCGAGCCGAGCCGGATCAAGTCATCGCCCACTCCGGCGGCCGCGATGTGGTGGAGGCGCTCGAAGGCGTGCTGCCATTCACCCTCACGGAAACGCGCGACGTGCTGCGCGATCACGGCAACATGAGCAGCCCCGCCGTGCTCTTCGCATTGGAAAGAAGGCTGGCTGCCGCGCGTGAGGATGATCGGCGTCTGTGGCTCACCGCCTTCGGCGCGGGCTTCGCAGCGCATTCCTGCGAACTTTGGAGAACGGCTTGATTCTAACACTTCCGCTGTAAGTAAAACGAAGGCCGTGAGATGCTTCGCTCTTCGTCCCAACGGGACGGCTCATATCAGCCCGGCACAGGGTGCCGGGTTTGTTGACGCATGAGATTCCGTGTCCTGAAAGGACACCTCATGCGGATGGCGCTCCGACATACGCAGCCAGCATGAAGCGTCCCTACAGGACGCGGTTCCTTTACAAACACGAAACCCGGCACTTTGTGCCGGGCTGATATGAGTCGTCCCATCAGGACGAAGAGACAGCCTGAGGTTCAAGTTTTGGATCAATCGCGTCTTCGGCATTTCCCAAACCCGCGCTTGGACTATGGCGGGGGCTTGGTTTAGTACTGGCGGCATGAACGCATGGAACCCGGCGCTGGATGTGGTGAGACGCTGCCTGAAGGCTGGCGTCTGCGAATTTGTGATCTGTGCCGGCGCACGCAATGCGGCGCTGATCGAGGCGCTTGCGCGTGCGGAAACGGCGGGCCTCGTCCGGCTATGGCGGCACTTCGAGGAACGCAGCGCGGGCTTCTTCGCGCTCGGTCGCACGATGGAAACCGGGACTCCCTGCGCGGTGGTCACCACCAGTGGCACCGCCGCCGCCGAACTGCTGCCTGCGCTGATCGAGGCGTTCTATCAGAATCGTCCGCTCGTCGCGCTCACGGCGGATCGTCCCGCTTCCTTCCGTGGATCTGGAGCGCCGCAGTCCATTGAGCAGCCGGGGATTTTCGGCGTGTATGCCTTCGCGGGTGATGCATCCGAATGGGACGGCAAAGGTCCGCTACATCTCAACGCGGAATTCGACGAGGCCTTCGAGCTAGGTGAAGAAACTTTCGCGTATGAGACCGCAGACATCTTCACCCCTGCGAAGGACCGTCTCGATGTGGCGGCGCTCGCGCGTTGGCTGCGTGAGGATCTCTATCAGGGAATCGTTGTCATGGTCGGCGGGCTGGAGCCGGACGAGCGCGAGGACGTGTTTCATTTCTGCAAGGACTTCGGAGCACCAGTCGTGGTCGAGGCGACCAGCGGTCTTCGCGAAGCGCTGCAAGGCCTCGCTATCCACGATTCGGACCGTGTTCTCAAAACACGTCCTCCGGGGAAAATCCTCCGCTTTGGAGAAGTTCCGAGCTGCCGCTTCTGGCGCGACCTCGAAGATCTAACTGAAATCTCGGTGTGGTCCGTTTGTCGCAATGGCCTGCCCGGTCTCGCCCGCGAGAGCGGCGTCATCCGTGGTCCGCTGAACCGCGTGATTCCCGCGCTCGGTGCGGTGGATGCAGCCGATGACGCGCTGGATTTGTTAGTCAGCGCGTCAGCCCGCGCCAGTCGTGTGGAGGAACTGCTGGAAACATATCCTGACAGCGAGCCTGCCCTCGTCCGCGCAGTTTCCCACTACGCCAGCATCGGCGGCGGCGTGTTTCTCGGCAACAGCATGCCGATCCGCGATTGGAATCTCTTCGCGCAGTGGACGCGCCCGGTGACAAATGTTAGAGCGAACCGTGGGGCCAACGGCATCGACGGCCAGATCAGCACTTGGCTGGGCTGGACTGCCGATGTGAGTGAAACTTGGGCCATCATCGGCGACCTCACTGCGCTCTACGATCTCGCCGCGCCCTTCGTGTTGGATCAGATCAATGGTGAAGGCCGCGTGCTTGCCGTCATCAACAACAGCGGCGGAAAAATCTTTGAGCGTCTGCCGCGCTTGCAATCCATGAGTCCGCGCGCCGCCGAGTGCATGACCAATCCGCACGCTGCCGATCTATCAGGTTTCGCGCAGCTATGGGGCATGAAGCATCTGCGCGTGAAAACTGCCGATGATCTGGACGCCTTCGAGTCGGGAGGAAAGCCAACGCTGATGGAGATCATACCGGACGCCGGACAAACGCAGCGTTTCTGGGAAGACTTGGATAAGCCAGGAGTTCGCGCTTCAGCGTGCTCTTAAGCATCGCAAGCTGAAGCTTGAACTCCTAGCCGTCATTGGATGGCTGAAACTCAAACCCATCACGGAATTCCACTCTGGCAAACGGTCTAAGTGCAAACTCAAGCAGGCTGCTTGATGTGGAGCCAGGCGTGGACGTGGGGTTTGCCACGGAAGTAGGAAATCATGTTAGGTCCTTCCAATTGCCAGACGTCCCAGACTTCGTCGTTACCGATATTTTCGCCCTTGTAGAATGCGAGGTGCAAGTTGTCGATGCCGCCGGCTTCGACGTGCTTGAGTGCTTCATCTGCATCGCGCTTGCGGAACGGTGCGAGGAGATCGGCGATGACCTTGCGCACCACGTCTTTCTGATCGTGCGTGAGATCGGCGACGCGGATGCCGTCGAGACCTTCCTTCTTGCCAGTCAGCGCCACGGTTTCCAGGCCGTTCTCGCTGCGGCCCTTGTTGAGTAGGGCGACGTTGCGCTGTTTGCCATCGAGCATCTGATAGACTTCGTTGGCGCGGACGGCTTGATACCAATAAGCGTTTCCTTCATGTGCGGGGCCTTCATTGAAGCCCTTGGCGGCATGGCCGTAGAAGATGGGGCCGCCGAAGGATGCGCCATCTACCGAGTCTCCATCACAACGCCGCGTGCAATGCCGGCCCGTCAGGACGAATTCAAATTTTCCCGTGCCGGGCTCGCCGAAGAGAGCGACGGATGAGCCGCCTTCAAAGCCATCTTTGCCGCTATCCGATGTCACTTGGTCATAGACCTTCTGCGCGTATTCCTCGCTGTGGAGGCCCATGAAGATTTCCTTAATCATGGCCTGCTGGTCTTTCGAGAAATCCTTCACCAGCGTCTGGGTGATGTGCCAGTTGTTGTCCACTTCGAGCCGCAGCTTGTGATCGAAGCCGAAGCAGATTTTTTTCCGCAACTCCTCACCGAGGCTGTCGTAGAATGTTTTGACGAGCGTTTCCGAAGTTGGCTTTGCGGCTGTCTCTGCAAGTGACGGTATGATACCACCAGCACCCAGTGCGCCGATGGCAAGTCCGGTGGATTGGATGAACGAGCGGCGCGTAAGGATCTTCGGCGCGTCGGCGGAACAATCAGGGCAGGGTTCAGGATTCATGATGCTTCACTCTCCCAAGCCGTGCCTGATCGGTCCAGCCATTTTACGGGGAAGCTCAGCCTACGATCACTTCCTTGTGGAAGCTCAACCAGTCGTCGAGGTTGTTCAGGTTGATGGCGTCGAGGATTTTTCCTTCGTCGGGGATGCCGTTGGCGGTGAGGATGGAAGCGCGGACTTCGTCAGCGTGGTTGTAGCCGGCGATGGCTGCATTCAATTTCGCGACAGCGGCGGCATCGAGCGAACCGCCGGACTGGGAGAGCACCCATGCTTCGAATTGCGGGTAGCTGGGCTTGGTGGCGATGAAGCTCTCAAAGGCAGCTTTGTCGAGACCGAGACCGTCGAGGACCATTTGATCGTAGCCTTGGCCGCAGGATGGGTAGTCGGCGTGCAATTTGCCTGCGGCACCGAGTGAGGCTTTTTGCCAAAGGCGCGGCAGGTGAAGAACGCCGAGAGGGCCGGCGCTGCCGGAACTGATGAGTGGGATGTATTTGGACATGGGCGGCAGATTAGGAAGGGTGGCGATGTGCGCAACGGAAAACATCGCCGCGTTTTTTCTCGTTCCCATGTGCGCGGTCACGGGCTTGAATCCGCCCGCTATGTGGAAAGGCCGATTTGCAAAAGACACCTCCTCGCTCGTCCAGCAGTTCGGCGAGTCGATCTCGTATGACTGGCGCTTGTTCCCGCATGACATCGCGGGCTCGATCGCCCATGCCCGCGCGCAGAAAAACGCGGGATTGCTCACGGACGGAGAGTTTTCCCTGATCGAAAACGGCCTGCGGGAAATCGAAGCGGACATCGTGGCTGGAAATTTCGAGTTCAAGACTTCGCTCGAAGACATCCACATGAACATTGAGGCCGAGCTGACCAAACGCATCGGCCCGGCAGGTGCGAAGCTCCACACCGCACGCTCGCGCAACGATCAAGTCGCCACCGATACGCGTCTCTATTGCCGCACGGAGATCGACGGCCTGCTCTGCGAAATCACCGGCCTGCAACTCGCCTTGCTCGATCGCGCGGAAACGTACGCCGCCACCTTCATCCCCGGCTACACCCACCTCCAGCGCGGCCAACCGGTCACTGCGGGCCACCATTTTATCGCCTATGTGGAAATGTTAGAGCGCGACAAATCCCGCCTCGCCGATTGCCGGAAGCGCCTCAACATTTCCCCGCTCGGCTCGGGTGCGCTCGCAGGCTCCACCATCAATCTCGACCGCCACGCCATCGCCGCCGAGCTTGGCTTCGACGGCGTGACCCATAACTCGATGGACGCCATCGCGGATCGCGATCACATCGCGGAGTTGTTGTTCGTCATCTCGCTCTGCGGCGTCCATCTTTCGCGTCTCAGCGAGGATCTCATCCTGTGGTGTAGCGCCGAGTTTGCCTTCGCTTCTCTATCAGACGCGCACACCACCGGCTCGTCGCTCATGCCGCAGAAGAAAAACCCGGACGTTTGCGAACTCACGCGCGGCAAGACCGGACGGCTCGTCGGCAATCTGATGAATCTGTTAGTCGCCATCAAAGGCCTGCCGCTCACCTACAACCGCGACCTCCAAGAAGACAAGCCGCCGCTTTTCGACTCCGTGGACACCCTTCGCCTCATCCTCGCCGTCAACACCGAGATGATCGCCGCCATGGAGCTGCGCGAGGAAAACTGCAAGGCCGCCGCTTCCGATCCGATGCTGCTCGCCACCGACCTCGCCGACTACCTCGTGAAAAAAGGCGTGCCCTTCCGCCACGCCCACGAACTCGTCGGCAAGGCCGTCGCCCAAGCCATCGCCACCAAGACCCCGCTCGACCAGCTCGATCTAACAGCCATCGACCCCGCCTACGGCCCGGATGCGAAGGACGTCTTCTCGCTGGAAACCGCCCTCGCCGCCCGCACTAATCCCGGCGCACCCTCCATCGCTAACGTCACAGCGGAAATCGCCAGGTGGAAAGGCATGCTTCCGGGTCTTGAAACCGCAGTCAGATGATTGCGGCTCCGGGTTTCCCATCCCGGATCATTTTTTCACCGGGCCGATCGTGCCGCCGGAAACGAAGCGCACGGGAGTATGGACTTCCCGCAGATCCCTTTTGCCCCGGCTGACATAGTTCACCCACTGTAGCACCCGCAGCACCACCGGCCTGGTTTCCCAGCGCAGGTGGGAGATGTGAGGTCGGCACCATTCAAACGAGGAGTCGTCGTAATCCGTGCAGACCAGCGAGACATCTCCGGGCACCCGCATGCCCTTTCAGGCGAGAAACTGCTGCGATGCGGCAGATAGTAGGGGCTGGGAGAAATCCCGTGGGATTTCAGGGTGTCCAGGAAAGCCTGTTCGCCAGCACCTGGTAGTGGCAGCCGTCTCATCGTGCGCGCTAGTAGCATGATCCGGCGGTGTCCTAGCTCCACCACCCGCGCAACGCGCCCGATGTCCATTCCCAGTTCGTAAAGGCACTTGGCTGCATAAACGACGGTATGACCGGCCAATTCCAGCTCATGTTCGAGCTCCACCATGTAATCCAGCCGCCGGTCCGCCGCTTCATGTAGAAGGATCGCCACCCGGATGCGTGGCGTCCCGCCCGAAGCGGTATGCGGCACGATCAGCCGCCCGCGCCGCCTGCCCTGATTCTCCAGAAAACCCTCCTTCTCCAATAGTTTCAGCGCGGCCTCCACCGTATCTCGCCCGACTCTCAGCTCCGCCGCCAGCTTGTCCCCGCCGGGCATCTGCCCACTCCACGTAACTCATCTCGCAAGCAGGCCACTACCTGCTCCGCTGCTGACAGAACCACCAGCCTTTGCATGAGGCTGGCTCCTACTGCAAATCAGGGGTAGCGGGCGGAAAAAAACATTTTGACGCCCCCGCTCTTCAAGCCCCAGTTTACTCGGTGAATCATTATCCCATAAAAGCAGCTTCCATTCGGAGCTTGTCCTTATGATTCTATCGTCATCATTTTATCAGCCGCTTCATCCAAGCTCTTATGAAACCCTCCGCCCGCCTCCGCTCGTTGCTCCTGGCTTCTAGCGCGTTGCTGACAATTTCATATTCCCAAGCCACTACATTCTACTGGGACCAGAACGGCGCTACTGGCGGCTTCGGCACGGGCACGGGCACATGGGCTGAAGATGACACCAGTCCTGGACCTAGCAGGTGGACCACATCTATAGATGGCACACTTGCCGGCTCTCTCACCCAAGCCACTGATATTGCCGATTCATTCAACTTCGGCACCTCCACGCTCGCGCTTGCAGCAGGCACGATCACTGTAAGCGGCACGGTGGACATGGGAAATCTTACCTATGGCTCGGCGTCCGGTGCCATCGTCCTTTCGGGCGGCACCATCAATCTCGCCGCCGCCCAAACCACTACCGTCAACAACGCCACTAATACTATCAGTTCCGCCCTCACCGGCGCAGGCACCAGCTTTACCAAAGACGGCACCGGCATCTTGGTTCTTTCCGGCGCGAGTTCCTACACCGGCACCACCATCATCAATCGTGGCACGCTCACTCTGAACCGCCAGACCGGTTCGCTTGCCACCACCTCGCCCCTCACCTTCAGCGGCACTGGCATTTTCAACATGGATAACGTGGGAGCCAGCGGCGCTCTCACGCAAACGCTCGGCGCACTCAGCTTCACTGCCGGACAAGGCACGGTGCAGATCACCCGCACGGCGGCCTTCGATCAGGCGATCACCTTCGCCTCCCTCACCGCCCGCACGGCCGGAGCCACCGGAAACTTCGTGAACGTCGGCGGTACCAACAGCGCCACCAACGGCTTCCTCTTCACCTCCGCTCCCACGGCCGGCACCCTGATTGACCGCGGTATTTTCTACAACGGCTCCAGCTACGCCACCTACGATGCGGGTGGCTTTGTCCGCGGCTTCACGGCGGGCGACACCAATTATCTTGCAGCGCCCACTGCAGCTACCATCGGCTCCAGCACGGCCACTAGTAACGTGGACTTGACGACCGGTAATATCACTGATCAGACAGCTGTTTCCGCGAATACCATCAACATGCGGAACTTTAACATCGTGATGGCTGGCACAAACACCGTCCTGCAATCCAATGGCCTCTTGAGCAGCGACAGTAGCAGTGCCACACTTGGCGGTGGTATCTCGTCCAGACTGCAGCCCTCTACCGCCGGTGGCGAGATCGTGGTCCGCGTCAATGGCGCGTCTGACGTTCTAGGGGTTTCTTCGATCATCCAGAATAACACCAGTGCCTCTTCCCTGACCAAGACCGGTGCCGGCACGCTCGTCCTTTCCGGCAGCGCGTCCAATACCTACGGCGGCCTTACGAGCGTCTCCGGAGGAACACTCAATCTTGGAAAGAGCGGCACGGCCAACGCCATCGCAGCAGGCGGCCTCAGCGTCGGCAGCGGCACTACCGTAACCTACACCGGTGCCAGCACAGACATGATCGCCAACGCCGCCCCGGTAACAGTCACGGGATCAGGCCTATTGAACCTCAATGGAGTGAGCGACACGATTGGCACACTCGGGCTAACGGCAATCGCAGGCAACAATGCCTTAATCACTACCGGTGCTGGCACGCTAACCCTCGGCGGCAACGTCACCTTCACCGCCGCGACCACCGGCACGGCGCAGATCAGCGGCCTTCTCGACTTGGGAGCCGCCACCCGAACTTTCAGCATCGGTGCGGGCACTGGTGCGGGTCAGGATCTGCTCGTCAACGCGGCGATTTCCGGCACGGGCGTGGGTCTCACGAAAACCGTCACCGGCAGGCTGACCCTCTCCGGCACTAACAGCTACAGCGGAACGACAATAGTCAGCGGCGGCACGCTCATTGGCACCAATGCCACCCAGTCATTCGGCACCAACTTGAGCGGCATCAACATCCAAGGTGCCGGCACCCTCAGCCTGCGCAACGACAGCAGCGTTTCCTTCACCAACGGAACGAGCGCCTAC
>JANMLQ010000110.1:0-12452 GCA_031372635.1 Akkermansiaceae bacterium | reverse complement strand
ACTTTGACGACGAGCACGTCCTCGTAGTAGGAGCGGTTGAAGATGCCGATGCGGCCTCGCTCGGGCAACGACTTCATGTATCGCCACAGGAAATTGTGATCCAGCTCCTCGGCGGAGGGTTTCTTGAAGCTGAAAACCTGGCAGCCCTGCGGGTTCACGCCAGCCATGACGTGGCGGATGGTGCCGTCCTTACCGGCGGCATCCATTGCCTGGAAAATCAACAGCACCGAGTGGGTGTCGCTGGCATAGAGCAACTCTTGGGCTTCCGCCAAATGCTTGCGGCTTTCATCGAGGATTTCTGCAGCACGCTCCTTGATGAAGTCCTTACCGAGTTCCTTCCCCTCATCGGTCGCGGTCCAATCGGTGACGTAGTCCTTGAGGCTTACTTCGGTGCCGGGTTCGACGAGGAACTGATTGAGCAATTTTGCCTGGATCATGATCTAACAGGGGTTGTGCCGCAATATGCGGCGGGTTACTTCGGCGTGTTTTTTTCCAGCCACTCCTTGCGGGCGGCGAGGTTTTCCTTGAGGCCATCGAGATAGGCGCGGCCTTTCGCAAACTGGTCATAGGCGCGGAATAGGCTAGCCACATCTTGGCGGAGGTCCTTCCGCGCGTCCTCAATGAGGAGTTCGACGTCGTGCGCCTGATCGCGGCCCACGGCTTTCCCACCGCCGTCGGTGCTGGTGGTCACATCGCGCAACTGCGCGTTGAGGTGATCCTCGTATGCATCGATCTGGCCAAGCTCGGTGTAGTAGAGTTGGCGCGCGGAGTCCGTGATCTCGCGGTTAGCAAGCAAATCATTGAGCGAGCGGCGGCGCTGGTCGAGGCGCTCTAGGACACTGCGCAAGGCTTTGGTGGCATCGTCGCGTTGTTTATCGGACTGGACGCTGTCACGGCGGTTTTGCCTCCATTCCTCGGAAACACGGCTGTTTTCATCGTAGTAACCGTTCCAGTAGGAGCTACCACTGGATTCGTATTTGGCGACATCCGAGTGGGTAGGGATGGACTTGGCCAGCTCGGTGATTTGATCGACCCGCTTGATGATGCGCTCGTCGAACTTGCTCAGGTCGCCAAGAGCCGTGGCATCGCCTTCGCGGACCTTCTCACGGACCTCTTTGCGCTTGTTCACATACATCTGGATGCCTCTCTTGAGGCCTTCGATGGATTCCTTCTTGAGCTGGCTCACGCGCATGCGGGACTCCTGGGAGTCGGTGATTCCGGCGAGCATTTTGACGAGTTCATCCACGCGTTTTTCAATGCGGGCATCGAGTGCTGCGATGTCCTTACGCCACTCTTCGAGACGCCCTTCGCGTTGCGCGATGTGAGCCTCGAGATTGGCGACCGAGGCCTTGCGGCTTTCAAGTTCGGCGGCGGGGTTTTCTTCGGCGATCAATCCGGTGAATGGGATGATGGCCAATCCTACGATTAGCAGGGTACGAGTCATGGAAGCCTTCTGCATGTTTCCGATTCGACCGGCAAGTCTGAATCTTGATGGGCTCCGAATAATAACTTCGGCTTCACTAACAAAAAATCCCAACAACGAGATTGCAATTCGAGGAGGCGTTCTCAATGTTCTATTCGTTATGAAAATCATTGTGATGCCACTGTCATTTGCCGTGTTGCTGGTCAGCGCCGCCATCTGTGAGGAAACTCCAAAATCCAAACCCAAAGCGCCGCCTGAAATGGCGATGATCCTAGCCAACGATAGGGCTTACGAGGCGGCTTACGCCAAGGGCGATGTCACCGCTCTTGCCGCATTTTTCACCGACGACGCGGAATACACTTCGGACGACGGCCGGACCTTCAGTGGTCGTCCGGCCATCGAAGCCTGTCTGCGCGACGCGGCCCGTTCTAACAAAGGGGCGAAACTCATGATCCGCACGGACTCGGTGAAGCCGCTTTCTCCGGATGTGTTGGTGGAAAAAGGTGCGACCACGGTCATTTCCAAAACCGGCGAAGTGGCCGAGGCTCTCTTCACTGCGGTCCACGTCAAAAAAGACGGTGCGTGGAAAATCAGCGAGGTGGTGGAAACCCCGCTGCCGGAAATCAGCGCTGGTGATCGACTCGCGGAACTTGCCTGGCTGATCGGTAGTTGGGAAGAGGCTGACAAGGCGGCGGGCGTGATCGTGCAAAGCCGCTACCAATGGGCGCGCGGCGGCAATTTCATCACCCGCAACGTGACCGTAAAACGCGGCGATAATCCGGTGCTCGAAGGCTGGCAAATCATCGCATGGGATCCGGTGGAGGGAGGCATCCGCTCATGGACTTTCGACGATGCCGGCGGATATTCCGAAGGCCGCTGGACGAGCGAAGGCCAGCGCTGGCTCACGCGAGAAACCGGCTACGCCGCCGATGGCAGCCGCACCAGCGCCGACAACACGATCAACAAAGCCGATGACGATCGTTTCTTCTGGGAATCCGGCAACCGCACGCTGGATGGCGATCCCCAACCGGGCATCGGACGCATCGAAATCAAACGCACGAAAGGAGAATAAGCCCATGCACACGAAACTCGCAGCATGTTTCAACTTCTGCGCGATGATCGCGTTGTTGATCGTCACCACACCCGATGCCGAGGCCCGCGGCGGTGGCCGTGGGGGCGGCGGCGGTGGAGGCGGAGGTGGTCGTAGCGGAGGCGGCGGTGGCGGAAGCTTTTCGCGCGGTGGAGGCGGCAGTGGCAGTTCCTCGCGGCCATCCAGCGGATCGAGCTATTCGCGGCCCTCAACGGGCAGCGTTTCGCGACCCTCAAGCGGCTCGGTTTCACGACCATCCACCGGCAATGTCTCGCGGCCATCGACTGGGAATGTCTCGCGACCTTCGACAGACTCGGTTTCCCGTCCCTCAACGGGTGAAGTTTCACGTCCATCCACTGGAGCCGTGAACCGGCCGAGCGCCGGGCGGGTTCCTTCTAACAACCTGCCATCTGGAGCCAGCCGTCCTTCATTGGGAAACAGCGCCTCGCAGTTGCCATCGGGAGTGAGCAGGCCCGGTGCCGCGAACCGCCCGTCCCAACTTCCAGCCAGCCCCGGTGGCATCGCCTCGAATCGCCCCGGAGGCGCGGAGCGTCCCGGCACCGGCGCGGTGAATCGTCCGGCACCGGTGATGCGGGTAATTTCCTCGGCATCAGCGGAGGGGCTGGTGGTGCGGGCAACCGCCCAAGCCAGCTTCCCGCAAGCAGGCCCGGAACCGGCAATCGTCCGGGTGCGGGCAACGGGCTTCCCGGCTTGGGAAATATCCCGGGGCTTGGCAGCGGTGACAGAGGTGGACTTGGTAGTGGTGATCGCCGTCCCGCCGAGCGGCCTCAAGACCGATCCAACTGGAGCGACCGTTCGCAAAACCGCAGCGAGAACTGGAACCAGCGCGTGGACAAGCGCAGCGAATCCATGGACAAGCGGCGTGAAAACGGCCAACAGCGCCGCGATGATTTCCAGAAAACCCGCGAGGATCGCTGGGGTAACCTCGAAAAATCCCGTGAAGACCACCAGGACTGGCGCGACCAAAACCGCGAGGACTGGCAGGATCACCGCAAGGATGCGTGGGACTATCGCAGTGACCGCGCCGACGAGATCTGGGACAATTGCGGCGACTTCTACGACGATTGTTTCGACGACCATTGGTGGGGTGGCTGCGGCTGGGGTTACGGCTATGGTTACGGTCATTATCCTGTGAATCCTTGGTGGTGGTGGAGACCCGTCACTTGGGCGGTCGCCACGTCCTTCGTCTATGCCGCCGCGCCCCCACCACAGCCGGTGTATATCGACTACGGCACGACCGTGGTTCACGAAAAAGAAACCGTGTATGTGGACAACAAGCCGATCCCTGCCGAGAAATACAACGAGCCGGTGGTCAACCTCGCCGTGAACGTGGAGCAGCCTCCGCCACCACTACCTACTGAAGAAGGCAAGCCCGCCGAATGGATGCCGCTGGGCGTCTTCGCACTGGCTCAGGAGGAAAAGGGCGATCCCGTGATGTTTTTCCAAATCTCCGTGAGCCGAGATGGCAAGATCAGCGGTGGTTATGAAAGCATCCTAACAGGTGACAAGAAACCCATCGCCGGCCAAGTGGATAAGCAGACGCAGAGCGTCGCATGGCGCATCGGTGACAACATCGAAACGGTTTACGCCACCAGCCTCGCCAACCTGACTCTGGATGTCAGCACCATCGCCGTTCACTTCGGTAAGGACCGCGTCCAGAACTGGCTGCTGGTGCGCATGCCGGAACCACCGCCCGCTGACCAACCGGTGAAAGCCCCGGAAATCAACCGCACTGTGCCACCGGCCAACCCTATCCCTGTTAAGACGACTCCCTGATGGTTCTTGCCACCACCGGCTGTTGTTTTATCCAATCCCACCATGCCAATCACATATCAATACGACAAAGAAACTCAGGTTTGCGAAATCCATCTGAGCGGCGTTCTGCGAAATGAAGAGCTGACTGCCAATCAGGAGAAACTCGCCCCACAAATCGAAGCCGGCGACCAGCCGCGCATCCTCGTGATCGTTGGCGACTTCGTCGGATGGGAGCGTGGCGGTGACTGGAACAACCTGGACTTCATGTTCGCCCACGGCGCGAAGATCGCGAAGATCGCTTTCGTCGGAGACAAGTCATGGGAAGGCCAGCTCAAGATGTTCGTCGGAGCTGGCTTCCGCAGCGCTCCGGTAGGGTACTTCGAGACGGAGCACATCGAGATCGCCCGCGCCTGGTTGCTGGATTGATTCGTCAGGGAGGGCTTCGCGGGGCGTCACGCAATCCCCATTACCATGTTGCTCGTTCTGTTCATCGGCCTGTTGTTTGTCGTCAGCCTGATCTCCGGCAGGCTGGAGAAAACCATCATCACCGCGCCGATCGTTTTCACCTTGGCCGGAATGCTGGTGTTTCCGGCCGGCATCGCCGCCCCCGCCCGCCTGGATAGCAGCGGTTTCCTAACACTGGCGGAAATCGGGCTAGTTCTACTGCTCTTCACCGATGCAAGCCGCACGGATCTGAAAGTCCTCCGCAGCATCCGCGAGCTTCCCGCGCGCCTGCTCAGCGCCGGCATGCTGCTCACTATTTTGTTAGGGGCGCTGGCCGCGAAACTGGTGTTCCCGCAACTCTCGCTCTGGGAGGCCGGCATTCTATCAGCCATTCTCGCGCCTACCGATGCGGGACTCGGCCAGATCATCGTCAACAGCCCGCTCGTGCCGATGCGCGTGCGCCAGGCGCTCAACGTCGAGGCCGGCCTCAATGACGGTTTGTCCGTGCCGTTCATGCTCTTCTTCATCGCGATGGCCGCTGCGGGAACAGGCGAGGCGAGCTTCGCCAGATTCATCGGCGAACAACTCGGCCTCGGCGTCTTGTTAGGCGCGGCCATCGGGCTTGCGGGAGGATGGCTGCTTGACACCGCCCGGCGGTCCGGGTGGATGGCGGAGTCCTTCCTGCAACTGGCGGTGGTGGCCCTGCCCGTGTTCTGCCTCATCGTATCCGAACACATCGGAGCGAGCATGTTCATCGCCGCCTTTGTCGCAGGCATCTTCGTCCAAGTGCGCTTCAAGGATGCCGGGAAACACAGCGTCGAATTCACCGAGGAATGGGGCCAGATCCTCAATCTATCCGTTTTCTTCCTGTTCGGCATGATGATCGGCCGGGATCACGCGATGTTCGGAATCGGGCCGTTCGTTTACGCCGTGCTCAGCCTGACCATCGTGCGGATGCTGCCCGTGGCGGTCTCGCTCATCGGCAGCGGACTCGACAAGGGAACGGTCGCGTTCATGGGTTGGTTCGGCCCGCGCGGGCTGGCATCCATCGTTCTCGGCCTCGTCTATCTGGAGGAGGAAAAACACCTGCCCGGAGAGCAGATCACCCGTCTCGCGGTGATGGCCACGGTTTTCCTCAGCATCTTCGCCCACGGCTTGTCGGCCGCCCCGGGAATCCGCCTGCTTTCCCGCCGACCCGGTCCGCTTGAATCCCAACCAACACCAAACCCCGAATCACCATGAGCTACGACGACGACTGGCCCGAACAGACACTAGAAACCCGCCGCAAGGTGGTCACCCAGACCATCCGCCCCGCGACAATGGAGGAACTCAAACAACTCGGTGAAAAACATTTCACCGTGGTCACCGATCCATGGTGCGAGCGTTACAACGCGTTTCTAACTAAAAACGCGAATGCCAAGTTCTTCCTCGCCGCCACTCCGGAAGGAGCCGTGGTCGCCTATTGCCGGGACACCGGAGACGGCGTCTGGTTCCTACCGGGCAAGGGCATGGGCATCATCCAGCCCAAGGGCCTGCAAGTCCTCGCGGAAATCACCGCATCACTCTGATTTTCCATGAACAAAACTCCCATCACCACCCTCGGAAAAGCCAGCCCGCGCTAAAAACTCTTCTTCGATCCCGGCTCCGGGCCTCGCGATCGCGCGACGGCTTCCTCCGTGGACTGCCTTGGCCGCGGGAAATTCGTCCAAGCTGCCGGAACCTGCCGGGGGCTGTTAGTGCATCTTGCTCTCAAACCACATGTCGGTCCGTTCCTGGCGCGCGTCGGCACGGATTTCGCGGCGTTCGCTTAAGCTCGAATAGGCGTCGTTGCGCTTGTCCATGCGGTGTTGGAGTTCCTCATTGCTCGCGCAGGAAGCACAGCAACAGGCTGCGGCGATCAGCAGGATCTTGTGGGTCGCGGATTTCATGGTGTGGGATGGATTGGTTTTCATGGTAGCGGGATGGTGAGGCGGTTTTGCGCGGAGTTGGGGAGGTCGGGCCAAGAGGATATGGGATGATTTTTAAGATGGGGAAGCGCCTACCGGGCCGGCATTCCCGGCACTCCCGCCTGCTCCACGTGCTCGGCGAATTCCCCGAGGCGCGCGATGACGGACGCATAAGAGGAGATCGCCTGGAACTGGGTGATGATGAGCGAGAACGCGCCTAACAGCGTCGCGAAGGCCATCGCCGCCTGGCCGATCACGCCGAACTCGACTTGGCCCCGGATGAACAGCGGCGCGACGATCAATACCGGAATCAACTGGATCAGATAATTGTAGCCGCTGGTGAAGAAGCTCAGGTTGCGGTTGACCGCGATGATGCGCCGGATGTTGGAAACTAGGCTGTCGATGCGTTCGCCGACCTTTTGTTTGATGTCCGCATCCGCGCCGGACGCGGCGATCCGCTCCCTGTCCTCGCGGATGCGGATGAGTTCGGTGCGAAAGTCCGCCTCGAAGTCGGATTGGCGGTAGTTGAGCCGGATCAGCGGCCGCCCGAGCCAGATGGTCAGGGCCGAGCCGCCTATCGCATAAAGCACGGCGACCATGAACAGCTTCGGGCTGATCGTCCATAACACTCCGGAAAACGACAACACCGTGAGCGTGGCATTGATCATCATCAGGACGAAGGACAGCGTGGTGGTGGTGAGTTGTCTCACATCCTCGCTCATGCGCTGGTCCGGATTGCTGACGCCATCCTCGCCGGCGAGGTGCAGATAGAGACGTTGGTCGATGTAAATGCCGGTGATGCGGCGGGTGAGCCAGTCCCGCCAGAGCAGGCCGAGGCGCTCCTCGGTGAAGCGGAACATCACACCGACCAGCGTGGACCCGGCAAAGATCGCCACATACCACCAGGCGAAGCGCTCGAAATCCGCAGTGTTCCGGCTTTCGATGGCGGACATGAAATGCCGGCCGATGAAGCTGTTCGCCACGTTCATGCCGGTGATGCAGACCATCAGGGCGAGCAGGGTGAATAGAAGCAGCTTGGCCTTGCCACCGACGGAAGATTTTAGAAACACCGAGATCGAGTGGGACAAACGCCGCAGCGTCTGCCGACCGGATGGGACTGTATCCGCGTTGTTCATTCGGGATGTCGGGAGGAAGCACCGTTTTCCGCTAGGGACCTGTAGCGGGCTTGAAAGTGGTTCACCACGGAAAACAACACGCCCGTACTCCAGCCGAACATGAGGATGCCGGTGACCGCCTCGATGGCGCCAAGAACACGCCAGTTCGCCGGCGGAATCACATCGCCATAGCCGACTGTGGAATAGCTGGTCGCGGAATAGTAGAACGAGGTGGCAAAGTCATTGAAGCAGCCGCTCCAATGGTAACACGCCGCCCAGACGAGAATCTGGAGGAGGTGCAGAACCAGCAGGCCGAACACCACCCGCACGAGCGTCCAGAACATGGCGACCAAACCGAAATGGTGGTGATGGCCGGACGGGCGGAGGTGACCGAGCCATCTGAGGCCTAGGATCATGCCGAGGCCGTGAATGACCACGCAGACGGAAACGAGAAGAAAGAGGATGGCGAGCAATTTCAAAATAAGCTGGATCTTGGCTGTTAGGCGCACACGGCGCTGGAACATCCACATCCACATCCTGCAAGGCGGCTAGACCGCTTCAAGTGGAATCATGTTGAGCGGCCATCTAGGACACTCCACGAACCCGATTCCGTGTTGGAATGCATCAGCTATAGGAGCCGCCCAAGGTCTTGGTTGACAGTGATGCACCGATTTTCTACCAAAAGACGTGCAGATACAAGACTCTGAAAATTCTAAAAAAATTCCGACTCACTTGTTTTTCCCGATCACCTCATCATCAGAAACCTGCCCTAATTCACCTTGAAAACTCATCATCGGAACAAGTGGTTTGGTATCAGGCATTTCGCCCTCGTGTATCCGTCTATCGTCCTGCTGCTCTGTCTTTCCGCCTGCAAGAAGCCGGAAGCACCGGTCATGCCGCCGCCGACAGTGCAAGTCATGGAAGTCAAAGCCTCGGCCGTGCCGCTCTCCACCACGCTCATCGGGCAGTTAGATTCACCGCAGAACGTCGAGGTCCGCGCTCGCGTTGAGGCTTTCGTGGATAAGATGCTCTTCAAGGAAGGCGTGGAGGTGAAGGCGGGCGATGTCTTGTTCGAGTTAGACAAAAAACCTTTCCTAGAACGGATCGCCGCAGCCAACGGATCGCTCGCCGAAGCGAACGCCTCGCTTAACAAGTATCATAAGGACGTCGCTCGTCTAACACCGCTGGCCGAACGCAAGGCGATTCCCCAGCAGGATCTCGACAACGCGCTCGCCTCGGTGGATGTCGGCGAGGCGGCGATTGAATCTGCGAAGGCACGCGTGGAATCCGCCCAGCTCGATCTCGGATACTGCGATGTGAAAGCACCGATCACCGGGCTAATCGGAGCCAAGCAGGTTTCCATCGGCGATCTCGTCGGCAAGGGTGAACCCACCTTGCTTGCGACGATGTCCACGCTCGATCCGATCTGGTTCTACTGCAATGTGAGTGAGGTGGAATACCTGCAGGCGAAGGCCAAAAGCAAGCATACCGGAAAGGAAATCGAGGACGTGCCTCTCACGCTCATCCTCTCCAACGGCACCGAGCATCCGGATCAAGGCAAGTTTGTTTTCATCGACCGCGCGGTGGATGTGAAAACCGGCACTCTACGGGTGAGGGCGGAATTTCCTAACAAGGAAAAGCTCTTACGGCCGGGCATGTTCTCGCGAGTCCGAGTGAATCTCGGCACTCGTCCCAACTGCATCACAGTGCCAGAGCGGGCGATCATCTCGCTTCAGGGCAAGACCTTCGTTTGGGTGCTCGGCAGCGATGGAAAGGTGACCCAGCGGCCAGTGGTCACGGCCGAACAGGCCGGCAGTGTTTTCATCATCTCCGAGGGCCTCAAGGCAGGTGAGAAAATCGTGGTGGAAGGAGTCAACAAACTCCGCGAGGGCATCCCGGTGAATACCAGTGCACCAGTCGCCAAGGCCGCCGCTGCTGAAAAAACCGCCAAGGAATAACAATACCATGGCCGACTTCTTCATCCGCCGTCCCATCGTGGCGATGGTTATCGCCATCCTCACGTGTATCGTGGGCGCCATCTCGCTTTCTCGGCTTCCGATCTCGGAGTATCCGAACGTCAGCCCCACCATGATCCAGGCCACCACGAACTATCGTGGTGCCGCTGCCGAGGCAGTCATGGAATCCGTGGCCACCCCCGTTGAAACCAAAGTCAACGGCGTGGACAAGCTGCTATACATGCAGTCGTTCAACGCCAACGACGGCAAGATGACGCTCAACGTTTATTTCGACGTCGGCACGGACGTGGACATCATGCAGGTGAACACGCAAAACCGCGTGACTCAGGCCGAGGCCCAGCTTCCGGAAGCGGTGAAGCGCGAGGGCGTTGTCGTCAACCGTTCCAGCCCGGACATCCTGATGGTCATCGGTCTCGCGTCGCCGAAAAAAACCTACGATGCCGTTTTCCTCAGCAACTACCTCGATCTCAACTTGGTGGACGCGATCAAGCGGGTGAAGGGCGTGGGTGATGTGAAAAACTTCACCGCCCAAGATTACACCATGCGGATGTGGTTGCAGCCGGACAAGCTCGCCTCGCTCGGCATCACGCCGGACGACATCAAGAAGGCACTCCAGGAACAGAACGCCCAGTCACCGGCCGGTCGAATCGGTGCGGAGCCCGCGCCACCCGGCCAGGAAGGCCAATACAACGTGCGCGCCCTCGGTTTGCTCAAGGAACCCAAGGAGTTTGAAGAAGTCATCATCCGCTCTAACAGCGATGGCTCGCAGGTGAAAATCAAGGACGTAGCCCGCGTTGATCTCGGTGCGCAGACTTACGATCTCCGCGCTCGCCTCAACAAGTCACCGGCCGGTGCCTTCGCGATCTATCTAGCCCCCGGAGCCAACGCGCTCGACACTGCGGCGAACGTCAGAGCCATCCTCGAAAAAGCGAAAGCCAAGTTTCCAGCGGACATGATCTATGAGGTGGCGATGGACTCCACTCTTCCGATCGAGGCCTCGATTGATGCGATCGTCCACACGCTTTTCGAGGCGATCATTCTGGTGCTGATCGTCGTTTACATCTTCCTGCAGAGTTTCCGCGCCACCATCATTCCAATGCTTACGGTGCCGGTTTCCTTGTTAGGAGCCTTCATCATGTTTCCGGTGTTAGGCTTCAGTGTGAACGTGCTTACCATGTTCGGCCTGGTGCTGGCGATCGGCATCGTTGTCGATGACGCCATCGTCGTCGTCGAGGCGGTGCAGCATCATATCGAACACGGACTCTCCCCGAAGGATGCCACGCGCAAGGCGATGCAGGAAGTATCCGGACCGGTGATCGCCATCGGTCTGGTGCTGTGCGCGGTGTTCGTGCCCGTCGCCTTCATGGGTGGGGTGACCGGCCAGCTATACAGCCAGTTCGCACTGACCATCGCCATCGCGGTGGTCTTCTCCGTGATCAACGCGCTCACGCTCAGTCCGGCACTCTCCGCCATGCTGCTGCGCGCGCCGACACCCGGCAAGGGGCCCATCGCCTGGTTTTTCAAGAAGTTCAACGCCGCCTTCGATTGGATCATCGAGCGCTATGGCAGGGTGGTCGGCGGTCTGGTGCGCAAGGCGACGCTTTCCATGGTGATGTTGGTGATTGTCATCGTGGGCATCAACCGCATCGGCAAACACGTGCCCGGCGGATTCATTCCGGACGAGGACAAGGGCTATCTGTTTGTGGCGGTCGAGTTGCCTGAGGGGGCCTCCCTCCAGCGGACGGACGAGGTGCTCAAACAGATCGAGGAAATCGTTTGTGAAACCGAAGGTGTGCAATCCGCCGTCAGTCTCGCCGGCATGAACATCCTCAACTCGCTCAACGTTCCTAACTGCGCGCTCATGTTCGTGGGGCTCAAGTCATGGGAGGAACGCCACGAACCACACCTCCATTCCAAAGCCATCGCTGCCGAGTGGACTAAAAAATTCCAAGCCATCCCCGGTGCCCGCGCGTTTGCCTTCGGTCCGCCGCCGCTGCCGGGATACGGCAACGTTTCCGGCTTCACCATGCAGCTTCAGGACCGCTCCGGCGGCACGATCGACGACCTGGCAGGTTATGTGAAACAACTACAGGCCGCCGCCGCCAAGCGCCCCGAGATCGCACGCTTGAGCACCACCTTCAATCCCGCCACGCCGCAGGTGAAAGTGGAGCTGGACCGCGAGAAATGCCGCACGCTCAACGTGCCAGTGGACAGCGTGTTCGCCACACTCCAGACCTACCTCAGCGGTCTTTACGTCAATGACTTCGTGAAGTTTGGAAAAGTATATAAAGTCTTCCTGCAAGCGGAGCCCGAGTTCACCAGCAAGCCGGACGACATCGGGAAATTCTATGTCCGCAGCAACGACGGCAATATGGTCCCGCTGAGCACGCTGGTCACCGTCACCAAGATGTCCGGCCCCAACCTGGTCACCCGTTTCAATCTCGACACCTCCGCCGAGGTCATGGGAGCCACCGCGCCGGGCTATAGCTCCGGCCAAGCGATCAAGGCGATCGAGGAAGTGATGAAGGAAATGCCCGCCGAGACCGGCTACGAATGGTCCGGCCTCACCCTTCAGGAAAAGAAATCCGAAGGCCAAGCCGGGGTGATTTTCGCCATGGCGATCATCTTCGTCTTCCTGCTCCTTGCCGCGCAGTATGAAAGCTGGTCACTGCCCTTCGCCGT